>JAWSUM010000067.1:0-16200 GCA_033549165.1 Methanolobus sp.
CATGCGTTTTACTCCGGTCATTTCAGGTTGGCTTCGTATGCGGCCAGGGTCTTCTCGATATCCTCTTCCGTATGTGCGGTGGAGAGGAAGTTTGTCTCGAACTGTGAAGGCGGCAGGAAAATACCATTATCCAGCATCCTGAAGAAGAACTTAAGGTATCCTTCCTTATCGCATTTGAGCACATCCTGGTAGTTCAGGGGCTTGTCACCGAAGAATATCTTGAACATGGAAGATATTCCCGAGACCGTGTAATCCAGGCCAAGGTCTGCAACTATGTCCGAGAGTCCTGACCTGAGCTTATCTCCGGTGACACTGAGTTTGCTGTGCACGTCCTCTTTCTCAAGCACATCCAGCACCGCAAGACCTGCCGCAACAGATACCGGACTTCCGCTGAAAGTACCTGCCTGGTACACGCTTCCGGAAGGTGCGATCATCTCAATTATCTCTTTCTTGCCGCCGAAGACTCCTATCGGAAGGCCTCCACCTACGATCTTTCCAAGGGTGGTCATGTCAGGGGTGACGCCGTAGTACTCCTGTGCACCTCCCATGGCCAGCCTGAAACCTGTGATGACCTCGTCAAAGATGAGGACAACATCATTCTCCTCGGTCACCTTGCGCACGTCCCTGAGGTAATCCTTCTCCGGGAGAACAGGTCCGATATTTCCCATTACCGGCTCCAGTATAAAGGCAGCCAGGTCGTCGCTGTACTTCTCTATAAGAGCTGTCAGTGCCTCGATATCATTGAAAGGAACCTGTAAAGTGTGCTTCGTGAAATCCTCAGGAATGCCGAGGGAATCAGGTTTACCCAATGTTGTGGCTCCTGAGCCTGCCTTCACAAGCACGGCATCATGAGCTCCGTGGAAACCACCTTCGATCTTGATGAACTTGTTCTTACCGGTGAAACCCCTTGCAGCCCTGATGGCGCTCATGGTAGCTTCAGTACCCGTTGACACGAATCGAAGCATATCGATACTTGGGTAAAGACCAGCGATCCTGTCTGCCAGGTTTACCTCAAGTTCTGTCGGAGTGCCGTAAAGCCAGCCTTTATCCAGCTGGGAAATAATAGCCTCTTTGATCTTCGGGTTTGCATGGCCCAGTATATTCGGACCGTATGCAAGACAATAATCGATATACTCATTCCCGTCTATATCCGTAATCTTCGATCCGCTGGCTGATTGTGTGTAGAACGGATAGGGTTTGATGGCCCTGACCGGACTGCTTACTCCTCCCGGCAGGAGGGTTCTTGCTTTTTGATATAATTCTCTGGACTTATCTAGGGACATAAGATCACCGTATAATCATTTTAGCATTCTCGCCATGTCTTTTGCAAAATAGGTAAGTATCATATCCGCACCGGCACGCTTTATGGAAAGCAGTGACTCATACATCACCTTATTCTCATCGAGCCAGCCATTTTGTGCAGCCGCCTTTATCATTGCGAATTCCCCGCTGACGTTGTAGGCAGCGGTCGGCATATTGAACTCATTCTTGATGCGG
Organism: Methanolobus sp.; assembly: GCA_033549165.1. Classification (GTDB taxonomy): domain Archaea; phylum Halobacteriota; class Methanosarcinia; order Methanosarcinales; family Methanosarcinaceae; genus Methanolobus. The sequence goes on from JAWSUM010000067.1 coordinate 1,498, forward strand.
TAGATAATATCAAGGTAAGGCAGTGCAGGCTTTACCATCACAATGTCGGCACCTTCCAGGATATCCAGTTCCACTTCCCTGATAGCCTCGTCGGAGTTTGCAGGGTCCATCTGATAGGTAGACCTGTCACCAAAACAGCATCCGGAATCCGCAACGTCCCGGAAGGGGCCGTAGAATGCAGATGAATACTTCGCTGCATAGGACATAATAGGGATATCCTTGAAATTGTTCTCGTCAAGGGCCGACCTCATCGCACCTATCATCCCGTCCATCATTCCAGATGGTGCCACCATATCGGCACCGGCCTTTGCGTGGCTGACAGCAGTCTTTCCGAGAAGGGGCAGGGTCGGGTCGTTCAGGATCACTTCAGTCTCATGGTCGATCATTCCGCAGTGCCCGTGGTCGGTGTACTCACAGAGACAGACATCGGTTATCACCACCATGTCCTTGCCGAGCTCTTCCTTGATCTCACGTACAGCTTTCTGGACAATATCTTCGTCCCCCCATGCGGAACTTCCATGCTCGTCCTTGTGCCCAGGTATGCCAAAAAGAATGATTGCAGGTATTCCCAGGTCAGCGGCTTCCTTTGCATCATCGGCAACCTTGCTTAAGGGGAGCCTTTCAACACCGGGCATCGATGCTGTCCTCTGGACGTCCCCAATAGTCTCATCCACAAACATCGGGTAGATAAGGTCATCAACTGAGAGTGATGTCTCCCTTATCAGGTCTCTTATCTTTCCACTTCTCAACCTTCTCATTCTAAGTTCCGGGAACATGGTATCGGCTCACCTTTGATCTTTATCTTCTCTGTTGCCTTTTCAATATTGAATAAACGGAAGACCATATCCAGCATTTCATCGTCGCCGACCTCTGCTGCCATTCTCATGACCTTGGTAGGCTCGGCAAGTATCTTGTTCACGATGGAATGGGTCAGGTCGTCAATTATGCGGCTCTCTACCTCGCCAATGGTATGATAAGCACTTAACTTATTCAATGCACGCTCTTTTTCCAGGCAACGCACCCTGTAGAACTGGGCATATAACTCTGAAACAAGATGGTCTGCCCTCTGGCGCTTGTACTGTTTTGTCAGCAGGTTGAACTCTTCGTCGATGATTGCCTGTGCTTTTTTAGCTTCCTCGATCCTGAGCTCCAGATTCTTCTCATTGATGACACGCAGGTTGTCTATATTATATAGTGTCACGTGAGGAATGTCCACAATGGACGGTTCAATGTCCCTGGGATTTGCTATGTCGATCAGAAGAAGTTCTTTCTCCCGGGATTGCATTGCTTTAAGCACCTGGTTATGTTTCAGGACAAAATGCGGGGCTCCTGTGGCGCTTATGACCACATCGGCCTTCTTGAGGTTCTCATCGATCTGGTCGAAGTGGACTGCATGCCCCCCCATCTCATCAGCAAGCTGCTTTGCGGTTGCATATGTCCTGTTCGCAATATACATCAGTTCGATGTCCCTGTGGGAAAGAGCCCTTGTCACAAGAGTTCCCATCTCGCCGGTACCGATGACAAGCACCATCTTGTTCTTCAGGTCACCGACAGTATCTTCAGCCAGGTCCACGGAAGCCGATGCTATCGACAGGGCACCCCTGTTGATCTCGGTCTCGGTCCTTACCCTTTTACCGACCTGTATGGCTTTACCGAATGCAGTATCCAGCATTTTGCCGGTGGTACCGAGGTTCTTGGCTATCTGGTACAGGTCCTTTATCTGACCAAGAATCTGGTCCTCTCCGATTATCATGGATTCGAGACCGGAAGACAGCCGCAACAGATGCATGATGGATTCTTCATGGTCGTAAAAATCAAATATATTGGATGAAAGCCCCATTCTCTTTGCGAATTGGAACAGCACGCTGCTTCCCTTGGGAGAAACTACATACATCTCGATACGGTTGCAGGTCTTGAGTACAGCACATTCGCATACAAGTTCGTTAGCATAGAGTTCCCGGAGGATATACTCGAGGTCACCATCCCATACCTCTTCCATCTCTTCCACACTTGCCTTGGAATGTGTGATGACCATACTGGAGATCTCAGTCAATGAAACACCTCGGGATATTTTTTTCAAAAGATGCTGAAAATGTGTTATAAACAGACATGCTATCGGACTTTCTCGTTTATTTTCTCAGATACTATACCCTGTGCTATGTTAAACCCTTTTTCATAGGATTCCGTAAGTGCAGCCCAGACATCCTCACTTTCAAGAACTTCCCATAACAGTTCTTTCCTGTCACTCTGGTCGGGCATATTCTCTTTCAGATATGTGCGCAGATTTTCCTGAATCCTTATCATGTCCTCAAATTCCGGAGTTATGACACTTTCTACCCTTTGCCGGACGAACCTGGAAAAGGCCGGGCTGGAACCGGATGTTGATATGCTTATGGTAAGGTCGCCCCTTTTGACCACCGAGGGAACGGTAATATCGCCAATGGCATCTACCTGGTTTGTAAGGATGTTCCTTTTCTTCGCTACGGCAACTATCCGCTCATTGATGTCACGCTGGTTCGTAGCTGGTATCACAAGGAACGCCCCATCAACAAAACCGTCGATCTCATCATCAGATAGTTTTCCTGCGTCTGCCGTCACCAGATGAACATTATCTTTCCCGGAAATATCCCGGATATCCGGGGTAAAACTCCTGCTTATGACCGTTACATCTGCATATCGTGAAAACAACAGGGTTTTTCTTTCACCCACAGAACCGCCACCGAAAATGACGATCTTTCTGCCAGTCATGTCTATTAGCAGTGGTAGGAAGGGATTCTCTGGTGCCATGCGAAATACTCCTCTTCTGACTCCTCTGCCTTTCACTGTAAATTAGTTAAACGTTGCGACTAAACTAAAGACGAACACCGGTCTTCTTGAACTCGCGCTCGCTGAAGAGAAGTCTGTAATCCGTGATCCCGGTTGCCTGCGATATCCTCGCTGCTACTTTTTCACAATCATCTCTTGTGTAGGAGTGGACCATGGTGAAAAGGTTGTATTCCCAGCCAGGACGACGGGGCCTTTCATAACAATGAGTTACCTCATCAAATGCTGCCATGATACCGCCAATCCTCTCAACGTCCCCATCCGGAACATTCCAGATGCACATAGCATTTGCAACGATGCCTATGTCCCGGTGTCCGATGGATGCACCAAAGCGGCGGATGATTCCTTTATTCTGCATCTTCTTAATAATGCCGACGACATCTTCTTCGGTCAGGCCCAGTTGATCTGCGATATCCTTGAATGGGGAAGGGATAAGGGGAATACCATTCTGCGTGAATCTTATTATCGCTTCTTCAATTTCATCCATGTTCTCACCTTACATTGAACCTGACACCTATCTTGAAGAGCCGTTTTGTAGGCAGATTGATGAATTCCAGGTCCGTCTTCTCTTTAAGCTCATTCAGGATCTCATGTATCCTCTCTTCCCGGGCAGCTGAAAGGGTGAACCAGACATTATAGACATCAGGCCGAAGATAGTTGTGCGAGACCTCAGGATACTCATTAATGTAACCGGCCACTTCATCGACCATATCATCGGGCACATTGACAGCTACAAGCGTGCTTGTACCTCCGATGCTGCTACGGTTTATAACCGGTCCGATCTTCCTGACGGCCCCTTCATCATGCAGCCTTCCAAGGCGCATGATAACTTCCTCCTCACTTATACCAAGTTCTTCCCCGAGTTTTTTAAAAGGATGAACATCGAGCGGAAAATCATACTGTATAGTATTCAGTATCGTTTTGTCAGTATCATCGAGATATATCATTAAGATCACTGTTTTTCAGGTACGTATATGCAGTAAGGTTCCTCCGAGAGGTAATCCCCGGTCGCAGCATAGGCACGTGCACGGCAGCCACCACATACTTTATTGTATTCGCAGTCACCACATTTGCCCTTGAGCTTGCAGACATCCCTCAGGTCATTGAAGACCTTTGAGTTCTCCCAGATGTCCTTAAAGGACTTCTCCTTGGTACTTCCGGCAAGTGCAGGCAAGTACCCACATGGATATACTTCCCCTATGCTGGATACGAAACAGAATCCAGTACCACCAAGGCATCCCTTTGTCATGGCCTCATAGCCATGGGTCTTAACAGTCACCTCGGCGCCTTCTTTTTTCGCCCTCTGGCGCATTATCCTGAAATAATGGGGTGCACAGGTTGCCTTTAGTTGTATCTTCGCGGTTTTCTGCTGATCATAGAACCAATTAAGGACCCTTTCATATTCTACAGGAGGAATTTCCTCTTCCTCGAGTTCCTTGCCTCTGCCTGTTGGTACCAACAGGAAGATATGCAAGGCATCCGCACCTATCTCTGTTGCCATCTCAAGGATAGAAGGTATCTCCTGAAGATTGCGTTTTGTGATGGTAGTGTTAATCTGGAAGCCGATACCTGCCTTTTTGATAGCATCGATGCCCCTCATGGCACCTTCGAAGGCCCCCGGCATGCATCTGAAATCATCATGTGTCCGGGAGTTTGAGCCATCCAGGCTTATGCTGATCCTCCTGACACCTACATCCTTGAGTTTCAGGGCTACTTCCGGCGTCACAAGTGTCCCATTGGTTGCAAGGGCAACATGAAGACCTTTTTCGGTCGCATATTCTGCCAGCTCATAGATGTCATCCCTTACAAGAGGTTCACCACCACTGAGTATCAGTATAGGCTTTCCCATCTGTGCGATCTCGTCGATGAACTGCATTGCCTCTTTTGTAGCGAGCTCGCCTTCTGGCCTTTCAGAAGTCGATGCTCCGCGGCAGTGTCTGCAGAAAAGGTTACACCCTGCAGTTGTTTCCCACGCTATCAGTCTTGGAGCTTTTACCATATTGATCAATTGTATTTTTTGAACTTAAAGTTTCATTTACTTTTTATAGGATGGCACTATACTAGTGCACACCCGTATTAATAATTAGTCGTTAGTACGCGGCCCATGGCCAAAAAACGGACTACAGATACATGGTAATATAGTCTATTATGGTAATATAGTCTATTGACCTGCAGAGAAACTGGAACTCAGCAAGAGGTGAATACCATAAATGCCTTAGAGCTTGCATTTGCATATACATGGACCATACTGGCAATATACGCCATTCATCTGATACGCATCCGTCGGTCTCTTGAAAAGAAGTGCAGAGAGCTAAGAGAATAATCGATACTAACTGAAGGTGCTTGAGTGGACAGGAAACAGAAGACTGTTCTTGCAATATTTTTTGTTATCTTTATCGGAGTCGTTGGACTCTGGAATGTAGACCTTTCCCAGGGATATCCAATGATATCGGAACTGCGGGAAAAACCAGACAAATATGTAGGTCATGATGTCAATACAATGGGAGTGATCAAGAATGGTACCCTTGATGTCTCAACAGAGGGGATATCATTCATACTCCAGGATGTGGAGGACGAGACATTCGATATTGAAGTGGAGTATAAGGGAGCACTTCCTGCAAATCTGGAGGAGGGAAAAAGCATTAGTATCAGTGGTGTTATGGTCTCGCAGAACAGGATAGAAGCTAGCAAGGTAGTAATGGGCTGCCCCTCGAAGTACACTGAATGATAAGGCTCGAAAAACTATGACGGAAATAGAGAATCTTGAAGAATACCAGCTAATAAAAGCTTCAATGGACGAACTTGTCGCTTCAATGGACGATGGTTCGAATATGAAAAAGATGATGCTGCATATATGCAGTTCCGGTGGTAAAAGTATTCGTCCAATCATACTTATACTATGCACCGAACTCTGTGGCGGAGATCCTAAAAGAAGTATCGATGCAGCTTTAGCCATCGAGCTTATACATTCCGCATCCCTGATACATGACGATGTACTGGATGACGGAGTGATACGCAGAGGAGTTGAATCGGCCCACAAGAAATATGGAGTGCCGGCAGCCATACTCTGTGGCGATTTCCTAATATCCAAAGCTATTTCCCTTATATCCTCATATGGAACTGATTCTGTGCTTGAATTCGGAAGGGCGGGAATGTACATGGCAGAAGGAGAGACCATTGACATTTCCAGTGCAGATTCTGAATTCAGGAAAAAGAACTATTTTGATTGTATCTCAAAGAAAACTGCATCCCTGTTCGCTGCAAGTGCAGCCATTGGCGCTTATGTTGCAGGTGCTGACAGGGAACTGGGCCTCAGATTAAGGGATTTTGGCGAATGTGTAGGCAATGCATACCAGATTGTAGATGACCTGCTTGAATATCTTGACAGGCTTGAGGACAAACAATCTACTTATGAATCAGTCACATTGCCACTTATCCTACGCAGGAGCATGGGACATGAAGAGACTATAAGAGCGTCCGTTGAAGAGGTCAATGCCTATGTGAACAGGGCAAAAAGAATACTGGATGAATTCAGTCCGTCAGATGCCAAGAATAAACTGATGATGATAACAAACCTGATCACCCTTGATATGTTACCTGAAAATATTCTTGAAGTAAATCGATCTAATTTCTAATTCTCAATTCCCAGGTGTATCCATGAAAGTTTATGATAAATCAGTATTAAAAGTAAATGCAGACACAGTCGATGGGAAAGTCGTACTTGATACAGAAGGACCACTGTCCCCGGTTGCAAAGCCCATAATAAAACGCATAAACAAGATCTTTCAGGAAGAAAAGCCTATATCTTCCGATGAAGAGAGTATCATTTTCTCATCATGGGTACCTCCCATGCCAAGTGAAGCATTCAACCGCATGATCAGCGCACAAGTTGCCTCAATACTCAAAAAAAGGATCCCCGATCAGTTTTCAATCGGTATAACCGGCAAGTGTCCTTACGATTGTATCCACTGTGGAGCTGCCGGCATAGTTGCAGATCCCGAGTTGAGCTTCGATGAGATCAACAGCACGATCGAGCAGGCTCTGGACATGGGTAGCTATTATGTCTCATTCGATGGTGGAGAGACGATGCTGCGTAAAGACCTTGCGGGAATGGTCGACAAGGTCGACAAAAGCAAGGCTATCGCAACCTGTTTCACATCAGGTTTTGCCCTTAATGAGGAGCGTGCCAAAAAACTGAAAGAGGCTGGTCTTTTTGCAGTGCACATGAGTCTTGACAGCCCAGACGAGAAAGAGCATGACAGAGTGAGAGGCCGCGAGGGTGCTTTCAAGAATACTGTTAATGGAGCCAGATTTGCCCTCGATGCAGGCATACTTGCAGACCTGTTCGTTGTGGTATCACCTTATAATATAGATGATCTTGACGGGTTCTACCAGTTCGCATGGGACATGGGCATGCAGGAAATGTCCATATATGAGATAATTGCCGTAGGTCGCTGGCTTGAGCACGAGGATGAGGTCATCAGTGACAAGGACGTTAAACGTCTGGCAGATTTCCAGAAGACCATCAACAAAAAGCCGGAGGGACCAAGGGTCACGGCATTACCCTATTTCATGGGACCTGAACAGTTCGGCTGCTTTGCAGGAAGGCGCTGGATGCATGCGACGGCCGGCGGCGACGTGCTTCCGTGCGCATATACACCGCTTTCCTTCGGGAATATCCGCGAGGAGAAACTTTCCGCCATCTGGGAGCGCATGGGCAAGCATGAAGCCTATAAGTGCTCTGCAGAGTATTGCATGATGCGCAACCAGGAGTTCAGGAAGAGGTATATCCATACTATCCCGGAGGGAGAAAAGCTCCCATACAGGGCTGAACTTCATATGAAACTATGAAAATATCGAATAAGTAACGATGATCCGGAATATTGACCAGAAAACATTCAATTCCCATTACAATTACAGGAAGCACTCCCCCGATTGCATAATATATAACGCTTGCCGTAGAAATATGCAGGCAATATTATGAAAAATCATATACAACCAGACTGGTGAAAGCTACGAAACCTTTATATGTGATTTAGCAGTAGAAGGTGTGCGTTACTCAGGATTTATATTAATCAATCACGACATGAGGATTAGCATGGCCAAAGACAAAATCTTATCTGAAATTAAAGATGCAGAAGGCAATGCACGAAAAATGGTTGAGGCCGGTGTTAAAAGTAAACACGACCGTATTACCAGTGCACGTGCAGAGGCCAGGGAAATAATAAAGCAAGCCGAAGCCGATGCACAAAAAGCAGCACAGAGTGCAATGAAGTCTGCTGAAGAGTCTATCGCTTCAGAAAAGAAAACTATCATTGCGGATGGTGAAAAGGAAGCCTCAACGGTTGCCGAGAAAGCGTCCTCAAATGTAGACAAAGCGGTCGATAATCTGATAACAGAGTTTGAGAGGGCAATTCATGCTTAAAGCAAAACAGATGACCCGTGCCGTTATTGTTGGCCACAAGAACATCCTTGAAGAAACGGTCGATGCTCTGCACAAGGCAAATCTGTTCCAGATCGAAGACTATATAGAAGATGGCTCTGACCTCAAAATTGGAAAACCCTTTGGAAACATCAGTGAGATATCAAAGAAGCTTATCAAGATCAGATCGATTGGCAGCCTGCTTGGAGTGAAGGACGTTGCAGCCAAGAGACAGGGTTCAAGCCAGATTCTTTCCGGCCTGGATGACAAACTTAACCAACTTGATGCTGAAGTATCCGAGCTTGCCGACAGGAAAAGTTTACTGGAAGCAGAACTTAAAGAAACCGAATCTCTTAAAAAAGAGCTACTTCCTTTTACTAACATTGACCTGGACCTGGACCTATATCACGGTTATGAAAAACTTGCTGTATTTGCAGGATATGTGCAAGAGAATGTAGAACCTGCAGTCTCAAGGATTACATCTTCTTATGAACTTTATAGTGATCCAAAGACCAGCGTAATAGTACTCTTTGTTCCAAAGGAAAAATCAGAAGACATTTCTGACGCCCTTGCAAAAGTACTGTTTAAGGAACTCAGAGTTCCTGATATCCGCGGAGTACCATCTACTATAATTACGGATCTGGAAAAGAAGGAAGCCGATATTGTCAGTAAGATAGAATCAATCGATGCTGAAATCGATGGATTGAATGTAAAATACGCTGATTTTATACTTGCAAGTAATGAACTTCTTTCCATCGAGACCGAAAAGTCAGAAGCACCCCTGAGAATTGCAACTACAGAGAGTACCTTTGTAATAGACGGATGGATCCCTTCTGATAGTTATGCGGAACTTGAGCAGACCGTCAATTCGGCAACGAACGGGCGTGCCTTCGTATCAGGCCAGGAAATGACAAAGGAAGACGAACAGAAGGTCCCGATTGAGTATGATAATCCCAATGTATCAGCTCCTTTCGAGGAGATCATGGACCTGTATGCCCGTCCAAAGTATAAGGAGATCGACCCGACAACTCTTATATTCATTTCATTCCCACTCTTTTACGGAATGATCCTGGGCGACATAGGGTATGCATTGATCCTTATGATAATGGCCTTTGCAATCAAAAAGTTCGTGACATCGGATGCGATCAAGCCTTTGATGAACATCTTAATTTACTGTCAGATATCCACACTTATCTTCGGAATACTGTACGGTGAATTCCTTGGTTTCCCACTTGCAAGCTTGCATACGGAACATGGTGTTGAAGCAGGACTCATAGCGGGATTTGAGACCATCGAACTGTTCATGTCGCCTATTGGCGAAGAGATGATCACCTTCCCCATACACAGAACTCATCTTGTAATGACCCTGATAGTAGTAACCGCTCTTATTGGTTTGATCCACATCAACTTCGGTTATATATTGGGTTTCATTAATGAGAACAAAAAACACGGACTTAAGGCAGCTATGCTTGAAAAGGGCAGCTGGATCGTGGTGGAATTCGGTATTCTTTTTATGATACTGGGTTATCTGGGGACTACCCCGATGGCTCTGGGAATCCTTGTGTTCCTGATAGGATTTGTAATGCTTGTCATGGGCGAAGGTATCAAAGGACCGATCGAGTTACCAGCACTTCTCAGTAATACTCTTTCATATACTCGTATAATAGCTGTCGGATTGTCATCCATCTACATTGCATCAACTGTCAACCTGATCGCCTTTGAAATGATCTGGCAGCCAGGAACTGCAATCAGCGGATTGACTATCTTTGCAATTGTAGTGTTCCTTTTCGGACACGCTCTAAACACTGTCCTGAGTATAATTGCCCCCGGTTTACACTCACTCAGGTTACAGTATGTAGAATTCTTTGGTAAATTCTACGAAGGTGGGGGACGAAAATACGATCCATTCGGATATATAAGAAAATACACGGAGGAAAAATAAAATGGCAGAACCAGTAACATCAGCAATAACCATGATGGACCCAGCAGGATTAAAAGCAATTGGAGCAGGACTCGCAGTAGGACTTACAGGTCTTGCATCCGGTATTGCCGAAAAGGACATAGGTAGTGCAGCAATCGGTGCAATGGCAGAAAACGAGAGTCTCTTTGGTAAAGGTTTGATCCTTACCGTAATTCCAGAAACAATCGTAATCTTCGGTCTGGTAGTTGCACTGTTGATCAGCTAAATTTATTTAAGAGCATCTTTTGCTCTTAAATTTATTAAAGGTGTGTGAGCATGGGACTTGAAACTGTTGTTAAAGATATCATGGATGCCGCACAGGCGGAAGTAGCTCAGTTGAACAGCGAAGCTGATGCAGAGGTTTCACTCATTCTGGATGAAGCAAAGCAGAACGCTAAGAAGATCATGGGCGAGCGCCTTGCAAAAGCAGAGGATGATATCAAAAAGATCAGGCAGCAAGAAATATCCAGTGCAAATCTTGAAGTGAAGCGCACACTGCTCAATGCACGCAAGGAAGTACTCGAAGAAGTATATACCCAGGCTGAAAAATCCATAGCCGCATTTTCCCCTGAAAAGAACAAAGAGCTTCTCAGATCCTTAATAGAGAAGTACGAAGCATCAGGAAAGAGAATCTACTCCAATGCAGAATCAGAGGAAATTGTGAAAGAACTGAGTTCTTTGGAATATGCAGGTAACATTGAATGTCTCGGTGGAGTTATCATTGAGAACGAAGATGGAACCGTAAGGCTGGACTATACATACGATGTCATCCTGAAAAGCGTGAACGAGCAGTTATTGAGGCAGACATCTGATATCTTATTCGGGTGATTTCTAAATGCAGCTGTTGCAGAAATTTAAGCGTGGGAATTCCAGGCCAAAGGGTCACTCCAACTACGCATACACAACTGCACGTGTCCGTGCAATGAAGAGTAAGATCCTGCCAAAAGAGACCTATCCCCGACTCATGAATATGGGCATCGATGAGATCGCGAGATTCATAGGCGAATCCGAGTATAAGGAAGATGTCGATGAACTTGCAAGGCAGTATGAGGGTGTGGACCTTATTGAGCATGCTCTGAACAGGAATCTCGCCGTGACCTTCACGAAGTTGATAAACATCTCGGAAGGCGAGGTAAATTACCTTGTCACAGAAAAGCTCAAAAAGTATGATATATGGAATATAAAAACAATTCTTAGAGGGAAATATTGCAAAGCTTCTACAGAAGAGATTCTGGAAGCCATTGTTGCAGCAGGTAGCCTGAGCTACACCTTCCTTTCGGACCTGGCAACAAAGAGCGATTATGAAGAAGTGGTCTCAGAACTTGAGAACACTGAATACTATGCAATACTCAAGAATTACAACGGCACCAATCTGTCAGAGATTGAGAACCAGCTTGATAAATTGTACTATGCAGGGCTTTTTGCCGCAACCGGCGGTTCAAAGTCAAAGGACCGCAAGTTATTTGCCAGGTTCACAAGGACGGGCATTGACATAAAGAACATTACAACTCTCTTCCGTCTGAAGAAAGCAGGAATCACTGATCCGGATATGATGGATCTTATGATCGATGGCGGTCTCAAGCTGAAACACAAGGATATTGAAAGGCTATTGCCACTCTCATTCGAGGATTTCATCGCAGAACTCGGAAAGTACCCTTACTGGGAAGAGATCTCTGATGTAGTGAGCCCGGATATGCAATCTTTGATAGATGTCGAATCACGGCTGAAAAAACACAGACTTAAATCTGCAGCAAGCTTCTCACATGTTTATCCACTCTCGATAGTACCAATCATGGACTACATGCTAAGCAAACAGAATGAGGTAAACAACCTGCGGATAATAATACGTGGAAAAGCCGCCAACCTCAGTGATGAAGTTATCAGGGAACAGTTGGTGATTTGATGGAATTGGCAGTAGTCGGACAAGGCGAGTTTGTAACTGGATTCAGGCTTGCAGGTATTAAAAAGATATATGATGTTGTCGATGGCGAACTTGAACCTACTGTACTTAAAATACTTGAGGATCGAGAAGTCGGTATTCTGGTTATGCACGGTGATGATCTTAATAAACTACCGGAGATTTTGAGAAACACTATCAATGAATCTGTTGAACCAACTGTTGTGACTCTCGGAGGTAGTGGTCAAAGTTCGAACTTAAGGGAAAAAATAAAACAATCGGTAGGTGTTGATCTGTGGAAATGAAAGGTGAAATTTATCGAGTAGCCGGACCTGTAGTCACAATTACAGGCATCAAACCAAAAATGTATGATGTGGTGCACGTAGGTCACGAAGGCTTAATGGGCGAAGTTATCAGGATTGAAGGTGACAAAGCCACTGTTCAGGTATACGAGGATACATCTGGTATCAAACCAGGTGAGCCTGTTGTGAACACTGGAATGTCCCTCTCTGTAGAACTCGGTCCAGGTTTATTAGAAAGTATTTATGATGGTATTCAGAGACCTCTGAAAGTACTCCAGGAAAAAATGGGAGACTTCATTGAAAGAGGTGTAACCGCTAACGGTCTTGACCGTGATAAAGTATGGGAGTTCAAGCCAGTTGTATCAAGTGGCGACTCTGTAAAGGGCGGTGAAGTTATCGGTGTTGTACAGGAAACGGAGAACATTGAGCACAAGATCATGGTCCCTCCAAAGGTTTCCGGTACCGTCGAAGAGATAAAATCAGGTAAGTTCAAAGTGGATGAAACTATATGCGTCCTTACAGACGGCACAGAAATCTCCATGATGCAGAAGTGGCCTGTAAGAATGCCACGTCCGGTAGATAAGAAGTTCATTCCAAGAAGACCTCTTATCACGGGTCAAAGGATCCTTGACGGTCTCTTCCCTGTTGCAAAAGGCGGTACTGCAGCTATCCCTGGTCCATTCGGTTCAGGAAAGACTGTTACCCAGCAGCAGCTTGCAAAGTGGAGTGACACTGATATTGTAGTTTATATCGGATGTGGAGAACGTGGAAACGAGATGGCCGATGTACTGAACGAGTTCCCTGAACTCCAGGACCCGAAGACGGGCCGTCCACTCATGGAACGTACAGTCCTTATCGCAAACACATCCAACATGCCTGTAGCTGCCCGTGAGGCATCTGTTTACACAGGTATCACAATTGCAGAATACTACCGTGACATGGGATACGATGTATCACTCATGGCTGACTCCTCATCCAGATGGGCAGAAGCAATGAGGGAAATTTCCTCAAGGCTTGAAGAAATGCCTGGTGAGGAAGGTTACCCTGCATACCTGTCCGCAAGACTCTCTGAGTTCTATGAGCGTGCAGGTGCTGTAAGATCACTCTCCGGCGAGGAAGGTTCGATCACAGTCATCGGTGCAGTATCACCACCCGGTGGTGACTTCTCAGAGCCTGTTACACAGAACACCCTCCGTATAGTAAAAGTGTTCTGGGCACTGGATGCAAAACTTGCACAGAGGAGACACTTCCCATCCATTAACTGGCTGACAAGTTACAGTCTGTACACCCAGGGTCTTGCTGACTGGTTCTCAGAGAACGTTGCACCTGACTGGGTACCTCTCAGGGACAATGCAATGGACCTCCTCCAGCAGGAATCCGAGCTTCAGGAAATAGTACAGCTCGTCGGTTCCGATGCGCTTCCTGAAGATCAGCAGCTGGTTCTTGAGATCTGCCGTATGATCAGGGAATATTTCCTGCAGCAGAACGCATACCACCCTGTTGACACGTATTGTCCATTTGACAAGCAGTACAAACTATTGAAGGCAATATCCAAGTATAGTGACATGGCACAGGCAGCACTCGAAGCCGGTGTGCCAATGAAGGACATACTGTCCCTTGAGTCAAAGGATGAACTTGCCAAGGTAAAGTTCGAGGAAGACTTCGATGGCGTACTGAACACAGTCCTTGCAAAGATGGATAGTGAATTTGCAGCCCTTGGAGGTAATTAAAATGACCAAGGAATATAAGACGATCACTGAAATTTCAGGACCACTGATCTTCATCGAAAAGACAGAACCAGTAGGATATGGTGAACTTGTTCACATCAACCTTCCTGATGGTACAACAAAGAGAGGTCAGGTCCTTGACACCTCAGCTGACATCGTAGCTGTTCAGGTATTTGAAGGAACGGGTGGACTGAACGAGGAATCCGGCGTAGTGTTCTCCGGTGAGACAATCAAGCTCCCTGTATCAAAAGACATGCTCGGCCGTATCCTTTCCGGATCAGGAGAACCACTGGATGGCGGACCACGTATCATTCCTGAAGACAGGATAGATGTTAACGGTGCATCAATGAACCCTTATTCAAGGATGCCACCAGAGGACTTCATCCAGACAGGCATATCCACCATCGACGGAACAAACACCCTTGTCCGTGGACAGAAGCTTCCTATCTTCTCAGGTTCAGGCCTTCCACACAACGAGATTGCACTGCAGATCGCACGTCAGGCAAAGGTCCCCGGATCAGAGGAGGCTTTCGCAGTAGTATTCGCTGCAATGGGTATCACAAACGAAGAAG
>JAWSUM010000068.1:0-16096 GCA_033549165.1 Methanolobus sp.
TGTTAAAGCCAAAATAGCAGCCATTGAAGCAGGCGAAGATTCCGAAAGCGCAAACAGAGCCGCTATGCGTGCCATTTCCGGCAAAACCGATGATGAGCTTGATAAGATGCAGGCTGAAAAGCCGGATGAATATGCACAACTTGAAGGCACTGCTGAGCTATTTCCGGCGGCTATGTGGGATTCGGAGTTGGGAGAAGTCCCGGAAGGATGGGAAGTTTTAAAATTTGAAAATTTTGTTTCTCGTTCAAATAAAAAAGCTGAGAATCAAGATGTTCCAGAATATTCATCAACAAATGATGGACTTAAACCAAGATATGAAACTTTCAAAAAACAACTTTCAAAGAACAAATCTAACAATAAATTAATTAAAAAAGGTGATTTAGTTTTTGGATTAAGTAGGCAAGTATTAAATTTTGGATTGATGAGGGATGATATTGGGGCAGTAAGTCCTGCTTATAATGTATTTAGCATTGATATTCAAATAATTGATTCCGATTTTGTAGAGAAATACATCAGGGAAAGAATGAGTTTTTATTATGGAATGATTAATAGTAGTTCGCGTGAAGGGCAATCAATCTCAGTCAAACAATTTTTAAAAATGCCTTTTTTAATTCCTCCTTTAAAAGTTCAAGAGGAAATCTATGTATATCTGAACTCAATTTCAGGAAAAATAAGTCATAATGTAGATGAAACAAATGTATTATCTCAACTTCGTGACAACCTCCTCCCTAAACTCCTGTCTGGCGAACTGTCAGTTGAAAACATCGAACTTGATGAAGTTAAGGTATAATTCACCAATATAGTTTAAAAAAGATTAAATAAGTTGTGGAAGTAAATACTTGGAACTGAGAAAGAGATGCTGATATGAACGAAGATCAACTTGAACAGCTATGTCTTGACTGGTTCAGGGAGAAGGACTGGGAGGTAATTTATGGTCCTGATATTGCTCCTGATTCTGCGAGTCCTGAGAGGCTTGATCCTCATGGGGTTGTTCTGGAGCGGTATTTACGGGAGGCATTGCTGCTTATCAATGACGGGATGCCGGAGAGTGCTATTGAGCAGGCTCTGGGGATCGTTCTGAAGCCGCAGGGGCTGGACCTTACTCTTAATAATCAGGCATTTCACAGGTATTTACTGGAAGGGGTTCCGGTTGAGTATCGCAGGGATGATGAAGTCATTCATGACAGGGTTTTTCTCATCGACTTTGGGAATTTGAAGAATAACAGCTATCTGGCGGTCAACCAGTTCACAATTCAGGGGTCAAAGCAACTGCGACGACCTGACATTATTTGTTTTATCAATGGTCTGCCCATGGCTGTACTGGAGCTTAAGACTCCGGGTGATGAGAACGTGGATATCTGGAACGCATACGAGCAGTTGCAGACCTACAAGGACGAGATAAGTGACCTGTTTGTGTTCAATGAAGCACTCATAATAAGTGATGGGTTCAATGCCCGCATAGGCTCACTGACAGCTAACAAGGAAAGATTCGGACCGTGGCGTACCATCAAAGATGAAAATGATAAGCCGCTAATGGAATGGCAATTAGAGACAGTCGTACGTGGATTCTTTGACAGGGAATTGCTTCTTGATTACCTGCAATATTTCATACTCTTTGAGAACGATGGCGGAAACCTTATCAAAAAAATAGCCGGATACCACCAGTTCCATGCAGTCCGTGAAGCAGTAAGAGTAACACTCATAGCATCACAGCCACCCAATGAGCATATGAGCCATGATGCCCGTGCAAACTATGGCAGGGAAGTAATTCCCGGCAGCAAAAAAGCCGGAGTCATCTGGCACACACAGGGTTCCGGTAAAAGCATCCTGATGTGCTGTTATGCCGGAAAACTATTGCAGCAGCCGGAAATGAACAATCCGACCATACTGGTAGTAACAGACCGCACCGATCTGGACGGACAACTCTTCAACACCTTCTCCAACTTACAGCAACTCTTCAAACAAACACCCGTACAGGCCCAAACCCGGGAAGAACTGCGTCTCTTGCTCTCTGAAAGGGAATCCGGTGGGATAATCTTCACTACCATACAAAAATTTGCACCAATCGGAGATGAAACAACACATCCGGTCCTGAACTCCCGTCACAACATCGTAGTTATCTCAGACGAAGCCCACCGCAGCCAGTATGGAAGCAAAGGCCGCCTCATCGATGTAAAAGATGAGAACGGCAAGGTCATCGGCAGCAAAATGGTATTCGGATATTCCCGATACCTGCGTGATGCTATACCAAATGCCACATTCATCGGATTTACAGGCACACCCATATCAACAGACGACAAGGACACCTATGAGGTGTTTGGCAGGGAAATATCCATCTACGATATACAGGATGCAGTAGACGACGGTGCAACAGTCC
Source organism: Methanolobus sp. (assembly GCA_033549165.1). GTDB lineage: Archaea > Halobacteriota > Methanosarcinia > Methanosarcinales > Methanosarcinaceae > Methanolobus. The sequence goes on from JAWSUM010000068.1 coordinate 2,378, forward strand.
CCATATTCTATGAATCACGTCTGGCAAAACTCGACCTGAACAATGAGAAAATTGCAGAGCTATCCGCAAAGGTCGAAGAAATAGTCGAAGACGAAGAAGAGATATCCAGTCGTGAAAAGACAAAAAGTGAATGGAGCCGTCTGGAAAAACTCGTAGGTTCCAAACCACGTATTCAGCAGGTAGCCATTGATCTTGTCCAGCACTTTGAAAAACGCAACGAATCAATGGAAGGAAAAGCAATGATCGTTGCCATGAGCCGCAGGATATGTGTAGAACTCTACGACCAGATAACAGCACTGCGCCCGGAGTGGCATGATCCCGACCCAAAGAAAGGTGCGATAAAGGTCGTAATGACCGGCTCGGCATCCGACAAAAAAGATCTCCAGCCACACATCTACAATAAGAAGACAAAAAAAGATATTGAAAACCGCTTCAAAGATAGTAAAGACCCGCTCAGACTGGTCATAGTACGTGACATGTGGCTCACAGGATTTGACGTACCCTGCTGCAACACCATGTACATAGACAAACCCATGAGAGATCACAACCTGATACAGGCCACTGCAAGGGTCAACAGGGTATTTGGTAACAAGCCCGGAGGGCTGGTAGTAGATTATATCGGAATTGCAAATGAATTAAAACAAGCACTCAACAACTACACCGAAGCCAAAGGCAGAGGTGAACCCACAAGGAATTCCGAAGAAGCCTATTCCATATTACTGGAAAAAATGGACATCGTACGTGGTATGTTCCATGGTTTCGATTACACTGGCTTTGAAACCCAGGCCTACAAGCTGCTTGTACCCGCAGCAAACCACATCTTAGGATTGGATGACGGCAAAAAGCGTTATATGGACACAATGCTTGCCATCACCAAAGCATATTCACTATGCAGCACTCTGGATGAAGTTGAACCATTACATACCGAAATAGCATTTTTTTCAGCCATCAAAACAGCTATTGGTAAATTCACATCCGTTGATAAAAAACGGACGCAGGAAGAAAAGGATTCCCTCCTCAAACAGATACTTGATAATTCCATAATCGCTGACGGCGTCATCGATATATTCGAACTGGCCGGTTTAGAAAAACCGGATATCAGTTTATTGTCCGACGAATTCCTGGAAGATGTCCGGCACATGAAATATCGTAATCTTGCAGTTGAATTGTTAGAAAAACTGCTAAAAGACCAGATAAGATCAAGGTCTTTCAACAACGTTGTTCAGGAAAAGAAATACAGTGATCGTTTGCAGGAAACCCTGCGAAAATACAATAATCGTGCCATTGAAACTGCCCAGGTTATCGAAGAACTCATCCAGATGGCAAAGGACTATCGTGAGGCTCTGAAACACGATGAGGACCTCGGCCTGAGCCCTGACGAAATAGCATTTTACGATGCGCTTGCAGATAATGAAAGCGCCGTTCGCGAATTAGGTGATGAGACACTTAAAAAGATAGCTAAGGAAATTACCGAAAAGCTACGCAAATCCACAACAGTGGACTGGCAGGTTCGTGATAGTGTAAGAGCTAAATTACGCATTCTTGTTCGCCGTACATTACAGAAATATAAGTATCCTCCGGACATGGCACCGGATGCTATTGAATTGGTATTGAAGCAAGCTGAAGTTCTTTCAAATTCGTGGACAAATTAAGACGCATTAGAAGTAATACAAAGAAGATTAGTTGTCATTTCTAATTATCTTCTTTGTCGTTTTTCAATTGTTTCTTGTGTCTCCTGAGTTTATCTCATTTGTCGTTTCAATTGTTGTTTTTGTCTGTAGTTTGCATTTGTCTCCCTTGTTTCTTGGAATTGTCTTCCAAATATCGCATGAGGTACAAGGCGACTGATGTCTCCATCAAAATTAGCTATTTGCGACAAGTTTATCCCATTGTTCCAAGCGCTTCCTCACGTGAGCATTAAGCGTAAAAGGCTTGTCCACCTTCGGATTTTTCTTCATGTAATGCAATGTTCCTTTTGAATATCCTATCTTTTTTCAATGTGAATAGGAAATATTGAGTATTTTCGGTCTTATGTCGCTTGTATCCTGTATTTCAATCATTGTGGCCCCCCTTGCCGATGTAAACAATCGAATCAGCAGGATTATGCTTTCTAATGCTTTAAGGCAAATCATCCATCTTGTAAAAAGTCTTATATTTTAATATGTATTTTTACATAAGTTGTGGGATGATTCATTTTGAAAACTCGATATAAAATAATCATTGGTTTTGTGATATTTCTTGTCATATCTGCCGGTTTGTTGTCCATATGGATAGATAAACGCAACAGGGAGATGTATGAGAACACTTTTCGAAGCGATATAGACTACGATGTCCGCATAGTCACGGATGCAGTCCTGCAAAATGTCACCCTGTATATTCCGCTTCCGGCACATAACAACACATCCGCCGTCGGTCGGAATATAATAGATACCAATTTCAATGAAGATGATCTTTCATGGAAGTATGCGCTGGTCGATAATGAACACGGATTAATGCTTTCCCTGAAAAATAATGAAGTGAAGCCACCAACCAGACTGTACTTTTCAGCCGATCTTGGAACAATGGTATCTGTCGACCATGAACTGAATACTAAAGACCCCATCGGAAATGAAATGGTTCTCAGTCCAAAGTATGAAGTAACGCCGGTAGATGCAGGCAAGTACTGGTATTTCGATGATGTTTACACTTACAAGAGCATGGTATATGCAGAATATGCTACAATTCCTGATGCCAATGTAGAAATATCTATCAGTCTGGATGGCAGGAATAGCTGGTGGACCGGGGGATGGCAGTCCAATGACTATGCCGAACAAATCGATATCCAGCTTTCAGGTCCTCAGGACGGATGGACCACCGTATATGGCGAAATGGTTGCAGGGGAAGGTGTCTACAAGGAATACTAAATATAGTATTCCGAGGGAATTTTTATCAAGTCCTAAACTCCAGACATTCCGGCCATTTCTATAAGTTAAGGAACAGATCTGTGGAGCACTGCTTTTAAAACCTTCCTGCGATAAAGAAGAACAAAAAGGATATGAAAACATGGCAAACGATCTGACAATGAAAGAACGCTTTATACGCTCCGTAAAAGGAGAAGAGGTAGACAAGGTACCTGTATGCTCTGTCACACAGACGGGAACAGTTGAACTCATGGAAGCCTGCGGAGCATTCTGGCCACAGGCAAACTATGATGCGGAAAAGATGGCGACGCTTGCCATTGCAGGTCATGAGATAGCCGGCCTTGAAGCCATACGTTATCCCTTCTGCACGACTGTGATCGCGGAGACCCTTGGGTGCACAATAGCTGAAGGTTCGCTTGACATTCAGCCATATGAAGTTGATTTCCCCTGCAAGAAGAAAGAGGATGTTCAAAACCTGAGCATTCCTGAGGACCTTCTTGAGAGCAGGAGGATGAGAACGGTACTGGAGGCTACGGACATAGTGAAAGGAAGAGCCGGTGATGACGTTCCCATCGTTGCCGGAATGATCGGACCCGCAGCAACCGCATTCTATGTCGCAGGCGCAAAGAACTACCTGCGCTGGTGCATCACCGAACCTGAGCTATTCCAGGAACTGCTGGCCATCGGTGAAGCCGCATGCACGGAATATTCCAATGCCCTTTATGAACACGGGGTAGATGCCGTCGTTATTATTGATTCCGAGGCAGGTCCTGACCTTCTTCCGCCTCCACTCTTCGAATCGATGGTGCTTCCCGTGTACCGCTCATTGACAGCAAATATGAAAGGACTGAAACTGTTGCATGTCTGCGGGGATGCTACAGCCATACTCGACCCGATGGCAGAATCAGGATTCCAGGGGCTCAGCCTGGAAGAGAAAGTGGACGCAAGATATGCCAGAGAGGTGATCGGTGACAGGGCCTGCCTTATAGGTAATGTCTCTCCTGCGGCTACGTTGCTTGCAAAATCCCATGAGAACATCAAAAAGGAAGCAAAGCAATGCATAGAGGACGGTGTGGATATCCTGGCTCCTGGCTGTGGTATAGCTCCAAGGACACCAACCAGTAACCTGAAAGCATTCGTGGCTACCAGGGATGAGTACTATCTTGAAAAGGGACTGCTATGAAGTAAACAAAGAAAGAGGAAGTGGGAACGTGGGCAGATTAAGATTATTCATTGCAGCAAGTCTTGACGGTTACATAGCCCGTCCCGACGGTAGCGTCGACTGGCTCTTTACCGATGGGGACTATGGGTACCAGGAGTTCTATGATTCCATAGATATCGTGCTTATGGGAAGGAAGACATACGAACAGGTGCTGGAATTCGGGGATTATCCCTACAGTGACAAAAAATCATTCGTCTTCATCAGGAAAGACATCACTCCATCAGATAAGAATGCAAGTTTTGTATCGAAGGACATTGTCGGATTCACAGAATCCCTTCTCAAGGCAGGGAATAGTGATATCTGGCTCGTCGGGGGCTCGGAGATAATCAAGATTTTCCTTGAACACGACCTTATCGATGATATCATCGTCTCGATCCATCCCATCATCCTGGGCGAGGGAATACCACTATTCAAACACATAAAAAAGGAAATCCACATGGAGCTTGTAAACCATGTGAGCTTTGAAAGCGGGCTCGTACAGTTGCACTACAGTATATTGCTATGAGCTTTAGAGATGCCTGATATATTATCAGATATCTTTTTCTGGATCAGCCAATATCTTGTTGTAGACATCGGTCCAGTGAAGCTGGGAACCTCCGGCAATGAACATTGCCACTGATATGGCTTCAGCAATCTCATCCTTTGTCGCTCCGCTGGACATTGCACGCTGGGAGTGTATCTCCACACATTTCTCGCATCTCATCAGTACTGCGGATGCAATGGCAATAAGCTCCTTTGTTCTCACATCGAGGGCACTGTCCTTGAATATAGTTGAACGCATCCGGGAAAAGGCTTCCAATGTTTCCGGTAATCTGTCGTTTAGGGCTTGCATAGTAATTTCTCCGCCATATCCATGATATTTCACAAATAAAAGCTTATAGATTGAGATCTTACTCTTCGTCTTCCCTGATGTTCTCTAGCATATCCTTTTCCATTTCTTCCAGATTGTTACCCGGATCCCGGATGGAGCTCTGATGCCTCCGGGATATCCTTTCTTGTTGCTGTTTCCTGAAATATTCTCCACTGGCATTAACAAAACCCAATAATATCCCCAGACCCATGAACACGTACATTATGGTGAAGATCTTACCAAGATCCGTAGCAGGGGCGATATCCCCATAACCTATGGTTGTCAGGGTTATCACAGAGAAATATATGGAATCTATCCAGCTCCAACCCTCTATACTTCGATAGACCGAAGATCCTAGTAAGATGGTTATTACAACAAGTATGATAAAACTCCTGAACTCGGGCTCTTTTAGCATCTTGCCCAATGACCTTAAAAATATGATAAATGTCAATATGAAAGGAATCATAACTTTTCTCCCATTACACGGTTAATATTTTCATTTGTAAATACTAATTGTTATAGTTCTTTAAATTATGTTCAACAGATAGCTACAGAGGATCTCTAATTATTTTTTCTGAATATAGTTTCTCAAATTTTTATGTGGTTAATACCTAATATTAAAATGGGAAAATTGAGGGGGAGTATCTTGGAACCATTTTCAGGGTCAGATAGGGGTTACTGCAAGTTTCGCTCATCATGGAGAGATGTAAAACTCAACGAGTTCTTCCATGATATAAGGTATATTTTCATATTCTACGTCATTGGCGATCTATTGACGACCATTTTTGCCCTTGAGACGGGAACAGGATACGAGGCAAACTTCGTTATTGCTGCTCTTCTTGAGGATTACGGATATTACAGCATTGTAGCACTCAAGCTATTCTTCATTTCTTGTTGTTTTGTTGATTACCTGTATCTGAAAAATCGGGGTTATTGTTCCCTGTGGAACCTAACACGGCACATGATATCTCTTTTAGGGATACTTGTTGTAATAAATAACCTGCTCGTTATAAGCGGTGTGTGGAATCCGCTGTACGCATTAGTGTACGGAATATAATATTTAGAAACGTCGTGCTTCTCATTTTCGAGAATATAAATGAGATCAGGATTAATGAAGCTGGTGAAAACGGACTTCAGGCTTTGTGAAGAACAAAAGCAAAATATATTTAAGCAAACATGCAAAAAACGATTGATTAATTTTGATGTTTCTCTTCGAACCTGCGATCTGTTCAAAGCGAGAGCATTAAAAATTTTACATGAATGCAAACAGGTGAAGAAATGAGGACACAGGAAATGCAAAATAAGGTGTTCTGCCAGAGCTGTGGGATGCCTCTGGAAAAGACAGAAGATTTAGGGACTAATTCAAATGGTTCCGTCAATGAAAAATATTGCACCTATTGCTATCAGGCAGGTGCATTCACGGATGCTAATGTCACAGTTGATGAAATGATAGACAGGTGCTCAAACATTATGGCCAATATGAATATAATGAGTTATGATGAAGCAAAAAAAATGAACAGCAATTTCATTCCCTACCTGAAGCGATGGAAAAAGTAGGATTCCTGTTCCTTTTTTCTTTGTACCAAAAATGCCTTTAACTATTAGATAACACTCAATAACATGTCAGACAGATACCACCTACGCGACCCTCTTTCTCTGATACATCCCCGCTCTCTGAAGTATCTCAACCATCATTTACATTCGCTTGTAAAGGAAAGACTATGGCTGAAGATACTTATCGGAATGTTCCTTGGAATTGTCACCGGACTTGTACTCGGGCCCTCGGCCGGAATTGTAACCCAGGATGTTTCCTATGTGATCGGTGAATGGCTGGCCCTTCCGGGCTATATTTTCCTTGCTTTGCTGCAGATGATAGTCGTGCCACTGGTGTTCGCTTCCATAATCAGGGGCATTGCCGCCGGTGAGGATATGGAACAGCTCAAGAAGGTAGGCCTGCGAACAGTAGGATATTTCCTTGCGACCACAGCACTTGCCATATTAATAGGTCTTGGTCTGGCATTGATGATCAACCCAGGAACTTTTATTAGCGGCGATATGGTCCAGCAGACCATGGGAGAGAAGACCGTCCCGGCAGCAGAGGGGACTTTCAGCACACCTGAGATCGCGGATCTTCCTGGCATGATCACAACAATTCTGCCCACCAATCCTCTGGGAGCACTTGCCACTGGGCAGATGCTTCAGGTTGTGATATTCTCGATCATCATAGGAGTGGCCCTAATCTCCATGGCGCCGTCACAGTCAAAACCCCTGCTTGAACTCATGGGCTCGCTTCAGGAGGTGAGCATGACTGTGGTCCGCTGGAGCATGCTGCTTGCTCCAATTGCTGTTTTCGGACTGATATGCAAGTTCACGATAAATCTTGGTGTGGATGCACTTCTGGGAATGCTGGTCTATGTAGGCACGGTTCTGCTTGGACTTTTGATATTGCTTATATTCTACATGGCAGTGGTCCTTGTGGTGGCACGCAGGGGTCCACTTGGTTTCCTCCAGTCCATCAGGGATGTGCTACTGCTCGCCTTCTCGACCTCAAGCTCAGCCGCCGTCATGCCCCTGTCCATAAAGACCGCTGAGGAGAAGCTTGATGTAAGACCGTCCATCTCCCAGTTCGTCATACCCCTGGGAGCAACGATAAACATGAACGGTACGGCCCTTTACCAGAGCATAGCCGCAGTCTTCCTGGCACAGGTATTCGGGGTGGAACTCGGATTCGGTGCACTGCTGCTGCTAATGATAACAGTAGTAGGAGCCTCCATAGGAACTCCCTCGACCCCAGGAGTAGGGATTGTTATCCTTGCCATGATACTGAGCACCGTGGGCGTACCGACCGCCGGAATAGCCCTTATCATCGGCGTGGACAGGATACTTGACATGAGCCGCACTGCCGTCAATGTAACCGGGGATATCGTTACCTGCGTGGTCATGGACAAATGGGTCGGCGGAAAGAGATCCATGTTAGAGGAAACTGCTGATCTTGAAAAGCAGGAGATCCAAAGAATGACTCTCGGGGAAGATGTTATTGTGAACCACGAAGGATCAGGGCATATATCTACCAGGAATCTGTAATTCAGTATGCAGAAATTAATCTGCACTTGAATTTTTAACAGGCTATATATAGCATTATTTTGATAGTTAATTCTATGGCTAAAAACACAATTATTATATTTACCTTATTTACTGCATTTGTCCTGTTTTCAGCAGGCTGCATCGAAAATTCAACCGTGGATGTAACGACCACAATAAATGCAGACTCTGTTGAGAACTATGATATTACAGCTGCGAACAATGCTTTTGCTTTTGACATGTACAGCAACATCAAGGATAATGATGCGAACATTTTCTTTTCCCCGCATAGCATATTCACTGCAATGGCAATATGCTATGACGGTGCTGAGGGTTCCACAAAAGAACAAATTGCGAATGTATTTCACTTTCCACTGGACAAGACGATTTTAGAGGTCAGTCTGGGAGGGATGAACGATGAACTAAACGCAGAATCGAGTGAGTATGAACTGGAAACCGCAAATGCACTATGGATACAGGAAGACTTCACGATAAAAGAGCAATACGTTTCTAACGTTGAGAACTATTACTCAGGAAAAGTGGCCAATCTGGATTTTGTCGGCCAGCCTGAAGAATCAAGAAATACTATCAATGACTGGGTAGGAGAAAAAACGAATGACAAAATAAAGGATTTGCTCCCAAGCGGCGTGATCAATGACTATACCCGTCTGATCATCACGAATGCGGTTTACTTCAATGGAAAATGGCAGAATGAATTCGATGAAGGCAGCACAAGGGATCAGGCATTCTATCCTTCGGAGAATGAAGAGACCCTTGCTGCAACAATGTTCATGCAAAGGCATCTCACTTATGGTGAAAGCTCAGATGCTAAGATCCTGGAGTTACCTTACAAAGGTGATAATCTGTCGATGTATGTTGTTCTTCCTAACAACAACGATATAGGACAATTTGAGACAACATTTTCAGTAAATGACTACGAGAAACTTAAATCCGAAATGGATTCAAAATACGAGGTCAAAGTATGGATGCCTAAATTCAAGTTCGAGACGAAGACAGAACTATCCGATCAACTAACTGAGATGGGAATGACAGATGCATTTGACGATACAGCAGCAAACTTTTCAGGAATATCTGATGAATATTTAAGAATATCAAAGGTAATTCACCAGGCATTTGTGGATGTACAGGAAAAGGGAACCGAAGCTGCCGCAGCAACAGCAATTGCAGTGGATACCACCGAAGCTGTTGAAGAACCCGAACCCATCAGAGAATTCAAGGCAGACCATCCCTTTATGTTCTTCATCGAGGACAAAAGAACAAACTGCATACTTTTCATGGGGAAAGTCGGATCACCGGAATATTAGGAAATGTCTTAATGACATTTCCCGGATATTTTCTTTTTCTTTTTTGAAGGCAGGCAGGCTGATATTGCAACTTTCTATATGCCTCTGCAATTATCTGGAATCATTTCCTGCAGATTGCATTACTCATATGTCATAGAAAACATAGTGTCTGACAACCACTTACGGAAGGACTCATCATCACTGAACCTTTTGAATAGTTCAGTATCATCTTTTAGTAAAGCGGTCATCACACGGACCAGTGCTTTATCGTGTTCGATGCGTGCATTCTGTTTATCGGAATTCAGTTTTGCATTTTTGTATGCAGTGTCTGCTGCTATTTGGCGGGGGATATCCTGTGTGATCATCCTGTGCACCCTGTCAGCATTTGTCCATGGGAAATTACCAAACATTTCATTGAAAACCTTGATGATGTTGCTGAGCCTGTCAAGTTCGGGCTCGGACTTGAATCCTCCTCCGCTTGTGGGGACAGGCTCAATCTCAGCATCAGAATCCGGCAGTTGAATCTTCATCGCACTCTGCTTCTCAATCCTGTAACTGTCCATGTCAATAGCTTCAAGTATGCCTTTTGAGAGGTCTTCCTCTCTTGGAGCCGGTAATTTTGGAACCAGAAAATTGAGGAATATGGATAGTTTTTCCCAATCTGCGTTTGTGTAGGGAAGGACAGAGGCAAGGAAACCGTATGTACGGTTAAAGGCCTTGGCTTTGCTTTTGAAATCCACCTGTCCGTCCTCGTCCAGATCTTCTTTATACGTGGCGACACAGACATCGAGGATAGGGTCAAGCCTGTCACGGTCAGCACCGGCAAGATAGAACTCTGTCAGCTGGTCCACCTGCTCGGAGGAGTAGACTTGATAACTGTCAAGGTCGGCTTTCAGGTCGTGCAGTTTGTTGGGATCGGTCTCGTCGCTGAGGATTGTCGTGCGATAATAGTCAGAAAAGGCAGCCTGTATTGTGTCAGTATCGTTCATGAAGTCAAGCACGAAGACATCATGTTTCTTGGGATGTGACCTGTTAAGTCTTGAAAGTGTCTGGACCGCCTTGATACCGGCAAGTACCTTGTCAACATACATTGTATGCAGGAGAGGTTCGTCATATCCTGTCTGGAACTTGTCCGCACAGATAAGGAACCTGTAGGGATCTTCCTTTATCCTGTCCTCTATCTTATTGCTCGGGAAGCCATTGAGCGAGGCTTCAGTGACCTTGACTCCGTCGTACTCGTACTCGCCTGAGAAAGCAACTATAGGCTTGTAAGGACTTTTGCGTTCGGCAAGGTAGCTGTTGAATGCATGGAAGTACTGGATGGCACGTTCGATCCCGCTTGTAACCACCATTGCCCTCGCATGTCCGCCTATCTTGTTGAGGGCGATCACCTGTTCATGGAAGTGGTCGATCATTATCTCAGCTTTCAGGTGAATGGCGTGATCGTGACTCTCCACGTATTTGCGGAGCTTCTTTTTGGCTTTCTTCGTATCGAATTCAGGGTCATCCTCTATTGTCTTGACCAGCTTGTAGTAGCTGTTTACGGGTGTGTAGTAACTAAGCACGTCAAGGATGAATCCTTCCTGAATGGCCTGCTTCATGGTGTAGCTGTGGAAGGGACGGTGTTTGACCTGTCCGTCGTCGTTGTATGCCCAGCCGAAGAGCTCCAGTGTCTTGTTCTTCGGTGTGGCTGTGAAGGCGAAGTAGCTGGCGTTCCTGATCATTTTCCTGGCCTGCATTCGCTTTTCCAGTACGTCGTTGATAGCATCCTCGGGATCAGCGAGGGCTTCGTTCATGGCTGCCGCGGTCTGGCCGCCCTGGCTGGAGTGAGCTTCGTCGATGATGATTGCGAAATTGCGTCCGCGGTGCTCCGCACCGATCTCGTCCAGTATGAATGGGAATTTCTGGACGGTTGTGATGATTATCTTCTTGCCGCTTTCGATGAACCTGCGCAGGTCGCCGGAGCGTTCGGCGTGGCCGACTGTGGAGCTCACCTGTGCGAACTGCCTGATGGTATTGTTGATCTGCCGGTCAAGGACCCGGCGGTCGGTGATTATAATTATCGAGTCGAATACTTCCCTGTCGTCTTTCCTGAGACCGATGAACTGGTGTGCCAGCCATGCGATGGAATTGCTCTTCCCGCTGCCTGCGGAGTGCTGGATAAGATAGCGCGTGCCGACCCCGTACTGTCCGGCGTTGTCAAGAAGCCTGCGTACCACGTCAAGCTGATGGTAACGCGGGAATATCTGCACCAGCTTCTTCCTGCCAGTCTTCTCGTCCTTCTGCTCCACGACCTGTGCATAGTTCTCCAGGATGTTTGTTAGGCTTTTCGGCGTGAGGATGCGCTTCCAGAGATAATCGGTCTTGAGCCCGTCTGGATTCGGAGGATTCCCAGCCCCGTCATTGTAACCCTGATTGAATGGCAAGAACCACGAGCTTTTACCCGTAAGATGCGTGCAGAACCTTACTTCATGGTCATCCACAGCAAAGTGAGCCACGCAGCGCCCGAACTGGAACAGCAGCTCCCGCGGGTCACGGTCCCGCCTGTACTGTTCCACGGCATCCTCCACCGTCTGCTTGGTGAGGCTGTTCTTCAGCTCAAAGGTTGCAACCGGCAGCCCGTTAATGAAAAGACACAGGTCGAGCGCCAGTTGTGTCTCGTCCCTGCTGTACCTCAACTGCCGCGTAACACTGAACCGATTTCTGGCATACAGTTCCTCCGCCCTTATGTTTCCAGGAGTCGGCGTGCCATAGAATAGTTCTATATGGTGCGGCCCGTGCTTGATCCCGTTCCTGAGCACATCAATGACACCACGCTTTGTAATCTCTCCCTGCAGCCTGGCGAGAAACTTCTGCCGCGCCGGACTGTCATTCTGCAGGTCAAGCGCCCCGACAAGCTCTTCCTGCGTATCCTCCATAAAAGCCGTAAGCTGCACCAGGTCTACCGCATGCTCCCGGTCATAGTCCTTCCAGTGACCCAGTATCCAGTGAGAGCTTCCGTACAGAACCGTGGCTTCCTTACCAATATCGGGGCTTTCAACTTTTCCTGTCATATGGTCCATAATAAGGGATTCAAGTCCTCTCTCACTGGTATCTGTGGTCATAAATTTTAATCTCATTCGGATATTTACTCGTTGCAACTGCTACACCGTCGGATGCCAAGAAAAACTGATCCCTTATTATATTTTCAGGTTGTTCAAAATCTCTTTCATCTGGTATTTCTTCCAATTTTGTGAAAAATGGTTTCTCGCTGATGGGTTCAATTTTAGGAGGATTTTGTTCTCTTTCTATCATATTGTATACTTTATCTTGCATTCCAACATGAATGTAAGTCTGCGTAATGGGGTCGAATCCTGCCATTATATATCTAATCGAGTTATTTCCAATCATTAATTTCCTATCTGAATCTTTTAAGACCTCTAGAAGCACCTTGTAGTATGTGCGTATTAATTCAAAGTCATCTATCCAGAATCTTATTGTATCCTCTTCTCTTACAGGTGGATCGACTAGTTCTAAACAGCATGGATTGTTTATTTTTGTATAGCAGTAGCTTTGTGTAGTTGGGGCTATATTGTTTATAGTTGCAATTGTTTGTGCTTGTGTTTTCCATTTAATACGTTCTTTAGAAGAAGGATTATTTTGTCTTGCTTTTGCTTCCAAAACATGCCAATTACCGTTAGTATCTTGCCCAACAAAATCAGCAAGTCTTCGTGATTTAAAATCAGACACTTGAAGTGCTCCATTTTTTCGTAAGGCTCCAGCATGAACAAGTTGAGATACGTCTAAGTTGACATCGGCCATAAAGGCCGCTCCGGCCATGCCTACCCATGTGGATATGTTGGCCTGTTCAGTTGGATCTAGATTTGAATAAGAAGAAGAACGTTTTAGATAAGGACTCGTAAAATCCAATGCACAACTAATTCCAATTGCTTTATACATGGCCAAAGTCAGAGCTTGAAGTGGTGGTACTCCAGGACCGCCAAAAAGAGGCATTCCAGCTGTCATACCATACTTCAAGAAGTGTATCTTCGAAATATTTAATTTGTTGGACCCATTGAGTCCTCTGAATGGGTCTACAAAGTCAGACACGCTTACTTTTATCTTTGACATTTTCTCTCCCCCTGCTCAAAATCACTGTTTTCTATATATTCACCCTGGTTTACACTCAAGCCATCTTCCTGAGTTATTTTACAGTGCCTTGGATATTTTCTCCATGTCCAATCTTTCAGCATCCTTTACATATAGTCCACAAGACTCCTTCTTAGATTTGTTTTATTTCATCTTCCATTTTATTATTTTTTGTGTTTGAGGTAGCGTCCCACATTTTCTGTAAATTCCATGTACCTCTATCTGTCCTTATTC
>JAWSUM010000069.1:0-15732 GCA_033549165.1 Methanolobus sp.
GGTGCCGTCTGCCAGAATAACTTCAACATTCTTGTATCCTGTCCTTTCGAGGTTGTCCCTGGCAAACCGGGCAAGCGGTTCCAGACGCTCTACGGAGAATATCCTGCCCTTGCTTCCCACAAGTTCGGCCATAATAGCTGCGTTATAACCAGAACCTGCACCTATCTCGAGTACCTTGAGACCTTTCTCAAGCTCGAGCAAGTTGCACATTATGGCAACCATATGTGGTGCGGATATGGTCTGTGCATAACCTATGATCAGGGGTGTATCAACATATGAGCTGTTCCGGTGAACCTCGGGGATGAAAAGGTGCCTTGGCACTCTTCTCATCGCATCAAGTACTTTATCACTGATACCGTAACCCTTCAGGGTATTTACCAACTGCGCCCTTTGCCTCGCATACTCCATGCCGTTCTGCCTTCTCCCCATCCCGGTTTTTTAGCTTCGTCCGCAAATACCCTTTTGATATCTTTAGCTGCGACAGTGCTGCCTCTGCTGGACAGGAAAGTACCGTCCCTTTTCTTGATCTTCGTTATCCTGAAATCCGTCCGATCAACTCTATCATCGTTTCCGATGGTGAATTCATATCCTCCAGGAACTCGCTTTTCAAGGGCCTGAGTATTTCTGCCCTGATGCACGGATATCCTGACGACCACTTCATCAATGGCCCTTCCCCATATGGTATGGATATCCGGGGCTTTTGCAACGTTGACTCTTTTTTCATCTGTATCGATGGCAGTCACAATGATGGGGTATACTTCATCGTTCACTTCGTCATCGATTATAATCTCATCTTCAACTCCGATGACATCCTCGGATGTCATTCTGTGCATACAGCTAAAGGATTCTTCTCCCCTGCTGATAATTACCTTCACATCGGCATTTTTCGGCTTCTCTATCGTAGTCGGATGCACGTTCCCGCATTCCTGACACTGCACGATTAAATTCTGGCCTGACTTCAATACATCATGAGGCACCTCTATTTTAGGTGAGCATGACGGACATACAACTTCTACTTCATCGTTCATATTCTCAATAATATCATTGTCCGGGAGATGTAAATAATTAACTGAGTGAGCTTGATTTTGAAGACGCTTCTTATATATAATAACATTCATAATATTTATTATATTCAATCAATTTGTATGGAATGGATCGACTTTGAAATCAACAATCCTTTTTGTTAAAAACGGACCTGAAAACAAAAGTTTGTTTCAAAATATTATCGAAAATGATTTCGATGTGGTGGAAGTAAGTCCATGTAATGCTGTTTTAGCAATGCTGCAAACCGTTATTCCTGATCTTATAGTTCTGGATGAGAATATTCATGATCCTGCAGCATACGAAGTATGCCGGCAGATCAAATCCTCTGATAAGTATCATTTCATACCGGTGATATTTATAGGTCCCCTTCTCTCTCCTAAAGATAAGCCGAGACTGGTTGAATCGTGTGCAGATGACTATTTTTCCGAACCTTTTGACAGGGTTGTCACTCTGGATTGCTTGAAATCTATCATTGAAAGAAAGTTGCGCTGCAAGTATCTGGTCGAAAAGTACAACGAACTTAAAAATGAAGTTTCAAAAGACAGATCTGTTTTACCCGGATGTTCCGATCCGGAAAATGAGACACATTTCAGCGCTACTTTTGAACAGTTTGCAGTAGGGATCACTCAGATCGATGTGAGGGGCCGTTTTCAAAAGGTCAATGACAGGTTCTGTGAAATTGTTGGTTATGCCAGGGAAGAACTATTATCCATGAAATTCCTGGATCTGACCTATCGTGATAAGAAAGGGATTGAAGATGAACTGATGGCCAGGGTACTGGCAGGTGAGATCAATGCATATGAAATTGAAAAGAGGTATATTCATAAAAAAGGTCACCTCGTGTGGGTCAAAGTATATGCGAGTGTTGTCAGGGATGAATCCGGCTCTATCAAACATTCCATTATTATAGTGGCAGACATTTCCAGGCAAAAGAAGGCCGAGTCCTTACTTCATGAAAGTGAGGCATTCTTCAGGACAATATATGAATCAAGTGCCATTGGCATTGTCCGACTATCCGTCTATGATAAAAGGATAGAACAGGCAAACGCTGCATTCTGCAGGATGTTAGGATATACCGAGAATGAACTCATTGGCAAAACACTGAGGGAAATAAGTTACGGTGAAGACCTGCCCGAGAACATCATGCAACAAAAAAGATTGGCTGCCGGTGAAATTGGTTCCATACAAATGGAAAAGCGGTACCTTCACAAAGATGGTCATCATGTGTGGGGCTTGCTTCATGCAAACATTATATTTGACGAAGAGAACAATCCCCTGTATTTCATAGGAAACATTCTTGACATAACGACAAGCAAAAAATCAAAAAGCATTCTTGAAGAAAGCGAAAAGAAATATCGTACATATGTAGACAATTCTCCACATCCCATTTTTGTTGTGGATGTTTCCGGCAGATTCATGGATGTAAATCCTGCTGCATGTGCTCTTACGGGTTATTCCCGGGAAGAGCTGACAAGCATGTTTATCCCTGATCTTTGTGCTCCGGAATCTTTTGAAGCGGCAAGAGATCATTTTGGAAAGGTGAAAAGTCAAGGCAAAACCTCAGGTGAACTTTTGTTCGTAAAAAAGGACGGAACTCGTTTTTACATGCAGGTGGAAGCTGTCAAGATCGATGAGAACACTTTTCTCGGGCTTTGTGCAGACACAACAGAACGTAAAAATACTGAGAAATTACTAATAGGGGCGAGAATGCTTGCTGAAGATGCTTCGAATTCAAAAAGCGAGTTCATTGCAAATATCAGTCATGAACTGCGCACTCCATTGAACATTGTTATCGGCTATTCCGACGTTCTTCTGGCTGAGATGGCAGGAGAGCTGAATGAGAAACAGAGGAAATTCTCGAGCAATATAAAGGAAGCAGGTTCGAATTTACTGGAAATAGTCAATTCCCTGATATATATTGCAGAGATCAAGGGTGGAAGCAGTAAGATCGAGATCAGTGAATTCGACCTGCCAGCATTGATCAGTGATATGGAAAAGATCACCAGGGCAGTTGCAGCCAGGAAGTCCATATCGCTTGAATTTCAAATTGAGGATGGTATTGGTATCATAAATGCGGACAAATCTAAATTTAAGATGATACTCCATAACCTGATCGAAAATTCTATAAAATTCACTTCTGACAATGGCTCTGTAAAAGTGATCATCGAGCGAAATGATGGCGATATATGTGTACATGTGATAGACACTGGCATCGGCATTCCGGATGATAAACAGGAGAAACTGTTCGATCCGTTTGTCCAGCTTGATTGGTCGCATGCCCGAAGATACGACGGTGTTGGTATTGGTCTTGCTCTTGTAAAAGGACTTATCGATATGCATGGCGGTAGCATTGCCCTGAAGAGTAAGGTTGGTGAGGGAACGAGCGTTACTTTTACGATACCCCAGAACTGAGTTATCTTTTCTGAGTTCTCTTTTTTGAAACGGAATGTTTGTTTTCGACAATAACCACACCCACTGTTCTGTTTTGTACCATTATTCGATCGGTGTACCAGAATCGTTATTATAAGACACAACACAAGTTAATGTGATACCCTTTGGGTCAAGAAGAGAAAGGGAGGATTAATGTGAAACGAAAACTGGTAAGAAATACCTTACTTATTTTTCTGGGAGTGCTGATAGTTCTTGCATCGGGATGTACGGACAATTCGGATTCCGAAAATGCACCTGTCCAGGAAACGACGAATGAAGGAATGACCAACGAGACCGGTAATTCCAATGAGGGGGAAATGGCGATCGATGAAGGATCTGCAGATGAATATAGCCCTGAAATAGACCCTGCGAATTTTGTGGAGGGAATCGACAATCCTTATTTTCCACTGACTCCGGGCACGACCTTCGTTTATGAAGGTGAGGATGAAGAGGCAACCATTGATGTGGAAATATATGTCACCAACGAGACAAGGGAAGTAATGGGTGTGACCACTACCGTTGTCAGGGAAACCGAATGGGAAGACGGTGAACTTGTAGAGGATACATATGACTGGTTTGCCCAGGACGTGGACGGAAATGTCTGGTATTTCGGTGAAGACTCAAAAGAGTATGAGGATGGCGAGGTTGTTAGTACTGCAGGTTCCTGGGAGGCTGGCGTGGACGGTGCGAAACCTGGTATCATAATGCAGGCCGATCCGCAGATAGGTGATGTCTACAGGCAGGAATATTATCAAGGTGAAGCCGAGGACATGGCTGAAGTGATCAGCTTGACCGGGAACGCCACAGTATCTTATGGTTCCTTTGATAATGTCCTGGTAACCCGTGAATGGACACCACTTGAACCCGGAATAGAGGAGAACAAGTACTATGCCATGGATGTTGGTCTGATAATGGAAGAGGCCGTAATGGGTGGATCAGGAACTCTTGAACTTGTGGATATAACTACCGAATGAAAGATCGATTTCTTCTTTCATTCTTTCTTTTTCTTATGAGTCTCATTGAAGAGCAGGGTATGAACAATAAGGACCTTTCTTCGGCTGTCGCTCTGTCCCCGTCTACGGTATCCTGGCATCTGAACAAGTTAGTTGCTGCAGGGGTTGTAAAGAAGGCCGTTAATGGTAGGGAAAGTAACTTTGAGGTTATTGATCCTGAGGCTGTCGCAGAACTTATGATCACCTATAAGGCAAGTTTCTTTGATAAACTGCTTGATAACTTCATTGAAATGTGGGAACTGGAAAGCAATGAATTGAATTGAATTGAAGTGACTGATCTCAAAGACGCTTTCTCATCACGAACGCATCGGAATTCTCATCATCATCAAAAAAGCAGGGTATCCTCTGAGTCTCCTGGAATCCGTTCTTCTCATATATTTTCCTTGCAGCATTCCAGTTCTCAGAAACGATAAGGACCATATCTGAGATCTCATATTTGCTGTTTATGCGTTCCGTCAGCTCCCGGAACAGCAGCTTTCCATAACCTTTCCCACGATGCCTTTTCAGGATTCCGATAGATGAGATATAGAG
The DNA here is from genome assembly GCA_033549165.1 of Methanolobus sp. GTDB lineage: Archaea > Halobacteriota > Methanosarcinia > Methanosarcinales > Methanosarcinaceae > Methanolobus. The sequence continues at coordinate 5,019 of JAWSUM010000069.1, forward strand.
TTGCGAGCCTGCAGTTGTATGAACATCGGCTATCGTGTGGTCCAGACTGAACCTTTCCTGTTCAATGCTTTCAGTATACTCCCATATCTCTGACGAAATATAGCCTGCAATGCTTCCGTCTATCTCCAGTAACAGAAAACCTTCGGGGAACAGTTCTATCCTTTCTGCAAAAACATCTCTGCTTTCGACGATATTCTGATGGAACGACTCATGCTCGATAAGCATTATCCTGTCCATGTCTTCCTTTTTAGCATGTCTTATATGGATATTCAAGAATTATCACTGCTTACTCCTATCTTAGTTCCGGTATCTGTCATCATGTAGATGCATATATTTTGTGCTGGAAACGGAATATACCAATATTAGCTTTCTACCAGAAATTATGAATAACTTAAAATATCCCGGAGGGTCCCGGCGAAGCCGGCGTTCTCCAGCAAGACGAACGAAAATAATCCGCAGACTGCCTTTTAGAATACTTTTCCGCATGACTTCTGTAGAAGTCTCTCTGTAGAAATCCTGCTAATTTCAAATTTAAGGTAGGTAGTCCGATTCTGTTAGGTCAATAGTCCGATTTGTAGAACTGACAGGAACGCAAAGATGCAAAGTTGTTTTTTCCATTGCACCTTTGCGTCCTGGCAATCTTGCGTCGATCATATCGCCAGAATTTCTACCGAGCCTACCAGAATTGTTATTATAAAACACAACAAACTTTAATGTAACTACCTTTGACATGTTCGGGGAAGAAAGGGGGACTGTAGTATGGAACGAAGATTTGTAAGAAATGCAATACTGGTTTTTCTGGGAGTACTGATAATCTTTGCATCGGGATGCGCTGATAATTCCGAGTCGGAAAATGCACCTGTTCAGGAAACGATGGACGAAGGAATGGCGAACGATTCTGTTGTAGATCCCGCTGATTTCGTAGAAGGTGTAGACAATCCGTATTTCCCGCTGGAGCCGGGTACGACCTTTTTTTATGAAGGTCAGGTTGAAACTGTGCCAACAGATGTTGAAATATATGTCACAGACCAGACTAAGGATGTAATGGGTGTGACCACAACAGTTGTCAGGGAAAATGAATCGATCGATGGCGAACTTGTTGAAGTGGCATACAGCTGGTATGCCCAGGATACAGACGGGAATGTCTGGTATTTCGGGAAAGATGCAAAAGAGTATGATAATGGTGAAGTGGTTGATACTATAGGCTCATGGGAGGCTGGTGTGGACGGTGCAGAGCCTGGTATCGTAATGCTGGCTGACCCGCAACCAGGTCTTGCGTACAGGCAGGAATACTATGAAGGCGTATTGGAGGACCAGGCTGCGGTGGTCAGTCTGACCGAGAATGTCACAGTGCCATCTGGCTCCTTTGAGAACAGCCTTCTGATACAGGAATGGTCTGCAATTGATCACGGGTATGAGGTTAACAAGTATTACGCAAAGGATGTTGGCCTGGTAAAGGAAATGGCTGTAAGGGGGGCTGATGAGAAGTTCGAACTGTTGAGCATGACTGGCGAATGAAAGAACATTCTTCTTTCATTCTGTTTTTTGAACTATTTTTGAAACACGTAGCAATCATTCCGGGTTGAATGGAACAGGGCGGCCTGCAGTTCTGCCAGACGAACTGCAAAAATAGGTAAAGGTAAGTCCCAGCCTGGTTCTATCTTTCACTTGCAGCATGGGCTGCGATGAATTCCCTGAGAAGCTTGGTGCCGAGCAATGCACTCTGGCCGCTGTCGTATTCGGGTGCTATCTCCACGATATCAAAACCAATTGACCTTGGTGCAAGGGCATGTATGACCTCCCTTACCTCGATATCGCTGAGTCCGAAGGGTTCGGGTGTGCCAAGCCCCGGTGCATATGCAGGATCGAGTGCATCCATGTCCAGGGAGAGGTATATCTTCGAGCATCCCAGGTAATCGGTGACCTCTGAGATCACTTCCTTGATACCTTTTTCACGGACCTCGTCGGGAGTGTAGTATTTGATACCATTCTCCTTTGCAAAGACCCATTCTTCCTTCGGGCCGCTGCGAACACCGATGGTAACATACTTGTCCGTCACTTCGTTGAGTACATGGCGTGAGACGCATGCGTGGTTATATTTAACACCGCCGTACTCTTCACGGAGGTCGAAATGTGCATCCAGCACTACAAAGCCGATATCCTCCTCTGCGTATTTTGCACATGCCTTCACACATGGGAGAGTTAGTGAGTGCTCTCCTCCAAGCATTATCGGCAGTTTCCCGTCAGCAGCAATTGGTTCCACGGCAAGTGAAAGCTCTTCAAGTGTCTCATCCACTGTGACGTAGTGCTCCAGGTTCCCTGCATCATGTATCAGCAGATCCTCGTAATCGATGTCAAAATAAGCGTTATATGTCTCAAAGTTTGCAGATGCCTGCCTCATGGCATCGGGTGCCCACCGGCTTCCAGATCTGTAGGATGAAGTACCGTCAAAGGGAACGCCGAAGATAACATATCTTGCAGACTCATAGTCGGCAAGAGCATCCATCATCTCAGGTTTGTGGAACATGGTCAAAAAGAGTGGGAAATGGGACCGATCATCTAAGATCGATTTTCATCTTGCCCATTGCGGTGATATAGGTGATCTCTTCTCCTTCATTGACCCTGTCCTTGTATTCATCAGGAACAGTTATTTCAAAAGTAGAGTAATCTCCCATGTCCATGAGCTGGGCAATCTTGCCTGATATGCTAAGTACCTGCGTAGTCTTTCTCTCGACTATAGGTACGTAGACCTTATCTGAAATAGGGCCTACGATGGATCTCTTTTGTCCGTCAAAGAGGCCGATAACATCGATCCTTGCTTTTGCAGAACCGTGCTTTCCTGGTTTTGACTTTGATATGCTTTTGATCACACAGGGCTCGTCGTCAACGATAACGTATTTTCCCTCTTTGAGCTCTTTTACTTCTACTTGCACTTTCATTTTATAATCCTCCAGATTCGAAAAGATATACTAGTGATAATGATTTTTGGTATAATTCGCTGTTCTATATATCAAGTTAACCTATGATCACAGAAGCCGGAACTAATTTATAGCAGGCACTAACTATCACATTCAACTATATAAATCGAATTGTCGGTCTATATAAGCAAAAGTAAGCGTTTTCTATCAGACAAGGTTCTATCCTTACCTTTTACGCCTATTAATGGCTCATTTTTCCGCCGATGCCGAGCTCCTCCAGCTTATCCTGTCCGGGGACACCCCTGTCGTCCCAGCCCCTGAAGTGGTAGTAGTCTGACAATGCCCTTTCGAACGATTCTTTGTCAAGTCCGTCTTTTCCGAAGAACCTTTCGGGCAAAGTATCAGTTTCCAGGATGCCTGACTTGCTGTTGAAAACCCTTTCAAGGTTGTATATTCGTTCTCCGGCATGCAGCAGTCTCTCTGCAGAATAATTCAAGCCTGTTGCAGCACTCAGCAGGGCTGCTAGTTCTACTTCGCCCATAGCAAAGACCGCAAAAGGACAGAGCACCAGTGAATCGATCACTGCGGAAAGGTTCTGGAAGTACTGAACAAGCGCAGCCTTGCCGTCGAACGTCTGCCTCTTAAGGAGCATGGGCTTTCCCATTATCTCGGGTGCTGCCATAAAGGCGCTCAAATGACATCCTCCCTTATTGGATGTTGCATATGCCAGTGCCATCCCTGTCATTCCCCTGGGGTCATAACCAGATATCTCAAGTCCCTTGACACTAATGTTGGCCTCTTCAGCACCTTTTGAGCAGAGGTAGGAATATGAACCTGCAGAGAGTTCGCTCTTTCTCTCTGCAATGTTATTTAGCAGTTCTTTGAGGTCAACATCTTTGGCAGTGAAAGAGTTCAGTTCCATATGTGCAGCGATGGCAGCACCGCAGGAAACCGGGTCCAGGCCATAGTCAAAACAAGTTCTGTTCAGTTCAATAATGATTTTCAGGTCATCGTTACCAATGTTCGGGCCAAAGGCCCATATGGCATCATAGTCAGGAACAGGGGTGCCATCGTTGAACGTCCTCTTACATCCGATGGGACAGGCGTCACATGGAGTTTTCAGTATATCGTAGTTCTCCTTTATGAACTCTCCAGATATCCACTCAGCACCTGAGAAATCCTTCCCCCTGAAATTATCTGAAGGCAGGATACCCATGTAGTTGAGCAGGTTCACAAAGGCCGGTGTCCCGTAGCTGGCAAGTCCCTTGGATGCAGGCGGGTTTGCAATCAGCAGCCGGTTCGCCTTCTCTACAGCTTTTCCAAAGGCATCCGGATCTGCGATCTCAGGGACATTGCTGCCTTTCACGACCACAGCCTTCAGGTTCTTTGAGCCTGCAACCGCTCCATGCCCTCCACGTCCTCCGGAATATATCCGGTCGTTGACAATGTTCGCCATGGGGATCATTCTCTCCCCGGCCCTGCCGATGCATGCAACCTTTCCTCCGGATCCGAGCAGTCCGGTCGTTTCTGCGGTATTTTTGCCCCATAGATGGTCTGCGGGCAGTATCTCCACTTCCTCGTCCTCTATGCGTATGTAAACAGGATTTTCCGCTTTTCCGGTAATTACCAGGGAATCAATTCCTGCAAACTTCATCTCTGTCCCGAAGTATCCGCCTGCGTTGAAGTCAAAGATAGTCCGTGTGAGGGGTGATCTTGTGCAGATACTGAAGTGTCCTGACAGGGGTGCAGCAGTTCCTGTGAGTGGTCCGGTGCTGAATATGAGCGGATTGTCCGGGTTTAGTGGTTCAACTTCCGGGTCTGTCAAATTTTCCATGAGGGTGCAGCCCAGGCCACGTCCGCCGATAATGTCTTCTGCATCCTTCTTCTTTGTCCTTGATTCGGTAATGGCATTGTTTCCGAGGTCAACGATCACCGTTCTTCCTGTCCATCCAAACATGTTCTTCACTTAGTAATGTACTTGTATGGGTTTAACTGTATTCCATGTCTCATCTTTCCGGACTTGCTGATCTCTTCTCCATTTCCAGCATCTTCTTCTTGAACTCGACCTTCTCACCGCAGGTTTCCCCTCCAAATCCGCCAATCCCGGACGCAGATACGACCCGGTGGCATGGTATCACGATAGGGTACGGATTTCTTGCAAGTGCAGTTCCCACTGCCCTGGCTGCACCTTCTTTTCCGATGCGACAGGCAAGCTCTGCATAGGTTACCGTCTCACCATAAGGAATCTTCCTGGTTTCAATGAGTACCTTTTGCTGGAACTCCGTAAGTTCTGAAAGGTCCAGCTCATAGCCGGAGAAATCTACCTTTTCTCCCCTGAAGTAGCGCATTATATCCTGGTAGACTGTACTGGGTTTCATTTGTCCTTCCCGCCGAAAACCTCTTCCTCGAGTTTTTCTCTTCTTTTCCTGGAACGTATCCATCCGGTTCTATAATAGATGATCAGAAGCGATGCAATGGTTATGCCGGCTATCAGGAAGGGGCGCGTAGCCTCAAGAAGCAGTGGGTCTGCTTCATCTTTCTGGTCGTAGCTTGGGTACATGATGTCATCTCTGTCATTGCTATGACCCAGGCCAAGTGCGTGTCCGATCTCGTGTATGGCAAGTTCTTTCATGGTCGTGTCGCCGTACTGCCTCCATGAATAGCCCTGATAGTTCCCTACCTCAAGTACGATGTCCACATGCTCGTATCTGCCATCGATCTCATAGGGCCTCGCAAAACCTGCAACACCTTCCTGGACCCCTGCCTCTTCTTCCAGGTTCTCCACCCACATTATGGTGATATCTGCATTATTGTCTTCAACAACAACGAGCTCCGGGGTGTACTCCAGTTTACCGTTTCCGCCATTGTTCCAGTACTCAAGGGCACTTTCGACCTGGGCCCTGTAGCTGGGGCTGTAGTGTTGGGGAAGATTCCTGTCATCGATATAGACGGTGGTCGTTGTATTTTCCCACGGCATGGGGTTCAGCTTCGGATATTCTTTGCTACCCGGTGCGAAAATTGTTGTGAAAAACAAGAGGACCAGGATTATCAGCAGTGCGGTTTTTAGCTTTTTGTTTGGCATCGTATCCCTGAACAGGGTTATTTCCGCTTCTACATATATGTGATGTAACACATTATCCTATTTTGTTACAGGTGTCCTTTCACCAGCGTAAAGATAATTATGCTTCTGAACAAATCAACCAGCATGCAAAAACAAGTTGCTGTGGTTTTTGACAGTGCAGGTACTTTGCTTCGGATGTATCGTGTGGCTAAGGATGCGAGGACCGGTATGATCCTGGAAAATATCCAGTCCACTCTTCTTGTGGCTCAGGAACCTCACCGGGCTCTGGTGATCGTCAATGCCGATCTTGAAGAGGTCTCATACTGTGATCCGCAGCTTACCCTTTATGGCCTGATGGAGGAGTACGATATCAGGCTCGATATCAGTTGCGCAAGCCGTCCCTTCGAGCTTGATGAAATATACGGGATCATAAGGACGAGTAATGTCTGTGTAAGTGATGTGAACGACGTAGTATCTATTGTAAGGGGTCATTGTCCGGACACGTTCTATCTGGCTGCGGGCATTATCGTTGATGCACAGGAAAAGATTGTGCCTTATGTGCTGAGTACAGGAGGACGAATGTACTCCGATACACCTGCAACTATCAGGTTGCTGCAGGATATGGGTGCTGATGTTTTAATCGCGTCCGGGGATGGTTATGATAACCTCGAGAAGCTTGCTTTGTCAGTAGGTATTCCCATAGGCGACGTACATGGGGTCGCAACCACCCGTGATAAGGAAAGGATTGTTCGGAATCTTCAGGAAAAGTATGATACTGTGGTCATGGTAGGAGACGGGATGAATGATATTCTTGCGCTAAGGGCTGCCGATGTGGGGATACTCACAGTGCAGCAAGGGGATGAGAGGCCTCAGGTTCTCCGGAACGCTGCGGATATAGTAGTTGATAACATACTTCAGGTAGCAACAGTTATTGAAAATTTATCAAATTCTAAAACATTCAAAAATCAAAATCAGTCTCCGGTTTTTAGAAGTTAACAGTGCTAAACATGTGCGTTATGTTTATGTAGTGAGTTCGATAATCCAAGTGTAATTTACTTAAAAAAATCATTGAAATGTTGTCACCTGGTCTGTATGGAGCCTGTCTAACTAGTTTTGTATGTGGTATACAAAACCGTTAAGTAATTTGCGTATATATGCATAGAACGATATAATGGACAGTAACCCCCATGCATCCGGTAGGCGGAGGAAATCGTATGGCAGTATTTATAGAGGTCAAAGACCTTTCACTGGAATTCGACGGTGTTAAAGTTCTGAAAGATATCAACCTGAATATCAATGAAGGTGAAGTGCTGGGTATTCTGGGAAGAAGCGGTTCAGGCAAAACTGTGCTGATGCACGTCCTGCGTGGAGTCGAGGAGTATGAAGGCATAAGCGGTGAAGTGATCTATCATCTTTCCCGGTGTGAAAAATGCGGTCATATTGAACCTCCGAGCAAAGCAGGACAGGAATGCCCTCATTGCAGTGGTGAAACATTAAAACCTTTCGATGCTGATTTTGTCAAAATGCCGCTGCATGACCCTAAGAGAAGGGATATTACCAAAAGAATAGCTATCATGCTCCAGCGCACCTTTGCCCTTTATGGTGACGACAGGGTCATTGCCAATGTAGTCAATTCCCTTACCGAGATCGGGGTGAACAGTGAAGATGCCCTGAGCAAAGCTGTGGACCTGCTGGATAAGGTACAGTTATCCCATCGCATGATGCATGTGGCCCGTGACCTGAGTGGTGGTGAGAAACAGAGGGTAGTACTTGCGCGTCAGCTTGTAAGGGACCCAATGCTGTTGATAGCTGATGAGCCAACAGGCACTCTTGATCCCCGCACTGCAAAGGTCGTACATGACGTTATCCAGAAGGCTGTCAAGGATTACAACATGACCATGGTGATCACATCCCACTGGTCCGATGTGGTAGAGGACCTTGCGGACAAGGCCATAATCCTGGACGAAGGAGCCATAGTCAGCGAGGGCTCACCAGCAGACGTTGCAAAGGAGTTCATGCAACGTGTATGTGTCGTGGAGAAGAGTTGTGAGGTCAGGGTAGGCGACCCGCTCATCAGGGTCGAGAACCTTGTCAAGAAATATATCTCAGTCAGCAGAGGTGTGGTCTATGCGGTCAATGATGTCTCCTTCGAGGTAAAGGAAAGTGAGATATTCGGACTCGCAGGCACAAGTGGTGCAGGCAAGACAACAACCTCAGAGATACTTATGGGAATAGTACAGCCGACCAGCGGCGAGGTCCAGGTAAGGGTAGGCGATGAATGGATCGATATGAAGAAGCCGGGGCCGGAATGCCGGGGCAGGGCATTGCAGTATATGGGAATACTGCACCAGGAATATGGCCTTTACAATCACAGGACCATCATTGACAATCTTACGGAATCGATCGGTATCGACCTTCCCTATGAACTTGCTGTCAGGAAAGCCATTAATACTTTGATGTCGACCGGTTTTACTGAAGAAAAGGCAAAATCTATATTATCAAAGATGTCAGATGAGATTAGTGAAGGAGAAAGGCACAGAGTTGCGCTTGCTCAGATCCTGATGAAGGAACCGGTAATAATTGTGATGGATGAGCCCACAGGTACGATGGATCCCATTACAAAGAAAGAGGTCACAAAGTCCATCCTGATGGCACGTGAAAAAATGGGTGATACATTTGTCATAGTGTCCCACGACATGGATTTCCTTCAGGAGATATGTGACCGTGTTGCTCTTATGAGAAACGGAAAGATCGTGGATATCGGCGAACCTGGAACCGTCCTTTCGCAGCTCACGGAAGAAGAGCGTCTGGAAGCGGCAGCAGAACCATGATCGAAAAACTTAGGGGTAATTAACCCCGTTTATGCAAGAGGTGTTTGACACGAGTGATGAAATTACGGTGGAGATCAATGGTTATGAAATCAAGTTGCCGGAGGGTTCAAATCTTGGAGATGCGATCAAGTTGTCAAATGCCCCTCATAAAAAGGGTACCGCAGTCGGGATCCTTATAGAGAGGGAGGATCTTAAGGCGCAGAGTTCGCGTGAATACACCGTCAGGACATCAAAGGGTGATTTCAGGATCGAACTTGATGATACCCCATCCCCTTCCAGGGAAAGATGGATTTCCGTCTATGAGCAATACAGGGACCTGCCTGTGCGCTGGGTAAGCAAGGATGCCATTGCCTTTGGTCCTTTTGTCTCTGACACCGGCAGTGTCAGGGGAAACATGGAGTTCAAAGCCTTCGAGCTAATGTTCGCTGCTGGAGGTGGCGACCCCGACAACACCCATCTCATTTTTACCAGGGACCGACATGTAGCAGAATACGGTGCACCTGAAGAAGGCACATTCGCAAAAGTGATAAGCGGGAAACATGTCCTGCTGGATTTATCCAAGAATGACCGGATACTGGGCATAGAACCCTTTGTGGAATGGGAGCAGGTAGGAGAACATATCTCCACCACAGACCTTTCGACAAGACTTGAAGATGGTTCGAAGATCTTCACCTATGTTGAAATTGAATTGGATCCGGAAGCCCCCGAAGGTGCAGAACACCTGTATGCGGTCACAAGGGATGGAACTTTCAATGTTGATTTTGTGTCAACATCTTTCATTTCCGATCATCGTTTCCAAGGCGAACTGGCAGCTTATGAAAATTTTGAGTCAAGGTCGGCAGGGTCTGTATTTGTAAGGACCGTAGGATACGGCGCAGGTAAACTGTTCATTGCTACGGATGACAGGACCTCCACCATCATGCATTCGGTGGTCGGTCATGTTGTAAGGGGCCTACAGCTTGCAAAAATGGCAGAGAGAGGCCAGAGGATCACAGTGGAGAAATCTCCTCATTCCATCATGCTTCCGGGAATGAGCAATGCAGAGGCTGAAAGCAAAATGTATGCCCGGGGTCTGGAGGTTGTCAGGGAAGGATATGTGGAGGATGACGGTTTTATTGTCAGCCAGTCTCCCGAGACCACTATGGGCATATTAAAGGAAGGAAAGGTCACTCTGAAAGGTGTGGACCCCGATCATCTTGTGAAGATCGAGCTCTATGATGAGCTTGCTCCAAAGACACTTGATTTTTTCAGGCATGCTACTGAAATGCAGTACAAGCCCGTAGGTGTCCTGCCTGTGCTCATGACATATGATAATACTTATATTTTCAAGGCAGAGAAAGAAGCTGAGAAATATAAAGAGATCCTGCCCGAGAACATTCCCGGGGGAAAGGTCACTGCCGGGGAGATCGGTGTGACCAACCAGGCGGCAAAGAGGGCCGGTATGGTAGGTGTAAAGGCAGAGGATAGTGATCTTTTCGGACCTACCGGTGAAAAATTCACCAGTACCAATATCATCGGAAAGATCCTTGAAATGGAAAAACTCAGCAATCTCAAGGATGGTGACATCATGTATGTAATAGAAAGCAGCAGGGAGGAAGAATGATGCCAGGGGATGAGAGTGATGTTATTACCAAGCTTGTGGTGATAAGCTCCGACAGTGTCCTGCCGATAGATGCTGCAATGAAGATATACGAATCCGAAACAAGCATTGTGATCAAAGAGACATGTTTCGGGACGATGGTTACAGGTCCGAGGGGGGATGTCAACAGGGTCGTGAAGGAAGTCGTCGACCTGGACAGGAACCATATCTTTGTAAAAGAAAGAGGCTTCCCGCCTGGGGATGAGAGACGCTGCCGTGCAAGCAGGGGTGGAGGTCCGAGGCCTGGTTTCCATTATCTCAGGGA
>JAWSUM010000070.1:0-15510 GCA_033549165.1 Methanolobus sp.
TTGTTAATGAAATATAGGAATAAAGAATTAGCTATTCTTGATTAACAATGCCTTATTTTTGAATACCGGGGAATGTTCTACAAGACCGATGGTAATCCGATCTGAAAAATCAATATGAACCTTCACTCCCCATTCTCAGAAAACGGCGCCACAATCACAACATCCTCATCATAGCCATAAAAATCAACCCGATTGTTTATAATCACCGGAGACATCAGGCCCTGGACATTCATCATAAACTCCATATGGCTTTCTATGGAACTGATACGATAACTGTCCTTACCTATCGTGTATCTTATCGTATATTCGTTCAGTCTCTCGTCCCCTCTAAGTTGTAGGCCGGTTCTCCGGGCCTCCTCCAGTAATACATTGCTGTCCGGTATTGCTGTAAGGATCAGATACTCGCCCTCCCTTTCCATACTCAGTTCCGTGGAATTTGCCAGTAGCATGTTCGTCTGTGTCAACTGATCGTAGGTATCCCAGATTTTCCGGTTCAGTTTCCTTGTTTCCCATGAGCTGTCACCGGTCCTGGAATAAGCAATGTCGTCAACGACTATCATGTCTATGGTGTCCTCGACGGACTTCAGTCTGACAGCCATCTTTCCGTTCGCATAGTCCACTGGACCGTTCCCTTTGACGAGAGTAAAGGACTCGCCCAGCATCGAAATATTACTGTGGATGTCGAATTGGTAGGAACTGACATCCTTCGATGTAGCAAGGACCCGGCCTGCAAGAGAGTAGGCGTCTTTCACCTCCCTATTCTCAACATAATATATCCCAAAAATAATCAAAACACATGCAATACCCAGAAAAATGAGTATGTGCTTATCGGTATGTTTCATATCTCGCAATGACAAAACAATCACTCTGCATCCTATAGCACGCTGTCCACCTATAACACCGATCCGCTTAAATCCAGATCATTCTTTCCTCTTGAAGATCACCAGGTATGATAACACCGCCAACAGGCTGACAAATGCCTGCCATGCCGGGAATCCCGGCACAGGTTCCTGCTCCACAGGAGTTACCTCCGGTACAGAGTATACGGTATCGTCTTCTCCTGTGAATTCTGGTCTGAAAACATTGTCAACTCCGTTACCTGAATCTCCCTGAACCGAGCCCTGCGGTATCGATGGCTCCGGGTCTTTCGAGTCGATGATACCATCACCGTCGGTATCAGGATTGAACGGATCCGTTCCGATCCTGTATTCCACCACATTGGGCAGGCCGTCCTGATCGGAGTCTAGAGGACCGCGGGATTCAACCCTGGCAGGCTTTCCGGCAAGAGCGAAAGTGGAAAGGTGCGGAACCCTTGCCCATACATAGCCTGCGTAACTCTCACCATATAATTCAATATCTTCAGTGCTCACTGCCGTGTACGGTAGCTTTGTCCATCTGCGCGTGTCTTCATTGAAGGAATAGATGCACAGTGTATTCTCATCGATGTCGTTGGGGTCGGATGCATCGCCATCCCCATTCCTGTCCAGCTCACCGGAACGATAGTAGATCGTCAGCAGTGTGCTGTTCATTATACTGGCACTTGTATTCATCACGTTCTCACTTACGGTTACGTCGAGATACTTTCCGACCGCATACTCTCCTGATGCAAGTCCTGAACCGGAGGACAGGGGAACCACTGAAGAGCCAAGCAGCTTTATGCTTACCCATGGGGTGACGTTGGCATCCAGGACAATGCCAACCGACGAATCTGTTCGTTTTACCGAATCGGCAGACTCAACCAGAAGGACATCCCCGGCGGCCCTGTATTCGACCCGGATCGAACTGGCGGAGGTCGTGACCTGCCTGCTCCTGAAAGCATCCAGTATCCTGCAATAATCGTACATGTACGGTTCGGACAGCATGACAACGGTTTGTGTGGAATTCCACATTCCATACCTGACAGCCATCCTATCATAATTGGAACTGAGCATGTTTGGCAGTATCTCCCCATCGTTGATGAGCACATCATAAGTAATGTTACCAGCTGTGCCATTCACTTTTTCAGGTCTGCCAAGCAGCAGGATATATGGCTCGTCCGAATGGTTCAGCAAGAGTTCATCCGCAGAATAGACCCTTATATTAATATATCCACTCAGAGTGTCCAGCAGTTTCTCATTGCCCTCGCTCATATCATACACCACTGCAATGCTCTCTACATTTGCCAAGACAGAATCCATGTCAAGAGAATCTATAATGCCGTCACCGTCAGTATCCTCCAGCAGTGGGTTGGTTCCCAGTTCTATTTCCTGCGCATCAGTGTATCCGTCATTGTCGGTGTCTGCTGAAAGCGGATCTGTACGCAGCTCTAATTCTTCAGGGTCTTTCAGGCCATCAAGGTCAGTGTCCTCTGACAAGGAACTGGTTCCCGTGCCATGCACCTCATATCCATCGGAAAGCCCATCGCCATCGGTATCAGGGTCAAGCGGATCTGTACTGTAAATCCATTCAAGATAGTCGAACAGGCCGTCATCGTCTGTATCGGGCTTGAGCAGATCCGATCCGAACTCATATTCTGCAAAGTCTGTCAGGCCGTCGTTGTCCGTGTCTACCTTCAGGGGATTCGAGGACAACTGGAACTCGGCCAGATCCTCCAGGCCATCACCATCCGTATCCATGGTCAGCGGACTACTTCCAAAGAATATCTCCATCCCGTCCTCAAGCCCGTCCCCATCGGTGTCCTTGTTGACAGGGGAAGTGCCATATTCGATCTCATATCCGTCAGACAGGCCGTCGTTGTCAGTATCCCCCTTAAGCGGGGAACTGCCACTCAGCAGTTCATCAGAATTGATAACACCGTCTCCGTCGATGTCGTTGGAAAAAATGGCAGTCCAGAGAACGAAGTTCTCTATATTATCCGGCATGACATCAAAGTAGAGAGTAGAAGGGTCTGCATAGGACGTGCCGGTACTGTCCTTTTCGCTGCAGTGCCAGCCAAAGAGCCACCAGCATTTATCATAGTAAACCCTGTAGTCAGTACTCAGCCAGAACCGGAACGGGAAATTAATGGCGGCTTCAGGCTCCAGCCACATGTATGCCCTGTACTCGGTCTCTTTTTTCCACCTGTAGTCGGATGCCAGATAGGTAGTGGTTGCACCCTCGGTAGTGGAACTGTGGCCTGCAAGCGTGTTGGATGAGCTGTACCGGTATTGCGGCCGGATATAACTGTTCTGGAGATTTGTAAATGAGCCACCTGGTGTTTTTGTGATGATGCCTTTGAAGTTGCTCTCCAGTTCGATACGATCACCTTCGGTGAGGCCGTTATCCGTATGATCTATCACATTCACGGAACTGTTCAGCATTCTCAGATCAGCCTCTGTTTTTACCCTTACGTCCGTGAAAAGCCCGATAAGCCATTCAAAGAACATCTGAGACCAGCCTTTGCCGAATATCCAGCCTATGATAAGGTCCGAAAGAGCAACAAATGCGGCAATGGCCCACCCTACAACGGGTATTGAGCCTATGGCAGCCAGGACTACAGCATATATCACCATCAGTACAGCATACATGGTCCCTGTGAATATACCGTATCCGGACCAGCCCTCGCTGGAGGCTATGGACCAGAATGCATAGAATGCGATCACCCCTATCACAACCCACCCAATTGCGGAAAGGACGCTGGAAACCCGGTTCACGGCACCCAGGAAACCGTTGCGGACTTTAGAGACCGATTCGGTCATTGCCTTCATGAGCTTCCAGTTGGTCTGGCCTGCAACCGGTGCGAGCGGCTCAAGTCTGGTGAATGTGATGAAAGAGTAGACTGCAGTCCCTCCTATGATGAGATTGCAGACAAGGTCAACTGCTGCTATCCCATAACTGTCGATGGTATCAAGGACCTCATTTCCTTCAGGGAAATTGAAATCCGTTTCAACGGAACCTATCCTGGCAACGGTTGATTCACCTGTTTCCCAGGCTATCATCAGGTTCATCATTGTCGCAAGCGTTGCCTCGTCAAGGCTCCCGGACCGTCCCCATAGCCGGACCTCCTCCAGCATGTCTTCCGTTGCGATAGTTTCCATTGTGCCGGTGTCGTACCAGCTCATCTTCATGCTCTTTGTGGTTATCAGCGGCTGGTCTTTCAGATCCACATGGAAACTGTTCCCTGTGATATACGAGCCGGCAGCCAGATCATCCATTGCCCTGTAGCGGAAATCATCTTCAAATATACCTATCATGGGAAGGACAACGCCGGAAGGCAGGGATGATAATGCATCCGGCGCCATTTCACTCGTGATTTTCACAAGAGCCTCATCCTGGTGGCTGGCAAAACCTGTTTCCGAGCTGATCGTTACATTGTAGTCATCCTGCAATTTCCCGGGCACCAGGTCAAGGGGTGTCCGGTCCCTCAGGAATGTATAGGAAAGGACAAAGCCTGCTTCAAATACACTGTCCATATCCTCACTGAAGAACAGGCCAAAATCAGAACCGCAGTTCTCCTCTATACTAAAACCGGTGAGCATGAAATTCTCATTGTAGTTTGCAAGGGGGGAGGAGACCGATTCATATTCTGCAGTGACAAGGGTGAAAGACTCCCAGTCGCCCTTCTGGTCCCTGTTTGCAAGAATCCCGGCTCCTCCTCCGCCTTCTGTGGAAACATACTGGCCGTTACTGGCTTTCAGGGAGATCTTATTATTCTCAAGGCCAAGCAGCTCAAATATCTCCCACTGGCCGATCTCGGTGCTTCCTGCGATCAGCTCCTGCCCTCCGCCATTTGCTGCATAGACATATCTTCCATTTGGTGCTTTCAATGCGACTCTATTATTGGTGATATAGACTATCTCGAACATCTGGTCAGATGTTATAGGAGAACTTCCGGCGATGAGATTTGAAGTCACGCTGTCGACCGAAATATACTGCCCCTTATTTGTTGTAAAGGAAACTTTTTTTGGCCTGTCGGTCTGTCCTATGACCATCCAGGTAAGTTCTGCCTTTGCGGATGTGTCCTGTGCTGAACCCTGCGGGAAGAACATCCGGCCATTCAGGGCAATGGTATCCCCGAAGTCCTTCACAGGCGAGAGAGGGACATATGCCTTGCCTAATGTGATAATGATACCGTAATCCTCAAGAACAGTGGGGTCAGAGCTGATGCCTCCGGTGAGTTCAAGTTCCCATAGCTGCTGTGCCTCTTCCTGACAGGCGTTCTGGAATACTGTCCCGTTGACCACTGAATTTGCTTCCAGGCACTTCCCACTGTGCCTGGAGATGAGTTTGTAAAGCCCGGTGTCACATGGCACCAGTTCCCAGAGCTGATGGTCCTCTCCTGTATAGTTTCCCACAGTCACGTTTGCCATATCATCCCTGCTGGCGTTGAAGACCTCAAGACATTTTCCATCGTTTTTGGAAACAATCCTGTAGTAGTTTCCATCCATTGACTCCAGTATCCATAACTGATGATCGCTGCCGGTGTAGTTGCCTGTAGTTACATTCACCTGTTCTCCGCTGGGAGCCTCCAGGCTTTCCCCGCTGTCAACGGAAATTATCTTGCAGTCCACAGGAACTGTGAGCTCCAGCATAGGCATGACAAGCACGTCATCATCTGAATTGTTGAGGTCTTTCATAGTTCCTTTGGAGTCCCCGTCGGGCCAGTCCCAGCTCTGGGCGAGCAGGCTCAGATGCTCCGGATCTTCGGGCCTTATCTGAAAATTTAGGTAGGTGGGGTTCCCGTTCGAGGAAATGCTGAATTCGAAACTATCGCTTGAAACTGATCTTGAAAAGGGTGAGAGGTCCAAAGCGTCTATCACGCCGTCGTTGTCATTGTCAAGGTCCCAGGCATTTTCAAAGCCGTCCCCATCAATGTCTGCAGAAGAAGCGCCATGGATCTCAAAATAATCGGAAAGCCCGTCATGGTTGGAATCTGGCTCAAGGGGGTCAAGGCCATTTTCTATCTCAAAGAGGTCGTCCAGCCGATCAAAATCCGAATCGGTGTTGTTGATATCGGTACCCAGTACCAGCTCGACAGTATCAGGAATACCGTCACCATCGCTGTCCGGACCATATTTTGCCAGGCTCATGTCAATATCAGAAACATCGGTTGCAAGAAGAAGAGATTCTGAGGATATAGTATGATCCTGTCCTTCTGTCACATTGGCAGTTGTGGCAGCCATCAAAGCATCAAGATCTATCCCTGTATCCCGCTGGTTGGTAAAGGCAACAGATTGAGCAATGGCATTTAAAGCGGAAACCTCAAAAGGAGATATATCTGCGGAGTCAATGGCGGAATTATAAAAATCGGCATTGCTGGAAGCGGCTAACGCCGGATAAATGCTTGATCCTGTCAATAGAAGAATTGTACATACTGCAAAGAGCTTTAGAGATATCCTGTCATAATTAACGTTATTACTTCCTGTTTTTAGGTTCATAGCGTGAGCTCCGCCGTTGGAACTTCAGTGTTATTTAGAACTTGTATCCTTATTGATATAAGAATTTTTCTAAATTTTTTTTAATTGTATGCTCTGTTTATATATACTTAAGAAGAACAAAATTGATATTGAAATTATATAGTTTCAGCATAATTAGCCCATTTGTCTCAAAAAACCAGAGCATCTTCCTGAACACGACATAATTCCCCGGATCCCTCATCGGTTGACTCACCTGCATCACTACCCTTTCTCTGGTCCCCTATTACAAATGTAAAAGTACTACCCTTCCCTTCTTCACTCTCAACACTGATATTTCCATTATGCATTTCAACGAACTCTTTTACAAGAGCAAGACCGAGTCCTGTTCCCTGGTATTTTTTGTTGGCCGAAGATTCAATCTGTTTGAAGGGTTCGAATATCTCATCATGACGGTCTTCGGCAATACCTATGCCATTATCTGAGACAGAGACACGGATAGCATCGTCCAGGTATTCGTAAATCACCCTTACTTTTCCGTTTGCAGGTGTGAACTTGACAGCATTACCCAGAAGGTTGTACATTATCTGTTTGAACTTTTGTGGATCGGCATATATCCGAGTGTTTTTCGATGAGTATTCCACCGTGAAGTCGATATTTTTCTTTGCAGCCAGTGGCGATATAAGTTCACTGACATCTTCCAGGGCATCCATAACTGCGAACTCTTCACATTCAAGTGCCATCTTACCTGCCTCGATCCTTGATATATCAAGGATAGCATTTATCAGATCAAGGAGATGTTTTCCGGCAGTTTCGATATTATCAATATACTTCACATGCCTATCATTAAGCCCTCCGGCCGCTTCTTCCCCAAGCAGATCTGAAAAACCTATAATAACGTTGAGAGGAGTACGCAGTTCATGGCTCATGTTCGCAAGGAACTCGCTTTTCATACGGTTTGCCTCTTCAGCCAGTAATTTACTCCTGATGAGTGCTGCTTCTGCGAGTTTTCGATCGGTGATATTGTCCAGTACGATCATCTTTCCACGCGTTTCACCGTATTCATTAGAAAGCGGCAGAAGTGTCGCAGCGAACCAGAGTTCCGTACCTGCAAAGGATTTGCTGAACTCCAGCCTGTTCTCTTCATCACATGCATGTTCAAGATCAAGCAGCTGCGGCCAGGAAGCAAGCAATTCAGAAGCTGGAATTCCAAGACCTTTCACCGATACTCCAAGATGTCCTATTGCAAACTGGTTGATATCCACTACTCTGTCCTTCTTGTCAAGAACAATGACTCCTGAGGGAACGTTCTCGAACAGGAAACTACGGGCAAGGGGTGCTATGTCGAACAGACCATAGCGTAAAATACCGATGTAGATCATCAAAGCACCCAGGATCAATACAACAGGCATAGGATCCACACCCTTGGGGAAAAGACCTGCAAGATAAAAAAGGTAAAAAACAAAAGGAACTGAAGAGCTTATTATCAAAATGACCAGATGCCTGCTGAAAAACGATCGGGTCTGGACCCACATCCTGAAAAAGAAACAAATGCCAAGCAAAATAAGAGTAATACAATATGCCTGATGTATCCAGTAGAAAATCCCTTGTTCGAATTCCAGACCATTGAACAATCCGACTCCGGTAACAGAAATGCTCTCATGAAAAAGATGGTGTTTCTCAGTTGTGAACACCATCAGCATTGTGATGACAGGAATGATGAAGATGGATATCTTTAATAGTGGAGTAATTAACTGATCCTTTCCCGTATAACCCATGGAGAACAACAGGAAGAATGATGGTATCACCGATATCCCGAGATACTGCAATTTATATGACAAAAGAGCAGTTTCCATGTCTGTGGATGATATTTCCAGTGCATAGAATATGGAATATATGGAGATTGCTACCAGAAACAAAGAAAAAGCATCTACTCCATCTGTTTCCTTGAACTGCCTTATATAGAGTGCCAGCACTGACAATAAAAAACCGGAAATCATCAGAAGATCTGAGTACAAGCTCAATTGTATCCGTAACAGCTCCTGGTCGTTTTTGACATATGTGGTTTGAAATGTCTGGCTATAATAAAAATCTTTTTATTTTTTAGTGAAAAAAGATTGCGACAGACTCCCCTAACAGCCTGTAATACAAAGGCATAGAAATATGTTTATGGGATAACTGGGACTTCAGGCCCGGGGACGGGATTTAAATTCAAAGGTTGTGTGGCTACCGTCACAAAATGGCTGACTTGCACTTTTACCGCAGCGGCAC
The DNA here is from genome assembly GCA_033549165.1 of Methanolobus sp. Taxonomy (GTDB): domain Archaea; phylum Halobacteriota; class Methanosarcinia; order Methanosarcinales; family Methanosarcinaceae; genus Methanolobus. Next base: position 8,604 of record JAWSUM010000070.1, read on the forward strand.
AGTGCAATTGGCTGTGATTCCTTGAACTGGAAATGCACGTCTTCCATATCCATTATATGAAAATCACCCATAACCATTAACGGACCGTCATCCATTACCTTTATAGTTGTGCTCATTCTGTTTATTCCCCCATATATAGATGGGACAGCACCTTATAAAGCCTTTTTCCACCTGAACGGCCACCATGCCAGAGATCCTATTACAACGGACAGACCTTCACACACATCCCCACCGCAGCCCGCCCAGGACAATAACATATCTTACATCAGGCATGATATCCCGGGGCTTGTTCCCGGTGTACTCCAAATCCAGGAAACGGGCCGGGTCTGCAAAACCGATCACGTCGGCATTCATCTTCAGGGCAGTATCTCGCAGTGTCTTTGTGAGAGTTGTGTCTCTCGGGTTCGACATATTATCTTCCTATATTCTCAGTCCAGACCTGACTTTTAGTGATCATTGTCCTTCACACATATAGTACTTTATACCTTGCAATGACAGCAGATAGCATTTTCCTGCAAGCAAAACACCTAAGTAAAGTAGGCGACCTCCTTATATTGGAATGAGTTAAGGCTTGTTTTAAACAATATTGAGTTGATAAATTGTCAATTAAAGATGGCGATACGATAAAGATAGATTATACCGGAACTCTTGATGACGGTTCTGTGTTCGATTGTTCCGATAACCATGAACAGCCCCTGGAGTTCACTGTAGGTGCAGGACAGGTCATATCCGGTTTCGAAGAAGCAGTCAGGGGTATGGAAGAAGGAGAAGAGAAAGAATTCAGGATCGAACCATCCGAAGCCTATGGCGAGTACAATGAGGATCTTGCCCAGGAAGTTCCAAAAACGGTCATCAGGTCAGATATGGACATTGAAGTGGGAATGATGCTGCTTGTAAGAACCCCTGACGGCCGTGAAATACCTGCGAGAGTTAGCGAGATAGGTGATGAACAGGTCACACTGGACATGAACCATCCTCTTGCCGGAAAAGCATTGAACTTCAATATTAAAGTTGTTGAAGCTTAACTGAAAAAACCTCGGGTACTGTAGGACTTTGTGACCTGTAGGACCGGGGTAGACATTTTTTAAGGATTCAGACCATATCCTGGGTCCGGGCAAGGGGGGAAAAATTGATATCAAACATGAACCAGCTTTGCTGTTGCCTTTTCAGTCACTGGATTGCCTCCATTACATATCATTTTCGGCCTTTTTTCTCAGCCCCATTGCCTTAGCATCACCTGGCCTTAGCTTCAAAGCTTCATCATAGGCCAGAATAGCACTTCTGCAATCTCCCAGATAGTACAGGGCAATGCCTTTCTGCACCCACACCGGGACCTGCCTGTGGCCCATGGCAATAAGCCTGTTGAAGCAGTCAAGAGCCATCTGGTACCTGCGCAGGTGCATACATGTTATACCTTTATTCATCAGTGCGAGTGCGTTATCAGGTTCAAGCTGCAAAGCTGCCTCGAAGTATTCATAGGCAGATGCATGGTCTTTCTTGTCCTTTCCTGCAGAAATACCTTCCCTGATCAGATCACCGGCATTTCCTGTACCTCTCTGGCGGAGTTTCCTCCTTGCCCTGTCAAGGGCACTGCCCGGGTCGAAACGCTTCTCTCTGATCTCCTTGTTTTCTACTGGAACTGATCTTTCTCCCTTCGGCTTAACTGAACGCTTTTTCGTCGTAGGTACGTAATCCGGTTTTCCGAGCATCCTGCGGAGTATGATGATTGCAGCATCTTTGTCAAGAGGGGTATTGTTGTTTCCACATTTGGGAGATTGTATGCAGGTAGGACAGCCTTCTGTACATGGGCAGCTCTCGATGGACTTCAGGGTAACTTCCAACAACCCAGTTACTATCTCATAGCCTCTTTCAGCGTAACCTACCCCTCCCTGGTGGCCGTCGTAAACGAAAATGGCACTTCTGCCACCAAGGTCGGGATGTTCGGGAGTTGACACACCACCGATATCGTTACGATCGGCAAGCAGATGCAGCGGGTACATTGCTATCATGGCATGCTCGATGGCATGGATGCCGCCCGCAAAATCCCTTCCGTGCAGTTCGACAGCTTCCACGAACCTTCCCGGCAGCTCGAGCCAGAGAGCTTCTGTCTGCAGGGTGAAAGCCGGCATCTGCAGAGGATGCTGCCCAAGATCCTTATCGGTACGCTGCTGTATCTTCCTGTAACCTGTCACCTGCTGAGTAACGTCCACATCCCCGAAGCCGACCTTTACATCCTCGCAAGATAACAGGACCTTGCTGTGGACAGTATCTTTGATGACTATGTCTGAAGACACTAGAGCCCTTGTATAATATCCATTTCCGGCCTGCTCGACCAGTATCTCTTTTCTTGTGTGGTCCTGCTTTGTGACGCAATACGGGACGCCTTTATTGACGTATACCGCACCTTCAAATGCTTCCCTGTAGGCCTGCAGGCGTGTCAGGTCCTTTTCAATGGGTTTCCTGCTACCTTTTTCAAGCATGGCATAAGCATCATTGTCAATATCCCTGATGGAGACTTTCCTGTGAGGGTTCGGGTCAAGACATTGCTTTGAGACAGTACCGTGGAGCAGGCCTTCTTCTTCGAGCACACTGACAATGGTCTCGTACTCACTACCGAAATGCCGGGCATCTTCCGGCTTCAGGGGGATCTCCATGGCGGCGCATAGCAGGTGTCCGGCCTGGATATAGCGATTCGATACATTGATGACCGCTTCCTCGCATTCACGCCGGAAGAAGTCCCCGGGATTTCTCATGTAGTACTGGTCAAGGGCATTTGAGTCTGCTACCAGGACCACAACACTCTCCGTACTTCCGCGCCCGGCCCTACCCGCCTGCTGCCTTGCACTCATGATAGTGCCGGGAAAGCCATCCATGATACAGGCGTCAAGCCCACCGATATCAATGCCAAGCTCAAGGGCGTTGGTCGAAATGACGCCTTCGATAGCACCGTTTGAAAGCCCTTTCTCGATGGCTTCACGCTCATCCCCGTAGTAACCACCCCGGTATGAGCTAATATTTCGCTCCAGTTTTCTGCTCGCGAGTATATTCTTTGCCTCTATATACATCCGTTCGACCTTCTGCCTGGACCTGGCAAATACAATGGTCTGGAACCCGCTCTGGACAAAAGTAATGAAAAGGTCCACTGTTTCCCCGAAACTGGCTTTGCGTATGATAAAGTTCTCTGATCTTGCATAGAATGGCGGGTTCCAGAATACGAACTTCTGTGCCCCCCTGCCTGAACTATCACTGTCCACCAGGCAAACTTCCTTTCCTATCAGAGCAGAGGTATGCTCCACAGGGTTCCCGATGGTTGCCGTGCAACAGATATACTGCGGGTTTGAGCCATAGTACTCGCACACACGGTTCAACCTCCTCAACAGGTTTCCCATATGGCTCCCCATCACGCCACTGTAGGAATGGCTTTCATCAAGGACAATGAACCGGAGGTTTGCGAGGAAGCCTCTCCATTGATGTTTCCATCCCAGGAAACTAAGATGGAGCATGTCGGGATTCGTGAAGATGATACGAGGATTTCCGTACTTGACATCGCTTTTCTCTTTCCGGGACATTGTGCCGATGAATTTCTCTATCCTGATGTCCTGCCCCATCATATGTGCGAAATCCCTGAAGCTCTGGAGCTGATCGTTCACCAGGGCGTTGAGTGGCGATATGTAGAGGGCAGTCGCCTTCGGATCATCCATCAATGCCTCAAATATAGGAAGCATGTAGCACAGGGACTTGCCGCTGGCAGTGCTGGTAGACAGTACGATGTTCCTGTTTTCCCGCACATTCTCCATGGCCTCCACCTGATGGACGTAGAGATGGTCGATCCCTTTCTCATGAAGGGCATAATTGATAGCAGGTTTAAGTTCAATGGAAGAATGGGCAGGTTCCCTTGCAGGAATGTCCTCTATGTGTACTATTTGCCCTTCATATCTTTTTGATAACCTTATTCTGTTGATCAGTTCAGGGATGTCCATTCCTGTAAAACTCCGTTATAGAATGCGAAAAAACATATTCAAATGATCAGGATGCGAATACTACCCACCCTCTCCTTCTTTTCGGAAAAATCTTTTCCTCAGGCCTGGACAAACCTGTGAAATGCAGGTAAATTAAAAGAACAAGGAGAACATTCCAGGCATAACATGGACCAACTGAACTTTGACGGCTCCTGCGACCCCAATCCCGGAGGGAGGATGGGATTTGGATGGGTCATCAGATGGGAAAACAAAAAGAAACCCATCGAAGGGAGTAAAGAGAAAAAGCGTTCTCCCCCGAACACCAATAACGTTGCAGAATACACAGCACTTAAAGAAGGCATCCTGAACTACCTGTCTCTTGACGGCAGAGGACCAGTCCAGATATGCGGGGACAGCAAACTGGTCATCAACCAGATGGCCGGAAAATGGAAGATCAACAACCCGAACCTTGCAGAACTCCATAGTCAGATAAGTGATATAATCAAAAAGAACAATCTGAAGGTAAGATACAAGTGGGTTCCAAGGAGTGAGAATTGTGATGCTGACAGGCTGGCAATGCCTGCCGGTAAGCAACAGTTGAAAACACAACAGGTAAAACCCACAGAAAGAAAAGTGATAGCTGACACGAACACAGCTTCCGTATCATCTCAGCTCAGAATAAAGATAAATGAACTGAACACTGACCCTTCACCCGGGTTCAAGTCCTTCGCACAGTTAAAGGTCGGAGGTCGTGATTCATTTTCCGGTATAAAAATAGAGGAACTGCGAAAAATGGCAGGCAGGGAAGCTGCAGCCCTTGCAAAGAAAGAGTTCCCGGATGAATTGCAGCATCAGGCCTCGGCCTTGAGATGGATGTTGAGAGGGCTGGCAGCAGACCTTGCGGTAAGGAAAGTGAAAGTTGATGCGGAGATCAGTGAGAGAAGCGGGAAGAAACGTGCAGTGCGCTGAAAATTAGAGATGTTATCCTCTGCGATCAAAACACGAGCCATCGCTCTTTACTGATTGGGTTTCATAGGGATTTCAAATACAAAAGTGCTGCCATTTCCAGGCTCACTCTCGACCCATATCTTGCCACCGTGCATTTCCACAAGTTTTTTGACAAGGGCAAGACCAAGCCCCGTACCGCCATACTTTCTGGAAATGGACCCGTCTATCTGTACAAACGGTTCAAAGATCCTGTCAAGCTTTTCTTTTGCAATACCTATGCCCGTATCACGTATCGAAAAGAGAATATCACCATTGTTGCTTTTTGATTCTATCTTTACCGAACCGCCACTGTCCGTGAACTTGATAGCGTTTTCTACAAGGTTATACAGGATCTCATTGAGTTTGTGGCGGTCTGCAACAGCATTAAGGTCCTGTGCGATTACAGTATTGATTGCAATGTTCTTCTTCAGCGCCTTTGTTGAAAGGATGTTCAGGGTTTCGGAGACCACTTCACTTACATTAACAGACTGTAGCCGGAGGGAATCCGGACTTCCGTGTTCCACATTTGCAAAGTCGAGCATTCTGTCAACTATATTCAGAAGGTTCTGTCCGCCCTGTTGAATATACCCGATGTATTCCCTTTGCGAACTGTTCAGGTTCTGATCATTCCTGTTGAGCAGCAGATCCGAAAAACCCAGTACAGAAGTCAACGGTGTCCTGAGTTCATGGGTGACGTTCTTCAGCATTTCGTTCTTCATGCGGTTCGACTCGTCCGCAGCAGCCTTGGCATACAAAAGAGCTTCCTCTGCCTTCACCCTCGCAGTGATATTGACCTGTGTCCCTATAATATGATGCGGCCTGCCGTTTTCATCGATATCGACAGGCTTTCCCTTGGCAGAAGCCCATATCAGATCCCCGGACTTGTGCTTGATCCTGAAGTCTATGTGGAATGGTTCTACATTGGCAACACTGTATTCAACAGTCTTAAGAAGAATTTCTCTGTCATCCGCGTGCACGATCCCCAGCAGAGATTCCACGCTGGAAGACATTTCTCCGGGCTCGTATCCTGTCATTGCAGATATCGCGGGACTCAGATACATTTTGTTGCCGTCCAGATCAAGATCCCAGAAACCGTACTCCGAAGCCTCCATTGCAAGCGACAGCCTCTCTTCGCTTTTTTCGAGCGCCTTTTCTGCTTTCTTGCGCTCCGTAACGTCTATCCCCATGACCAGACCAGCAGGCCCGTCTTCAAGAATAATGGGTACCGAAATCGACTCCAATACACATTTCCCTCCGTCGGGATGTACTATCGTCACTTCCATTGGCGGGTTGGCCTGTCCCTTTGACAGGTTTTCGAGCCGGGCCCTGATAGCATCTATGCAATCCGGGGAAATGGTATTCTCCACAGACAGTCCGATGAGTTCCCCGGGGGATGTGTATCCATGCAGGCGGGCTGCAATGGAATTGACATACATGAATTTTCCGTCCCTTATGAGTAAAACGTACATGGGGCTTCTGTCCAGGATCAGACGGTTTCTCGCTTCGCTTTCAAGAAGCTCTTTTTCGGCACGTTTGCGCTCGGAAATATCCAATGCTGTCAGTGTTATCCCTTTCGACAAATCGGAAGTATCAATCGGAGATGAAGACAGCAGAACGTCGATAACGGCACCGTCTTTTCGCTTCCATCGTGTTTCAATGGTACCGGTTCCTTTTTCAGCAGTCTCCCGATATAACTCTCTGCCGATGTAGTCAAACTCTTCCTGAGCAGGATACAGCATGAGGGTATTGGAGCCGATCAGTTCGTTGTATCCGTACCCCGTCATTTCGGATATATGTGAGTTCACGTTCGTAAAAACGCGGTTGACGACAACACCGATCCCGACGGGTGCAGCCCTGAAGATACTTTTCAATTTCTCCTCATTTTGCTTTACTGCCTTCTGTGCCAGCCTCTGTGCCAGTGCCAGAGCGATGCTGTCACCAAGACGTTCGAACAAAGCGAT
>JAWSUM010000071.1:0-15472 GCA_033549165.1 Methanolobus sp.
CAATATTGTTCACAGAGATTTTTAACAGAAATGTGTCTCCTGGAGCAATATTGTCAATAGTATCGGCTTTTATTGTAAGGTCCGGTTTTCCAATGATCTGCACATAAATATTATTGTCTGATGGATTAAGTATCACGTCGTTGACATAAAGATCAAATTCTACTGGATATATGCCAGATATTGCATCTGGAGCTACTGTCAAATAATAGATGTTATCTACAGATGAACCAACGCTCAATGTTCTCTTGTTCTCGAAATTCTTACTTTCACTCTTCAGGTAGAAAGGATACTTCACATCTATTTTAAGTGAAAAATCTTCAATTTTTTCCACGCCTTCATTTGTGACCCGTATCTTAAGAGTAACATCACTCCCCGGCTCTGCTGGCTGTGGTGTGATTTCCATGGCGTTTATTCCAATTCCATTGATTCCTGCGGAACAGACAACAGGGGTACTGATGATTAATAATATGATTATTAGAAATATATTGGCTTTGTGTATACTTTGTTTCATAAAGACACCTTGTTATTATATGCATTTTGTGAGTGCATCTGACAGCATGAATTATCATCACATAAACGTTATAAACAACTAAGTGGTTGTTCATATATGGGATTTTCACTCGATAATAAACTTTAAAGTGGTTCAACGATGGAATATGAACAATTGTTAAGGAATGTAGGATTCAATAAGTATGAAGCAGTCGCCTATTTGAATCTCTTAAGAGAAGGGTTTACGGATGCAAGTCTACTTTCTAAAAGGTCAAAAATACCAATGGGCAAGGTCTACTCCGTTCTGGATGATCTGGAGAATATGGGATTTGTTGAAGTTCAGCATTCCAGACCAAAAAAGTATCGTGCAATAGAAGTAAACATTGCGTTTGAGAATTTTTTCCTCAGAAAGGAAAGGGAAATCCATAGAGAACTGGATACACTTAGAAAGACGATAGATAATATTAAAAAAACCTTATCGTATTATAATATTCAGGAAGAGGGGGAGCAACAGTTCTGGTCTGCTGCAATGGGGGACGAAGAGGTCATGAAAATGATCAAAAATGTTTACCATGAAGCTAAAAAAGAAATTTGTGTTATTGTTCCGAGGAATATAAGATCAATGGAATCTGATCAATTCAAGTATATGTTTGCTTCAATGTTCCATGACACTCTTCTTCAGTTAGTAAAAAGAGGAATCAAAATAAGAATGATTGATCCAAATCCAGTACTGTCTGAAGCTTTGAGGGAATGGTATAATTCTGCAGAAGATGAAGTCTTAATACAAAATGTATTGAATCATCTAGAAGTGAAGGCTCTGGATACTCCACACAGATTTGTATTGATTGATCGGGATCTGGTCATATTGGAAGTCAATGATCCAATTTCCGTAAATAATATCTTTGGTATGGTTAAAATATATGATAGAACATTGTCAAATGAACTACATACTAAATTCGAAGAATTTTGGCAAAATGGCAAGTACCAATTATTCGATAGTTAAATTTTAGTAACTGTTTAGCCTGCTCCAATAGGTCTGATGATGCTGATTCAATTAAAATATATGCGTTTATTCCTAGTAAATTTGAACTAAAAAAGATTCTGTAGAAAAACTATCTGAATCACTATCATCGATCGAAAATAGCAAATTCATTTCAAGCAATGATTGATGTTAAATCGGGACTGAGGGAAAAAAATTGAATACTCATTTGAGGATTCAATAATCAACGCGATGTTGAAGAGGAAAATTATGTTAAATAGGTTCATTACGTTTGTGATTGGCAACTAATGAGTATAATCAATCAATCTTATCGAATCACCAATCTTCTTTTTAATTGCTGTTTTCATCTGTTCAGCATGCGGACAGGCAAAGCCAATAGGGTTTCCTCGTGTTATACATGAAGCAAGAACAATCGTATCGGCTCCGCGTCTGACCATTTCCGCAGCCCTCAAAACTGCTTTTTTTCCTGGACAACCGCCACATGAAACAACACCGATCACTTCAATCTCATCCTCGATGCCTTCAAATGCAAGTTTTTTCTCCTTCATTACTTTAAAATCCGTTGTTGCAGGACATATGTCCTCGGTTTGCATACACCTGATCAATCCTACTTTCATAATTCTGCCTCTTTTATATTTTTTCAAATATGCTTTCTGCCAGCAAAACTGAAATGTCCTTCATATTCAGTTCTTCATCCTTTGACTTACAAACACCACCTATATGATGCATGCAGAAGGGACAATACGAAATCATCATATCGGCCTTCTCTTTATAATCCTGAACCGACAACATAGCAATATCCGATGATATTTCCGGGAAGTTGGGCTTAAGACCGGCAGGTCCTCCACAGCATACGTGTTTGCCGTCAAAGAGTTCCTTAATACTCACATCCATGCTGGAAAGGATATACCTTGATACATCCTTTGATTGCTTCAGAGGACAGGCATCCCTTACCGCAACAGTATACTCTAGCTTATTTGGTCTGAGAGTACCATCATTTATCAGATCCCTGAACAGGTTGAGAGAATGTTCAACCTCAAAGTTCAACTCCCTATAGAGTTTAGGATACTCACGGCCCAGAACCAGGTAGCAGCCGGGGCATGAGGTTATAACTTTCTTCACTCCCAGGGATTCGATGTAGTCTACGAATTTTTATGCATGATCTGCTGCCTCCTCGAGATGACCGTTGTCGATAAGGAAAAGTCCGCAACATTTCTCTTCTTTCAGAAGCATTGGCTTAATACCGACATGGTTGAGCAGGCGAATAGTTGACCTGGCTATGTCCTGCTGGCTGTGTGCAATCCAGCAGCCTGTCATATAGGCGATATCAGAACTTTCGGTAATTTCAAGATCGTCTGTTATCCAGTCAAACCTTGTTGACGGATCCATACCTCCGGGACTGTTACGTTCGATAATGTTCTTTGAGATGGCCGTGGTCTTGGCAGGTTCTCTGCCCTGTTTTGCCAACAACTCCCTTTCGTATTGGATGATATCAGTTATGGGAATGTCCACAGGGCATATATCATCACATGCCCCACACCTTGTGGAAAGGTAAATGTTGTCCATCTCATCCTGTGTAAGCTCTTCACCTGCGACAATCTTCGCAAGCGATTCGATCTTTCCTTGCGGAGTAAAACGATTACCTTCAGTAACCATGTTGGCAGGGCATACATCCCAGCATTTCTTACAATCAATACATGAACTTATTTCTTCCTGGAAACGATGCATATGGCAACCTCACTTTTTCGGTGGAACATAACATAAACAATCGCCCTAGTAGTTTTTATATATTCGCAATACCTGTCATGAACTTTTGGTGTTTATATATTTACGAAAACCTTTGCAAATGATTCTTTAATCCCGAAACGATCAGGCTGTTATCCTGAATTTTTTACGCCTTTAAATAAAAATTTAAAACCCGAAGATTCCCCGATTCATTTTTTGAAACTTAATGCGTCTACTGGACATGCTTCCACACATCTTGCACATTTTATGCAGTCTGGATTATGTGTGATCTCCAGGATATTAAGATGCATCGGGCAGACCTTCTCACATTTACGACACTTTGTACATTTCTCGACGTCGGCCTGTAACTGGTACTTACTGCTTCCAAGCATACGCTGCATGGTACCCATGGGACAGAAATGGCACCATGTCCTCGGAGCGATGGAAACTCCCAGTAAAGCTGCAATGACTGTTGTTACAAGGCACATTATCACAAAGACCATGCCAATCTGGTTCACAAGACCCTCGGTTTGGAGTAACCTGTATCCCATAAATGCCATCATCAGCATGATGATCGGAATCCTTATCCAGTAGCTTCTCAGTATTTTTGGAATCTTTCTTTTCCCTGCGATCTTGCCCACCCAGAAATCTATGAAACTTCCCCTGGGACACAGGTTCCCACAGAACCAGCGTCCTCTGAACGGTGCCATCAGCAGAAGGATGGCAAAAACAAGGGGCACGAAATAACCAAGTATAGGAAACCATAATCCAATTACTGAGATTATTACTACCAGTATTCCAAGATATGGAGTTATTTTAAGCATTTTTTCACCAATATAATCTTCAGTTTTTTGTTTTCGTTTTTTTTAAGATACAGCCGTAATATTCTGTTTATCTTCCCATAAGATCAGTTCTTTTACCACACGGTCGACCTAGCTATGGATGATCTCCATGATGAGTTCCCTTATATCTCTTGTTCCTGATCCGACATACAAAGAAATAGCCACCACCTTCCATGTTGTTCTGGGACTTTTGCAGCACCTTTTTTTCAGTGAGCTTCTTAGCACTTCCCTGTATCGTGGATATGTCAAGGACGAGATCAGTAGCTATTTGTTAGGTGGTGAGCCATGTGGTATTATGTTTCAACAAGTGTTTCAGCACCAGAAGTTCTGCTTTTGTCAGGTTCAGACCACACTTTATGACAGCTTCTATCTGGAACTCCTTACATGCAAAATCTGCCATGCTGATACCTCAATGGAGTAGCAATACTGCAATAAGATCACAGTATTATATAAATTATGATGAGTACTGCAAAATATTGACTAATTATAGAAGTATTGCAAAGAAAAGGAAAATAATCAAAAAATCTCCTAATATGTCTGTATAAATCTTCGGCGTCGAGTGTTAATTCAAGTAAACAATATTTTGTAGTATGTTACTCAATATTGATTAAAATCACTCTTTCAAGCCGATTAATATCGAATCTTTTTCAAAACTCATGATTTGCTCTTTTTCAGCACATCGAGAGCTCTTAAAACCCATTATCCTTCCCATAAAGTAATTGTATAATGAGTATAAAGGGTTTTGAAGTGGGTTTACCATATCAGCCAAAGGTTAGAATCTTATCCGATTCCTCTACTAATATCAATAAGTCCATCATTGTTGAAATCGGACAAACATCGGTTCCTTCCTTCTGTCTTGATTTTAAGCAGGTCCCGCAGGCGAGTATCTCCCCTTTATCTGCAACAAATGAAGCGATCTGTTCTTTTACATTGTATTTTTCATCTTTGATTTCCTCTGCTTCAACTCCCCTATTCAGCAAAAAAACCTTTACTTCATGGTCCGCTTTCAGTGACGTAATCCCAAATCTGAAAGCGTTCCAGACAACTTCTGGTTCATTCGTACTTATAACAATACCAAGTTTCATATTATCATCTCTCTTTACTCAGGACAATTCCATAATGATATGGTTTAAGATCATATTTATCTGGATTGCTGAATCCTGAAGAAATGGCCCATTCAATGCATTTTTCCGGCGTCGGCCGGATTTCCATTGGCGGCCCCCTTGGAGTTGCTGGATCGTAGTTCCAGTGAATGATCACTACTTTTCCATTTTGTCTCAGAATCCTGTAAGCTTCTCTGAGCAATTTTTCCGGTTCCTCCACGTGTAAAATGTTAGCGAGGATGACAAAATCCACACTTTCATCTTCAAGACCGCTGCCTTCTGATATAAAATCGCGGAGAACGGTTTCAATATTGTTTAGGTTCTCCACTTTTGCTTTTTGTTCTATAATCCCTATCATTTCCGACTCTATATCGATAGCGTAGACCTTTCCTTTTATTATCTTTGCAGCCGGGATCGTAAAGGTTCCATAACCACAACCAAAATCTGCTGCATCTGCGACCTTATCATTCAATCCCAGTTTTTTAAGGATTCTATCAGGTTCAAAAAAACCTTTCCATACATCTTCATCAGGCATTCCACTTTCTCTGATTTTCATTTTTTTCAGTCCTGAACTTGTTGATAAGGTATTTTTCCAGTTTTCAGATCTCTTTAAAAACCTTTGCAAGAGATTCGCCTTTAACATGGATGGCGAACTGGTAAAGATATCCAAAAGGCACTGAATAAACGTTTATTCCTTTGTTTTTCAGTTTTTCCTCGATCGCTACGATAGCTTCCATTGCAAATTCAGGTGATGATTTACTGGAAGACAGATGAGCAAATGAATGTAAGACGATTTTATCCTTATTTACTTTATTCAGGTACCACTTGATGTTTCCCACTGCACTTTTTATTACCTTGTTTTTTCTTTCCTCATCCTCTGCTTCAGCATGGATGAAAACAACAGCAGTATTCTCCATCTTTTCTTCAATTTCCACATCTCCCACGGTTTCAATCGTTTTACAGTGAGTATCAAACCAAAAATATTCAACGTCGAACAGTAACAATTTCATGTATCCCATTCCTTATAAAAATCAGTATTCAATTTTACAGACTTATGCGATATTACTTTTTCCCAATTTAACTAACGTTTATGCTAAGAACAGGGAAAAATTAAATCAGGTATCAGATGAAAGGAAATTTTGAAAGAATGACACTTATCTATTGCGGAACAATATTTACCAAGGAACATCTGCCCTTTGGTGAAATCTTCTTTTGGCCCGATCGTCAATGATGGCTGTTCAGGCGTAAAATCCTGCTCTCACTTCAGTATGGTAGACATGGTCGTGGCCGAGAATACGTGTGATAGCAAGAAGAAGATGTACGAACTCCTGGATAATTATGTTCCTACCTACGTAATTGATCTCCCTCAAAGGCCTGACACTCCTGAAGCCCTGAATATAACTCCTGCAATAGTATGCTATAACCGTTGATCGTAGCATTTGCCGATGTGATCATGTCGCACATTGACGAAGTATTCACACGGCAGAGGACGGGTGTCCGAATCTCCCCGGGCCCATTCTTGATTTTTCATCGTTTTTGCGGTATCGAGCGCAGCGAGATACTTCAAATCGCGCTCCAGAAGCGTGATCTGGGTTCTGAATATCTCAGGGCCCATTACTTGTTTTACCTACGACCTTATTCGCTTATCCAGGCCTTTGCTTCAGGAAGTTCCTCATTGCTATAGGTTTTAACTGTGCCGGGAATAATATGTTTGAATATTTCAACAGCATCGATCATCCAGTCCACATCTGAGACAACTGCGATCTTCCCAAACGAGTTGAAGTTCTCCACACCAAGCTTCATATCCTCGAACATCGCATTGCGGGTAAATTTCTCGAAATCCGGATCCAGCTGGTAAAGTAAGCGAACCTTCCGTACTTCTGTACTTCGTTCTCAATTGCAGGAGCCAGTACATTATCATAGTCCTCTTCTTTTACCACTCCACTTAAACGGACTGCTATGACCTTTTCCGGCAAACCCTCTATGAACTCTATCATTTAACTCCCCCTTTGTAATCTAATTCATTCAACTAAGGTACTGCTGTAACTCATTAGACCGGACCTGCAAATAAACTTCACTATTCTCAGGAAAAGACAAAAACAGAATCGCTTTGTTTTCACAAAGCCTCTAATTTTCAGACTTAAATAAGATCATTTCAGACCCTGTGGTCACTCAGTGGTCACACCGTCAAATTCCGCTTCATTGGCTTCGGCCTCTTCCCTGGTAGCGCGCACGATGCCATCCTTATGATGTGCAGGCGAATAGATCGTATAGAGTTTCAGAGATTCCGTATCCGAAGTGTTGACAACATTGTGCTGTGCACCTGCAGGCACCACAATTGCAGAACCGTCACGAACCTCATATTCGTTGCCGTCGATCATACACTTTCCCAGTCCACTCTCGAAACGGAAGAACTGGTCATTCTCCTCATGTACTTCCATCCCGATCTCTTCCCCGGGGATGAGACTCATGAGTACCAGCTGGCTGTGCTTTGCTGTGTAGAGCACCTTGCGGAAGTTCTCATTCTCAAGCGTTGCTTTTTCGATGTCAATAGAAAATCCTTTCATGCCAGTAAATTATACATTTATCACATTAAACTCATTCGGAACTAAGATATATTCCTACCCTGGAAGCATAATCACCACAGTTATGCACATCCCTTTAGTATCCTGCATGCCGGAATTTAAAAAATCTGCCTCCAGAGATATAAAAACGTTCAAATAACAGGGACGCTCATTCCTGAAGGGGAGTAGATAGTGGAAAGTAGCTTGGCTTATAGTTCATGCAGTCCGGACAAGGAGTGCTAAAATGGGTAAACGTTACTGCAAGCATGATTTTTCGTTGTGGAATACCTTAAAAACTGAAATATGCCACAAGAGAGCTACTGCCATATGCCTTTGTTCCCTCAGCACTTAAGGGAATATCCTTACATATCACACAAGAGGAGGATACAATGGATAAAAGGGGAGTAGATGAGAATAGCAAAAAGGAACAGCTTGGACAGTTCAGCGAGGATGAGGAACGCGAGTTCCTGACAACCGATATGGGAGTCAGGGTTGATAATACCGACATATCACTGAAGGCAGGGGAAAGAGGACCCACACTACTTGAGGACTTTCACTTCCGGGAAAAGCTGACCCATTTTGACCATGAGCGTATACCCGAGAGAGTCGTTCATGCCAGAGGGTCTGGAGCACACGGGTATTTCCAGGTTTATGAACCGCTCACAGAGTATACCTCAGCGAAGTTCCTGCAGGGTCCCGAAAAGAAGACGCCTGTCTTCGTAAGGTTCTCTACGGTCGTAGGTTTCAGAGGATCCGCCGACAGT
This sequence comes from Methanolobus sp., assembly GCA_033549165.1. Taxonomy (GTDB): domain Archaea; phylum Halobacteriota; class Methanosarcinia; order Methanosarcinales; family Methanosarcinaceae; genus Methanolobus. Next base: position 8,488 of record JAWSUM010000071.1, read on the forward strand.
GTGAGAGATGTAAGGGGCTTTGCCACCAAATTCTATACAGAAGAAGGTAACTACGACCTTGTGGGAAATAACATCCCGGTCTTTTTCATTCAGGATGCCATGAAGTTCCCGGACCTTGTCCATGCCATCAAACCCGAACAGGACAACCAGATTCCGCAGGCATCGGCAGCCCATGACACCTTCTGGGACTTCGTGGGACAGCACCCTGAGAATGCTCACATGATCATGTGGCTGCTCTCTGACCGAGGCATCCCCAGAAGCTTCAGGATGATGCAGGGGTTCGGTGTCAATACATTCCGTTTCGTCAATGCGCAGGGCAAGGGCAGGTTCATAAAGTTCCACTGGAGACCCATGCTTGGTATCCACTCCCTGGTATGGGATGAAGCGCAGAAGCTGGCCGGAAAAGACCCGGATTACAACAGGCGCGATCTCTGGGAATCCATCGAGATGGGGAACTATCCAGAATATGAGTTAGGGGTGCAGATTATAGAGGAAAAGGATGAGTTCAACTTCGACTTTGACATCCTGGACCCCACCAAAATATGGCCAGAGGAGGAAGTGCCCATCAAGTGGGTAGGCAAAATGACACTTAACCGCAACCCCGACAACTTCTTCGCCGAGACCGAGCAGGTTGCGTTCTGTCCGGCAAATGTGGTCCCCGGAGTCGACTTCTCCAATGACCCACTCCTGCAGGGAAGGCTTTTCTCCTACCTGGATACACAGCTGATACGCCTGGGAGGTCCAAACTTCCATGAGATACCTATCAACAGGCCTCTTGCACCAATCAGCAACAACCAGCGGGAAGGGTACAACCGCATGACCATTAACAAGGGTAAAGGTAGCTATTTCCCCAATACAGTGGCCAATGGCATGCCAAGGCCGGCTTCCGCGGAAGAAGGAGCTTATGTCCATTATATGGAAAAAGTAGAGGGCAGGAAGATACGTGCAAGGAGCGAGAAGTTCAAGGATTTTTACAGCCAGGCAAAGCTCTTCTGGAACAGTATGTCAGAGCCCGAGAAGATGCATATCATAAAGGCATTCCACTTCGAGATCGGCAAGGTCAAGGACCGAAGCATCAGGCAGGGTATCGTGGATATGTTCAACAATGTGGACGGCGACCTTGCCATTGAGATAGCAAAAGGTGTGGGTGCGGATGCACCGAAAAGCAAGGGAGGATCCTCTGTGACAAAGAAGTCCAGGAACGTCAGCCAGGAGCTGAGCGAACACACACGTAAGGACACCATCATGACCAGGATGATAGCCATCCTTGCAGCCGACGGATACAACAGCGACGAGGTAGAAAGTGTCAAGAAGGCCCTGATGGATGCAGGAGCTCAGACCGAGATCATCTCTAAGTTCAGGGGAATGATCAAAGGTTCCGGCGGGAAGGAGATGGAAGTGGACAAGAACTACGAAGCCGCAGAATCCGTGATGTACGATGCTGTCTACGTCCCGGGAGGTCACGAGAGCGTCAATACCCTCAAGATGGAGGGAGACGCCATCCACTTCATCAACGAGGCTTTCAGGCACTGTAAAGCCATCGGAGCAACCGGTGAAGGAGTGGACCTGCTCATGTCCTCCGATATCAAGGGAATTGAATTCGCAGGCGATGGTACGGATCTCATGTCAGACAAAGGTGTCGTGACGGTCCGCAGCCAGGGAGATGATGGAGGTTTCAACAAGGCCTTCATCGAGGCCATAGCACAGCACCGTCACTGGGACAGGGAGAAGAAGATGCAGGTACCGGCATGAGTTTGCAGGAGGATCCGTCCTCCCTATATTTTACATACTGAGCAGGTTAAATATGCCCTTATCCGGAAAGAACATCCTTTGAACAAACAGGATCCGACGACTATTCCTTCTGCTCAGCATACCTGGCTTTAGCTTCCTTGAGGATATTGACCGCTGATGCAATATCTTCCCAGCCGAATATCTGTACTTGCTTGTTCTCCAGATTCTTGTATGTCTCAAAAAAGTGGGTAATCTCCTTTAAGAGATGAGGAGGAACCTGTTCAAGTGTTTCTATATAGTTCCACAAAGGGTCCGTTTCCGGAACACAGAGTATCTTCTCATCCCTTCCCTTATCGTCTTCCATATCAAACAGCGCAACCGGATGTACATTGATCAGACATCCCGGAAAAGTCGGTTCCCAGGTCAGGACCAGGGCATCCAGAGGATCACCGTCAAGTGCCAGAGTGTCGGGGAAAAATCCATACTCACAGGGATACATCATCGAAGAGAAGAGCATCCTTTCGAACCTGACCATTTTCTTTTCCTTGTCGTATTCATATTTGTTCCGACTCCCCTGGGGAATCTCGATAATCACATTCTCGACCTGACGTTCAGGTATACTTACATTTCCGCTTATAAAGTGAGTAATTTAAAAGCCCCCCGATTTAACCAATACCTAATTTAACCAATATATATTTACCAGGAGCATCTGAGCCATCACTCTGCTACAACCAGTTTAAAGCCCATTAAAAAAATGTGAGAATCCGTGACCAAAAATTCTACCTTAGCCTGAGTGCTTCTATGCCAATGATCACGGACTATTTAGAGAATCATGAACTTAATACTTCAGAGATCGGGAACGAACATCTTCCCGGATCTACTACCTTTTGTCTTTATTATAAGACCTCTTCCTGGCAAAGATGTGTTCAGATGATAGCGCTCTTGTACAACAGAACCTGTCATGCCCTATTTCAGCAACTTCAGTGCATCCCGGCAGGCTGCCACAGCAGGTGCTCCGGAAGTTATGAAGATCACATCCATGGTCTCCATGATCTCCTCTTTGGTAGCACCGTTCTTTAGAGCGCTCTGCATCTGCACCACAGTACACCTTTCACACTGTTTGGATGCAACAACCGCAAGAGCCATCAATATCTTCGTTTTTGCCGGCAGGGCACCATCTGACAATAGTTTATGATTGCAGATATTATATTTTTTCAGGAATCCGGAGTCAAGTTCTCCCACAGTCTCAAGGATACGAGGAGTGAAACCTAATTTATCACTCATACTATCCAGTAACTCTTTGTGTTCAAGTTCTTCATGTTCAGACATTCAATACCCCCTATGTCTACACTAATCCTATGCTTGTTTATTGTTTATGTATCTATCCTCCATGTTGCACATCTATAAAGACGATATCTGCGAGATCGGAGGAAAAAGTACACTTGCCCGCGGAATCAAAAAACAGCTTTCACACTGGTATTATAGACCGGTGCCACCAAAAATAAAAAAAGATATGGTTGTTGAAATTGATCATTCAACAATGAAATTGCATTTCATCTCACCTGGACCACGCTTTTCCACTTCGGCTTCATACTCTTCCCTGTAACGGGGAAGATCTGCGCTCGCATACTTCGGGAAAACCAGTGATACTTCTTTTTGGTATGTCTGTCCATCCGTTGTTATACGGAACAATAGTTCGGGCCTGCCGCCATGTTCTACAAGATCTGTACTTCGCATATATTTCATTCCTTTGCAATCGATCCATTTTTCTTGTAAAGATTGAAGTGTTCATCAGACGGTCATCCCGAGGTGAAGGGATCATTCCAGGAAAGAAGAACTCCAAACCCACAACACTATTAGATAGTAGTGCAACATATATAAACCAAATTGTTTACATAAATATGTAATTTTGCACATTTATGTAATCCTTAATGGTAATGTCGCTGGAACAAAAGTACTTGGCATTGATACATGGTATGAAATCCTCCGCCGATATCCACAGAAATCTTTGTTTTTACTAATCAAAGGTCAGCAAAAGATACATAAACTACATGTAAATATACTAAAATCGGGGAGAAGTGAATCCAATGCCTGACATTGAAGAATTGTATCCCATTCCTGCAGAGGTCAAAAAATTATATAGTTTCCTTGGTGACTGGAATGTGGAAGGGAGCCTGACAGCTGATGAGAAAACAATGAAACTGGAAGGAACATGGAACTTCAGCAAAGCTGCCGGTGGTTGGGGAATGAAATCTTCGAACGAGCTCGAAATAGAGAGTCTTGGCCACTATGAACTGGATAATCTATTCGGCTTCGATAGGGAAACGGGAGAGTTGCATATCTACAGCCTTACCAATATGGCGGAAACACACGACCACAAGGCTGCCTGGTCCGACGAAAGAACCCTTAAAGGAGAATACGACGGACTAAAGGACGGTAAAAGGTTCAGGGAGGATTTTACACTGAGAATGGTAAGTCCAGAAGAGGTGACCATAGATTATATTGAAAAGGTCGATGACAAGCTGGATTCAACCATGAGCATCAGATTAAGAAAGAAAACATGAACTGTGTTTTGAGTATTTTCTCCTGATAGGGGGACCTTATCTCAAGTCCATATCACGATACCCTTTTCTCTATTGGATACATCACTCAATTTCATATTGGAGATCTATTTTGCACAGTTACCTGAAATTATAACACCATTGAAACAAAAGCTGCAAGCAAAAGATAGCCTGATACCTGTAATTCAGAAAGGTTTAGGTTAAATAAAAAAATCACCAACTACATCCTGCGAGCATTGGGACGCTCGTAAACTCTGGGAGTGGAGTTAAAGAGAGATATTGGGGAATATCTCGGACACGTAAGGACAAAGCGCCTGAATGGTATTTATGAAAGGTGTTTTGTCCTGCATTCTCAACCAAAAGCGGGTTGAGGGAGTGGGGTTGAAGGGATGTGGGGACATCCCGGATTCGTAAGGAGAGAGGCGTCTTAAAGCGTGGTGGTTTATCAGGCGCCTCTACCTATTACTTTGATTCTCTTAGTTGAAAGTAGATTCAGGTATAAAAAATAACCCTTTTTACGAATGTCTATCGTTGATACGACAGAAAAAACAAAGCCTTTCACAACAATGTACATCGTGAAAGGCAGTTGTTATGTGCTCCCGTGCCTCAGGGAACAACATTTCCAGTTATTATTTTCGGTTCTATCCTCTTACAATTATGCACGTGCGATTCCCATATCAGACATTCCTTATTGTCCTTGGCACCAGAACACCTATACTGCGCCTGACATTGGTGCGTACCTCTCTTGCCAATGTCCTCTCATCATCATCGATGATACCGGAGTACTTGCAAATGATGAAATACAGTGCAAGGAACGGCAGGCATACCCATATCATTTCAACAGTCGGGAACACTGACTTGAACAGCAACAATGCTGAGATCAGTGATACGCAGATGACCGTGAATTTCCTATAGGCAGGTGTGAATGGATGCATACTGTGTGTTCTCCATGCCCTCAGGGTCATGAGTAGCTCTATGGATGCGAAGGATGCCGCAGATGCTGCCGCTGCCCCGAGCATACCATAATCAGGGATCAGCAGGAAATTGAACACAACGTTGACCACGGCACTTGCAGTCGAACACTTCATGAGGAAGCCGGAATCACCTACTGCCATTATCGTATGGTAGTTGAAACCGAAGTATGCGTTCGTGATGAAACCCAGTGCAAGTATCCTCAGTACCGTAGCACCCATTGCATACTCTGCACCATACAGCCTTGTAAGGATGGCCTCAGGGTACACGAACATGAGCGCGAATATTGGGAACGACAGTGCGAAACACCATTTTGTTACTATCTGGTAAAGGGAGCCCAGGATATCCCTGCGGCCTTCACCCCAAAGCCGGGAAGCTACCGGAATGTAGACAAAACCCATGGAGGTTATTATTATTGTCAGGAAGCTGACCAGTGGATAGACTGCGCTGTACACGCCTACAACCTGTGAGGACTTGAAGTAGCCCAGCATGATCGTGTCGGTCCATGTCATGAGGTTGAGCAACGTAGCACTTATGAGCAGTGGGAACGAGTACCTGAAGAGCTGCTTTGTAGGCTCGCTGAAGCGTACTTTCAATTCCGGCTTAAAAGGCGGATTCCTTACGAAGTACATGACCATAAGGCCGAATGTGAAGACCATCGACAGGAGGTCTGCGAGTACGAACGTATGCAATGAAACTCCTGCAAATACTGCCAGTGATACAAAAACCCACAAGGATACGGGCCTTATCACATCATAGAAGTACATATTGACGTTAGTACGGTCAAAGCCCCTGTAGATCGCGACTGCGATATTCAGGAATATCGTGAGCGGTATAGCAAATATCATTATCTTGATCACCGAAACTATGTTATCCTGGGTATCGAACATACCTGCAGCGACGTGCTGGAAAACGACAGGAGAAATGAACATGGCCACTATGCCTGCCAGAAGGCCCATTATCAGGCCGGATACGACTATTTCCTGGATCTTGTGATCTTCTTTCTTGCCCCTGAAATATGCTATATATCTGGGTACACCTTCGTGCAGGCCCAGTGTGGCGATAGCACCGGTGAGAGAGATTACGGTGAGTGCGAGTGAGTAAGTGCCGAAGTCGGTCTGGGAAAGGTTCCTTGTCAGCACCCCTTTTATGAGGATGTTCAGGAGAAGTCCGCTTATTGTACCTGCGAAGATTACTCCCGAACCTGTTACTATTCTATTTACGGATTCGTTAAGTGACATCTAGTTACCACCCATTATGTTAGTAACCAGTCAGTGGAAAGGCCATGATCAGAAAACCGGAGTCTACCCTCGGCAGCTATGGTTGTTTGTGGTGGGTACAGAGCCAGGGCTGGGAAAGACTTTCAGTCAGTGATCATCCCTATATGCTCCACGTGGTGGTTGGTTGAGCAAGGGGTCGAAAGCAATTGCATAGTATAAATAGGTTTTTATCTATCGTCTCTTATAAAATAATGCGTATGTCAGATAAATTAATACTTGTTATTTTTAATTTAAAATATATTCTGAATATTTGTTTTATTATTAGCTTCAGTATGAGATAATTTAAATTATAAGCAAATACATATTAGTTTTTGACATTACTATTTCCAGGAATAAGCTTGATACACATCGATATTAAGTCCATAGAGTTTGAATAAAAATTAGAAAGCAGGCACCCGCTCAGAAATTTGTTTGAGAATAAAGTTAAATACAATTTAACCC
>JAWSUM010000072.1:0-15298 GCA_033549165.1 Methanolobus sp.
AGCCAAGGAACCCTAGGAGATTTGTCCTTACTGCTTGTTTTTAGTTTAGGTGTGTTAACCCCCTTCATTGGTGTAGGATTGATAGGTGGATACACTTTGTCCAAACGTATCCGTGAATATCGTGGATATATAAAATTAATAAGCGGAACCGTACTGGTACTGTTAGGGTTATGGATATTAATTTTGTAAATGGTGGCAAAATGAAACAAGGGCTCTGTACGTTGATCATGTCGCTAGGATTTCTACAAACCCACAGGATTAACACGAATTTGCAAAAATGTTGACCTTAGCCTTCCCAAAAAATAAAATCCGTGTAAATCGTTGTTAATCAGTATCTTAAATAGAATCACAAAAATATTTTGTCGACTGCTACGCCGTCAAATCAGAACGGAGATTTTAGAACATAATTTGATGTCCTCTGAAAGAACTGCCACATTCTTCATGAACAATAATTTTAATCAATCCAAAACTATATCTTTCACAACGTCATCAATTCCTCAAAAAAAGGAAAACTACGAAAATGCGTATCGGAGTATATATCTGTCACTGCGGACTGAACATAGCCCATACCATCAACGTCAGCTCATTGCAGGAAAAGGTAAGTGAGTTAGATGCTGACGTTGCAGTTGTCAGGGACATCCAGTTCATGTGTTCTGATTCGGGACAGGAATCCATCATCAGGGACATACGGGAGAACGAACTTGACCGCGTGCTTGTAGCTGCATGTTCTCCTCATCTGCACGAACCTACGTTCAAGAGAGTGCTTACGAAGGCGGGCCTTAATCCCTTCCTTCTGGAGATGGTCAACATCCGCGAGCAGTGCTCATGGGTGCACCAGAAAGAGCCGCAGATGGCGACCCAGAAGGCCTTCGACCTTATCAGGATGGGCATAGCCAGGCTGAAGCTGCTTGATCCGCTGCAGGTAAAGAAGGTGAGCGTAACAAAGGATGTGCTTATCATCGGCGGGGGTGTTGCCGGTATTGAGGCTGCACTGACGCTGGCTGAATCTGGTTATCATGTTATCATGGTTGAGAAGGAGCCTACCATCGGTGGTAAGATGGCCCTGCTCAACGAGGTATTCCCTACAAACGACTGCTCTATCTGTGTGCTGGCGCCCAAGATGACCGACGTACAGAACCACCCGAACATCGACCTGATCACTATGGCAGAGGTCAGCGAGGTCACAGGTTCTGTGGGCAATTTCCATGCCACGGTCAAACGCAGGCCAAGGTATGTGGATGAGGACAAATGCAAGGGATGCGTGGAAGAATGCGGTGGAGTGTGTCCCGTGGAGATCTCCAATCCCTTCGACTTTGGTCTGGGCAAGACCAAGGCCATCAATATGCCGATTCCGCAGGCAGTGCCTCAAGTCGTCTACATAGATAGCAATTACTGCGTGGGCTGTGGCCTGTGCAAGCAGGCCTGCCCGGCCGATGCGATCGATTATGAGCAGAAGGAAGAAACACTGGAGTTCACGGTCGGTGCCATTGTGCTTGCTACTGGCTACAAGCTGTTTGATGCCACCCGCAAGCCGGAATATGGGTATGGGATCTATCCCGATGTCATCACCAATATGGAGCTCGAACGCCTTCTCAACGCCGCGGGCCCCACCAGGGGTAAAGTGCTTGTTCCGTCAACTGGTAAGGTTCCCAAAAAGGTCGCGTTCATCCAGTGCGTCGGCTCAAGGGACGAGAAGGTGGACAATCCCTATTGTTCCAGGGTATGCTGCATGTCCAGCATGAAGAATGCGCAGTTGCTCAAGGAACGCTACCCGGCGATGGACATTACGATTCATTACATTGACATCCGTGCATCAGGCGAGATGTACGAGGAATATTACACCCGGACCCAGTCCATGGGTATAGATTTCACACGCGGCAAGGTTGCTGAGATACTGCCGGAAAGCACGGGCAGACTGAGCCTGCGCTACGAGGACACCCTGGCAGGTGAGATCCACGAAGATCCGTATGACCTTGTAGTTCTGGCTACAGGTATGGAAACAGTGTGTGATGCAGATAAGATATCCAGGGTGCTCAATCTCTCCAGGCGTCCGGACCGTTTCTTTGCCATAGCTCATCCAAAAATGAGGCCGGTTGATTCCCATGTCAAGGGAATTTACATAGCAGGCTGTGCATCAGGACCGAAGGAGATACAGGTTTCCATAGCCCAGGGAAGTGCAGCGGCTTCCAAGGTCATGCAGCTGCTTTCAAAAGGAGAGCTGGAGAGCGATCCTCTCAGTGCTCATGTTAACCCGGATGCATGTATCGGATGTGCGATATGTGCCGAAGTGTGTAAGTTCAATAAGATCTCCATGGTCGACCGCAAGGCTGTGGTCGAGGAGCTTTCCTGCATGGGCTGTGGTGCATGTAGTGCATCCTGTCCGGCTGATGCGATATCAATGCGTAACAGCACCGACGAACAGATAATGGCGCAGATCCATGCAGCCACAGAGGTCAAGTCCCAGTTCCCACTGATAGTCGCTTTCCTGTGTAACTGGTGCAGCTATACCTGTGCCGACCTTGCAGGCACATCCAGAATACAGTACCCCAGCAATATCAGGACCATCAGGGTTATGTGTGCCGGACGTGTGGACCCTGCCTTCGTTCTCGAGGCATTCGAGCACGGAGCCGACGGTGTGCTTGTTGCTGGATGCAGGCTGGGAGAGTGCCACTATATCTTTGCCAATTACAATGCAAAGCACAGGATGGAGGCCCTGCAGGAAGTACTCGAGGACATAGGCATCGACCCAGGCAGGCTGAAGGTGGAGTGGATATCCGCGGCTGAGGGCGAAAGGTTTGCGAAGACCATAGAGGATATGGTAGAGTATCTGGAGAAGATAGGTCCGATCGGTTCCGAACTCCTGGGGGGGCCGCAATGAGTGAAAGCTCTAAGGAAAACCCTCAGGAAAACTCTCAGGAAAAACCTGAGGAAAACTCTACTGGCAAGTGTGAGGAAGAGTCACTGACCGTACTCAGGGACATGGATATTGATGGCTCGCACTTCATCTACAAACTGATCACCGATAAATCGGTGAAGTTCCTTGATTACGATTACAAGCGTTGTGTAGGCTGCGGCCTCTGCGTCGGCCTCTGTCCGACAAAGGCCCTGGAACTGGGACCAATGCAGGAGATATCCACAGGACTGGATGCTCCACCTGTGATGCTGGACCTCGATAAATGTACTTTCTGTTCCATGTGTGCAAGCTTCTGCCCGGTCCATGCATTCAGGATGACTGCTGAGGGTGATTTTCCCGAGCATGAAAAGTTCCCTGAGTTCGATTCATATGTACGGATGAACGAGAAATGCCTGCCATGCGCCCTCTGTAAGGAAGCATGCCCCGAGGATGCCATCGATGTCGAGTTCACTTTCCCGAAGAAGGAAGAGATAGCACCTTTCAAAGAGGGCGTCGAAGGCGAGATCGAGATAGACACCGATAAGTGTAACTTCTGTGGTCTCTGTGCGGAATTCTGCGAAGCATTCCTGCTCATAGAAAAAGAGGCGACCCCAACAGATCCCACACCCTTTGAACTTCTGCTTGTGGACGAGGACAAGTGCGATTACTGTGTGCTGTGCCAGGACCTTTGCCCGGAGGACGCCATTAAGGTAAAAGGCGAGAAAAGAGGTGAAGCCCCGCAGATAGAAGGCAATGTCACGGTTGATGATGAAAAATGCACCCGTTGTACCTGGTGCCAGGTGGTCTGTCCGTATGAGGCGGTCGACCTCAAGAAACCTTTCGAGGGAGAGCTTCGGCTGGTGGATATGAATGTCGACAAATGTGACCCGCAGGGCTGCCATGGCTGTTTCAATGTCTGTCCTTCGCACCTGTGGTACGTTCCCGAAGAGGGCGATGCAAAGATTGCGATAAAGGAAGACTACTGCATATACTGTGGGGCCTGCGTGAATGCCTGTCCCAAGGATGTGATGAAGGTCTCCCGCAGCGAGGTATCCCATACTGAGATACCGGACTCTCCCTGGGCAGAGCAGTGGCGGGACGCCATAAGTTCCATGCTAAGCGGAGAAAGGCACCTGCCTGACATATCCCGGACCCTGGAGGTTGAGAAGGAAACCCCTAAGCAACATATTGAAGTTGAGTTCCCAAAGGTCGATGGTTCCCTGCTAAAAATTGCCAGGGAACGTATCGAAAAGGCAAGACCTGTCCTGACAAGTCCCAAGGTCCGGAAAATGCTTGAAGATAAGCCTGCCTCTGAGGTCAGGGCTGAGTTCAGCAAAAGGACGAGGTCAGGGGACGAACAATAACTTTATACATGCTTATGCATTTTCATGTGTGGCTGTAAGCGCAGATATAGGTCCTGAAGTCGGTATATAGTTCAGGGTCCTGAAAACTTTGATTGATACTAATTGGTGAGACTTTCCATGAGTGACAAATTCGATTATGCCGGACTCGGCTTGAAATGTGGTCTTGAGATACATCAGCAGCTTGACTCAAAGCAGAAGCTCTTTTGCAGATGCCCTACACAGATCAGGGAAACCGGCGAATCGACCTACGAGTTCTTCCGTTACCTGCGCCCGACTGCAAGTGAGATGGGTGAGACCGACAGGGCTGCTCTGGAGCAGTCCAAGCTAAGGCGCAAATACGTTTACAAGGGCTACGATACCACCTGCCTGGTGGAGAACGATGACGAGCCACCCAAGGAACTTGACAGGGAATCCCTGGATATAGCACTGAGCATTACCAAGCTCCTTAATATGAAGCCTGTGGACCAGGTACATGTAATGCGCAAGATAGTCGTGGACGGTTCCAACACCTCAGGTTTCCAGAGAACCGCTTTCCTTGCAAAGGACGGTTACCTTGACACATCAATAAAGCCAGTAGGTGTTGGTGTGCTCTGTCTTGAAGAGGAGGCATGCCAGAAGATCGAGGACCAGGGTGATTCCATCATCTATTCGCTTGACAGACTCGGTATTCCTCTTGTCGAGATCGGCACGGATCCTGATATAATCTCCCCTGCACATGCAAAGGAGACCGCACAGCAGATAGGCATGCTGCTGCGTTCCACCGGTAAGGTAAAGCGAGGTCTTGGAACCATACGCCAGGATGTCAACATTTCCATTGCAAGAGGTGCCCGTGTAGAGCTTAAGGGTGTCCAGGCACTGGATATGATAGAGACGATCGTCGAGCGTGAGGTGGAGCGCCAGGTCAACCTGCTTGCCATCATGGACGAACTGCTGGAAAGGGGTGCTTCTGTCTGTGATACTATCTTTGACGTAACCGACCTTTTCAGGGACACGAAGTCCAAGGTCATAAAGAATGCACTTAAAAAGGGCAAGGTACTTGCAATTCTGCTTCCGGGATTCGCCGGTTTTGTGGGCAGGGAGGTCCAGCCTGGCAGGCGCCTTGGTACCGAGTTCTCGGACCGTGCCAAGACATCCGGTGTGGGCGGTATCTTCCATACGGACGAGCTTCCGAATTACGGAATAACCGGTGATGAGGTACGTGTCCTTCGCGAGACCGTTGGTGCCGGCGAGAACGATGCTGTTGTAATGGTTGCAGATGCTGAGAAGCGTGCGAGGGGTGCCATGGAGGGCGTAATTGCCCGTGCAAGGGAAGCACTTGAAGGAGTGCCTGAGGAGACCCGCCGTGCATTGCCTGATGGGAACAGCTCTTACCTTAGACCTCTTCCCGGGGCTGCGAGGATGTATCCGGAAACTGATGTCCCCCAGACCGGAATCTCCGCTGATTACTTCGAAGCGGTCGAGATACCCGAACTCCTGACCGAGCGTGCAAAGCGTTTTGAATCGGAGTTCAGCCTGCATAAGGAGCTCTCCGAAAAGATCGTGTATTCAACTTACCTGCCTCTTTTTGAGGAAATAATGCAGCGGTTCGATGGTAATTCTAATATTACTGCAACGCTTGTTGTCAGGACGCTTACAGGAACACTCCCCGAACTCAAGCGCGACGGTGTGGAAATCGATAACCTTGAAGACCGTCATTTCATTGATATTTTTACCCTGGTTGCAACCGGGGATATCTCGAAGGAAGCTATAGATCAGATACTCCGGGCTATGGCAAATGACTCTGCTCTGGGTGCTAAAGCTGCTGCAGAGGAACTTGGTCTCGGAGGAATTGACACTGCAAGTATCGAAGCGTTCATAGAATCCGTAATCAACGAGAGACAGGATTTTGTCAGGGAAAAGGGTCTTGCTGCAATAGGTCCCCTCATGGGTCCTGTCATGGCTGAGTTCAGGGGCAAGGTTGATGGAAAAGTGATAAGCGATATCCTAAAACAAAAGGTTAATAACTATATAAGCCAATAATATATTTTTGATGTACTCTTCCCCATATTTCCTTTATTTCAAACGTTCAACTGAGCTCTTGCTAGCTGTCCTGATAGTTTCTTTACTGGTGCCTATGGCATCTGCAGGCGTGCTTGCTCATGAAAGCATACAACTGACCAATGGCTCGAACTATAATCATCCATCCTGGAGTCCGGATGGGAACAAATTAGTGTTCGCTTACGACCAGGCTATATGGAGCATGAACTCCGATGGCGCCGGCAGGAAGAAACTATATGATAACCTTGCATGGGAAGGAGATCCGGTATTTGATCCCAGCGGCAACAAAATATATTATGCCACCGAGAGCAAGAAGGCTTATTCTGCACGATACATAAGCATACACGTGATGGATGCCAGCGGCGGAAATGTCCTGAAACTTACTGAAACCGCAGACGCAAGGGATCCTTCCGTAAGTCCTGATGATACCAGGATAGCTTATGTATCGCGGCTTGCCGGGAACTATGATGTCTGGGTAATGGATCCCGACGGAAGTAATAATATAAGAATAACCGACAGTCCGGGTGATGAGGGTTCCCCTTCCTGGAGTCCGGATGGAAGCAGGTTGCTGTACTCGCTTGACGGTGCTATACTTGTTCAGGAGGTAGGTTCGGTGAAGCCGGTCGTACTGCTGGACAACTCCTATGATAATGTCGAGCCTGCATACAGCCCTGACGGGGAAACAATAGTCTTTTCATCGGACCAGGGCGGGGACTATGATCTCTGGCTAATGGGTGCCGATGGTAAAGGTTTCACAATGCTGACCTCTGGGGCTTCAAATGAAAGGGCACCTGCCTGGAGTCCGGATGGCAGTAAAATAGCATATATTTCCAATGAGGGAGGAGAATACAATATCTGGTTAATGACATTGAAGACTGGTAACCTGACGTTAGAAGAAGCAGAGGACCAGGCAAATAATGAGGAGCAGAGGCAACTGAATCCCTATGTGGAGGGAATAAGGACCTTTGCAAGCGAGGATCCCAGGACTTTCATCGTTTCAGTACTTTTAATCTCATTCTTGATGGTGAGTCTGATAGTTTATTCGTTCCTTAGGAAGATCCGTTAATTCCGATCTTTCAAAATCTTTTTTCGTTCCCTTCATTTTCACGCGTTTAACGCCGAAATCCATCGTAATACTTATAGCCTATTCCTTACATGTAGACGCAGGTTCGTACAATGAATGCAGTATTAGGATTAGAAGATGGGACAATTATAAAAGGCACTGGCTTAGGTGCTGAAGGTATCGTTTCCGGGGAACTTGTTTTTACCACTCAATATACTGGTTATGAAGAGGCTCTGACCGACCCCTCCTATAAGGGTCAGATCCTTATGTTCACTTATCCTCTCATAGGCAATTACGGTGTCAGTGAAAACTGTTTTGAATCTGACGGCGTAAAGGCCGAAGGTCTTGTTGTGAGGGAGGCATGTCCCGAGCCATCCCACCACACTTCAAAGAAGACCATTTTCCAGCTGATGGAGGACGAAGGCAAGCCCGGTATCGCAGGGGTTGACACACGTATGCTCACCATAAAGACGCGTGAGCATGGAACAATGCGTGCGGCCCTGATCAATGGCAGTGATGACGGGGAAGAGGCCGTAAGACTTGCCAGGGAACAACCAAGTATCTCGGATATTGACCTGATATCAAAGGTAACATGCCCTGAACCATTCAGGATAGAAAGTCCGTTCAGGGATCCGAAGAACCCTGTGAATGTCGTGCTCATGGACTTTGGAAGGAAGCTCAGCATAGAGAGGAGCCTGCTTTCAAGGGGAATTGATGTGACTGTTGTGCCAGGTACTGCTCCGACATCACTTATCGAGTCCTTTGAGCCGGATCTGCTCTTCCTGTCAAATGGTCCGGGGGACCCACAGCAGGCTGTAATGGGAGTCGAGGCCGTGAACAGGTTTGCAGGAGAGCTGCCTATAGTAGGCATCTGCCTTGGACACCAGATAATCTCCCGTGCGCTCGGTGCGGAAACATATAAGCTGAAATTCGGTCACAGGGGTGCAAACCAGCCTGTAAAGGACTTCGAGACAGGAATAGTACACATAACATCCCAGAACCATGGTTTTGCGGTGGATGCCGACACTTTCGAGGATGCGGACGTAAGGATCACCCAGATGAATGCCAACGATAAGACCGTTGAGGGAATAGCGCACAACAGCCTTGACATATTCAGTGTGCAGTACCACCCTGATGCACATCCGGGTCCTCTTGATTCAGAAAAGATATTCTTTGACAAGGTTCTCAATCTGGCCGGAGGTAAGAAATAATGCCAAAACGTAGCGACATTAAAAAAGTTCTTCTGATTGGTTCAGGTCCGATCATGATCGGACAGGCCGCAGAGTTCGATTTCTCAGGAAGCCAGGCATGCAGGTCACTCAAGGAAGAGGGCCTGGAAGTAGTGCTTGTGAACTCCAACCCGGCAACCATCATGACCGATCCCGAAATGGCGGATGCGGTCTATATAGAGCCACTGGATGTGAAAGCGGTCGAGAAGATAATTGAGAAGGAGAGGCCCGATGGTATCATTGCAGGTATCGGAGGCCAGACAGGTCTTAACATCACCAGTGAACTTGCAGAACACGGTGTCCTTGAAAAGTACAATGTGGAGCTCCTCGGAACTCCCCTTGAGGCCATAAAGAATACAGAGGACCGTGAACTCTTCAAACGTACAATGGAGAGGATAGGGGAGAAAGTACCCCGCAGCAAGGCTATATCCACTCTTAAGGAAGCCGAGGAGCTTATCGATGAGCTCGGACTTCCGCTCATCATCCGTCCAGCATACACCCTTGGTGGCGCTGGCGGCGGTATCGCCCACTCAAAGGAAGAACTCCTGGAGATCACAGAGAGAGGTCTTCGCCGAAGCCGTATCAGCCAGGTGCTGATAGAGGAAAGCGTGCTCGGCTGGAAGGAGTTCGAGTACGAGGTCATGCGCGATGCCAACGATACCTGTATAGTTATCTGTAATATGGAGAACCTGGATCCGATGGGAGTGCACACAGGTGAATCCATCGTGGTCACGCCTTCCCAGACCCTTAACGATGAAGAGCACCAGATGCTCAGGACAGCAGCTATTAAGATCATCAGGGCATTCGGAATCGAAGGCGGCTGTAACATCCAGTTCGCTGCCAAGGACGGAGACTATCGTATCGTCGAGGTCAATCCCCGTGTATCACGTTCATCAGCCCTTGCATCAAAGGCAACTGGCTATCCGATAGCCAGGGTAACAGCAAAGATCGCTATCGGTATGGCGCTGGATGAGATCCTCAACGACGTTACCAAGAAAACGCCTGCATCATTCGAGCCGACAATCGACTATATCGTGACAAAGATCCCGAGGTGGCCGTTCGATAAGTTCGTCAACGCGGACAAGACCCTGACAACCGCAATGAAGAGTACCGGCGAGGTAATGTCAATCGGACGTACCATCGAGGAATCTCTTCTCAAGGCTGTACGTTCACTGGATATCGATATGAAGCTCGGTTCCGATGAGTGGTCCCCCAGTGAAGTAAAAATGTTGCTCAAGACACCTACAAGTGAGCGCCTGTTCGTAATTTACCATGCCCTGTGCAATGGCTTTTCAGTAGAGGAAGTATCCGAGCTCACTGGAATTGATATCTTCTTCATGAGGAAGATAAAGAATATCATCGACATGGAGGACAGGATAAGGGAAGCAGGCTTCTCCGGGAACCTGCCTGATGACATGCTCCGGGATGCAAAACGCATGGGACTGACCGATGCACGCATAGCAGAGCTTACAGGGAAGACCCGTGAGCAGATCAATGACCAGAGGCGTGGGTCAGGTATCGTTTCCACTTACAAGATGGTAGATACCTGTGCAGCGGAGTTCGCTGCAGCTACTCCATATTATTACTCATGCTACGAGCAGATGTGCGAAGCAGACCCGTCTGACCGTAAGAAGATACTGATACTTGGTTCCGGTCCCATACGCATAGGACAGGGCATAGAGTTCGACTACTGTACCGTGCATGCGGTGGCAGCCATACGTGAGGCGGGCATTGAGGCACATATCATCAATAACAACCCGGAAACCGTCTCAACTGACTATGACACCTCGGACAAGCTCTTTTTTGAGCCTCTGACTCTGGAAGATGTCATGAACGTTATCGAAAGGGAGAATCCGGACGGTGTGCTTGTGCAGTTCGGAGGACAGACCTCCGTTAATCTTGCACTTCCTCTTGAGAAGGAGCTCAAGAGGCGCAGTGACCTTAAGACTGTGATCCTTGGTACATCCCCTGCGGACATAGATGTTGCAGAGGACAGGGAGAAGTTCAACCATATGATGAGCAAGCTGGGAATCAACCAGCCGGATGCGGGTTATGCAACTTCTCAGGAACAGGCGATCGAGATAGCCAACAGGATAGGTTATCCGGTGCTTGTCAGGCCATCCTACGTACTGGGCGGCCGTGCAATGGAGATCGTTTATGACCAGACCGATCTCGAGCGCTATATGCGTGAGGCTGTGAAGGTCTCTCCTGAACACCCGATCCTTATCGACGACTTCCTTGAGGGAGCCGTGGAGATAGATGTAGATGCAGTGTGCGACGGCAAAGACGTGCTCATCGGCGCCATCATGGAGCACATAGAAGAAGCAGGTGTGCACTCTGGCGACTCTGCATGTGTTATCCCACCACAGTCACTTTCAGAGGAGGTCCTCGAGATCGTACGCGACTACACCCGCAAGATCGCTCTCGCGCTCAATGTGAAGGGTCTTGTCAATATACAGATGGCCAAGAAGGGCGATAAGATCTATGTCCTTGAAGCCAACCCGCGCTCAAGCAGGACCATACCATTCGTGTCAAAGGCAGTCGGCCTGCCACTGGCAAAGATTGCAGCAAGGGTCATCATGGGAGAGAGCCTGGCTGACCTTGGCTATGCATCAGCTAACGAACCGAAGGTCAGGCACGTATCCGTAAAGGAAGTACTGCTGCCCTTTGACAAACTGCCAGGAGCAGACCCGATACTCGGTCCTGAGATGAAGAGTACCGGAGAGGTAATGGGTGTGGATTCCGATTTCGGCAGGGCGTTCTTCAAGGCACAGCTCAGTGCGGACAACCTGCTGCCGCTGACTGGAAAGGTCTTCCTTTCAGTAAGGGATGAGGATCAGAAGCAGCTTGTGGACGTGGCGCAGAAACTTGTGGATTGCGGAATAGAGCTGCTAGGTACCAAGGGTACGGCAGACCATCTTGCTGAAAAGGGCATTGAGATGGGCATTGTGAAGAAGGTTCATGATGGAAGCCCGAATGTGATAGACATGATGCGCCGCTATGAGGTTGCTCTTGTCATTAATACCCCTGAGGACAAAAAGGCCCGTGAGGACAGCTCAAAGATACGCCGTGCAGCTGTCGATTTCAAGGTTCCGTACATCACTACCATCCAGGCTGCCATTGCTGCATCCAATGCAATAGTTGCCATGAAGAAGGGTGAAGGTACGGTAAAATCCATTAACGAGTATCACAGGGAAATGATGGAGTCTTAATCTAAGTTAAGGTTACAGGAAGGATAGGAGTTTTCTTATGTCAAAGAAAGTTGTACTTGCTTATTCAGGCGGGCTTGACACCTCTGTGTGCATCCCGCTGCTCAAGGAAGAGTATGGCTGCGACGAGGTAATCACCGTCGCGGTGGACGTGGGCCAGCCAAGGGAGGATGTTGCCCAGGCTGAAGAGAAGGCACAGAAGATCAGTGACAAGCATTTCACCCTTGATGTGCGTGATGAGTTTGTTAAGGACTACATTTTCCCCCTTATCAAGGCCAACGGGGACTATGAGGGCTACGTGATGGGTACTTCCATCGCCCGCCCGCTCATTGCCAGGAAGGTCGTTGAGATCGCAGAGAAGGAAGGCGCTGTTGCTCT
Organism: Methanolobus sp.; assembly: GCA_033549165.1. GTDB lineage: Archaea > Halobacteriota > Methanosarcinia > Methanosarcinales > Methanosarcinaceae > Methanolobus. Next base: position 12,174 of record JAWSUM010000072.1, read on the forward strand.
TGCACACGGATGTACCGGCAAGGGTAACGACCAGCTGCGTTTCGAAGCCGTTTTCCGCCTGACGGACATGGAGGTCATCGCACCCATGAGGGACATGAACCTCACCCGTGAGTGGGAGATCGAGTATGCGAAGAAACATGGCATCCCCGTGACCGTAACAACCGCAAAGCCCTGGAGTGTTGACGAGAACATCTGGAGTCGCAGTATCGAGGGCGGTAAGCTGGAAGACCCCGGATTCATCCCGCCAGAGGAGATCTATCAGTGGACCGTATCCCCGGAATCCGCACCAGCAGGCCAGACTCTGGTCATCGGCTTCGAGAAAGGCGTTCCTGTATCCCTGGACGGACAGAAGATGGGCGGCGTGGAGCTTATCGAGAAGCTCAACGAGATCGCAGGCTCCCACGGCGTCGGCAGGACGGATATGATCGAGGACCGCGTTCTCGGACTCAAAGCGAGGGAGAACTATGAGCACCCCGCAGCTACCGTGCTCCTTACAGCCCACAAGGACCTCGAGAAGCTGGTACTCACAAGGGCAGAACTGAAGTTCAAGAAAGGCGTGGACGAGCAGTGGTCAGAACTTGCCTACTACGGCCTGGTGGACGAGCCGCTCTACCACGACCTGAACGCCTTCATCGACAAGACCCAGGAACGCGTAACAGGCACTGTCACCGTGAAACTCCACAAGGGCAGCGTCATGATACTCGCAAGGACATCCCCCTACGCCCTCTACTCAGAGGACCTCGTATCCTTCGACAGCGCCACCATCAACCAGAAGGACGCCGAAGGATTCGCAAAGTATCATGGGTTCCAGGCGAGGATGTTCAAGAAGGTTGTTGAGAAGTAGGATCGTGTGCCGAGAGGCATACGATTTTGTTTTTTAAAAAGCTTAAATACCAGCTATTGTCCTAGCTTTTTTAAATAATTCCTTCACTTTATCGGGAATAATTTCCTCAGTGCATTCTTCAGCAAAGAATCTGCCTAATTGTGGTTTGTTCAAATAATTAGGACTGCAATTTTGAGCAACAGCTGCGAGAATAGCATCAGAGAATTTCTTGAATTTTCGAAGTTCTTTTATTTCGTCAGGTTCCCACTCTGAAGAATTATTTTTCTTACGATGTTTATTAAGAACTTCTGCAATGAAATCATCAGAAAATGTATCCTCTAATTCCTTTTCACCTATAAGCATTAACTTCTCATCAAAGAAATCATCAACCCATTTTTTGTATTCTTCCTCGTTGCAATCCTGCATCTGGTCAAAAGCTCTGTACAAATCACTTTTTTTTACATTCCTAGTATCTGAATCTAAAAACAAAATAACTAAATCTTTTTTATTTTTCATTAGCAATTTCATAAAATCTGCGGCTGCACCATTTCCACCGAGATTAATAATAGATATCCCATCTTCTACAAAAGATGAATTATTTGTTTTTTTGTATGCTAGAGGGAGAAAATTGATTTCTGTTTGACCCTCGACTAATATGAATGCTTTTTCAAAGAAAAAATGACTGTTTGATAATCCCATCTCTCTACAAACAGAAGTCATGAATTGGCTAATTTCTAGTTCAGTTTCGCCTTTCAATGATTCAAAAAAAGTAGTAGAATCTTCTTTTCTTTTCAATAGATTTATTGTATTTGTTGGCATGCTATCAATCAGGAATAGAGAATGAGTACACAAAATAATTTGATTGCTTTCAGATTCTGCAATTTCTCTAATTGCTTTATACATCTTCCTTTGGGCATCAATGTGTAAACTGTTATCTGGCTCATCATAACAGCGAATTACAGGTGTTCCACTTAAATTTTTTAGCACAGCTGATTCCCAATCAAAAATTCCCATAAATAATCTTTTTTGCGTTCCAAAGCCTCTATTTTCAAAGACAATTCGAGATTTTGTTTTTTTATCAATGAGTTCAAGTGAAATAGATGTTAAAGCTTTAGAAAAATCGAATTCTGGAAAGATGTAAATATCTTCTATATCAGGATTGTATTTTATTATATAAGATTTTAATTTGTTCGCTTCATTATTTATTTCTTCTTCAGCTATTTCGGCAAGTTTCTCAAGTTCAGCTATTATGAAATTTTTAGAACCATCTTCTTCACTATAGGTATATATTAAATCGGAAAATTTCTCGTTGAGGGTTTTAAAAATCATGCTTTGTGGGTTTCTATAATCATTCACATCATACCTAATCAATTTTGGAAGGAATGGTGCTATATTTCTCCAATCGTCTAATACGAATTCATATTCAGATTGAACACGATTTTCTTCTAAAAATTTTCTTACTATTTCTTTTCTAAATTCCTGATTGCTTTGTGGTTCTAACTTATAGTCTTCCAGTAATTTTGTCAGTTCTGCTGCTCTCATGTTTTCAAATTGATTAAACCTTTCATCAGCATACTTTTTCTTTTCAATGAACAGTTTTGATTCACGCTTTGTGATTACTTTTTTTATTTTGAGTTCATTGCTTTCATTTAATAATGAAGATATGGTTTCAAGTAATTCTGGATTAGGAAGGAGTGTAATTTCTCCTATAATTTCATCTTGAAAAATGCCCTCAGAATCATGAAAAAAATCGTTTTCATTAGGACTTTTATTTGTCAACATCAATTCAAGAAAATCTATAATAGATGTTTTTCCAGAATCATTTTCTCCTATAAAAGTTGAGATAGTGTACAAGGAGATGTCAAGTAATTCTTTATGGCATTTGTAGTTTTGAATTGACATTGACTTTATTTTCATTTTAATCAATCCTGCAATGAATATTCATCATACCTTTATCATTAGGATTGTAATCTGGTCTTTTAACAAATTCATCATCGAGAACTTGAATATTTGACATTTTTTCAACTAAAAACAACTTCCACGATAGAAATCCTGAACTAGAATAGCCTCCAATTTGGTAAGCTCTCAAGGCCAAGTTGCCAGTCTTTGTTGTTCCTAACAAATGAGGTTCAACAACTCTTGGCATTCCATCGTAGTGAAATGTGATAACTTTTTTGTTAGATATTGCACGTTCTATATGATTCAAAGTCATTTTTACCATTCCATCATAATTTATTTCATATACAGCCCAAGTTTGACAGTTTTCACTCCTTGATGAAGAGAATGTGTTCTTTTTATACCC
>JAWSUM010000073.1:0-15181 GCA_033549165.1 Methanolobus sp.
CTTTTCCGTGCTGGTGATAGTTATCTTCAGCATTTCCTTCGGGGACCTGCTCGGCCAGAAGGAGATCGTTGACAGGCTTACCCCCGGCGTGCTCTGGATAGCCTTTGTCTTTGCCGGGACACTGGGGCTTTCACGTGCGTTCACCTTGGAGATAGAGAACGGCTGCCTTGAAGGGTTGAAATTGTGCCCTGTGGACCGTGGAGCCATCTATACCGGGAAGACAATATCAAGTGCCCTGATCATGTTCGCGGTTGAGATACTGACGATACCTGCCTTTATGGTCCTTTTCAACTATAATATCCAGAATATAGCCGGGCTTGCTCTGGTAATAATTCTCGGTACGCTGGGTTTCATCACAGTTGGCACCCTGCTATCGGCCCTGACTGTTAATACCCGCACACGGGAGATCATGCTTCCCATATTGCTACTTCCACTGGTGATACCTGTGATCATTCCCGCGGTAATGGCTACGGGGAAGATACTTGTTGACGGCAGCATAGGCGACATCCTTTCCGAACTCAGGCTGCTGCTAGTGTACGACCTGATATTCTTCGTAATTGGTCATCTGATATTTGAATACGTCATCCAGGATTGAAAATAGGAGTTTCCACACATCAAAAGCATTTAAATAAAAAGTACCATTAATGCCACAGGAGACAAAATGTTCCTAGACAGCAAAAAAGAGAAAATACTCGCCGCGGTCACCGGAGTGGTGATGCTGCTTGCTATATGGATGGTATTCTTCTATCTGCCGGAGATGAAGAGCGGCTCAGGAGAGGTACTTGACAGCAGTTTCAGGATATTCTATTTCCATCTTCCCATCGCCTTCACGTCCTACCTGGCATTCTTCGTTGTTTTCATTGCAAGCATTTTCCAGCTCAGACAGAGCAGCAGAAAATGGGATATCGTCGCACTCTCTGCTGCAGAGGTTGGCGTGGTGTTCGCATTCCTTGTACTTCTCACAGGGTCTGTTTGGGCAAAGGCCACGTGGGGGTGGTACTGGATATGGGAGGCCAGACTGACCACGTCCCTTGTGCTCATGCTCGTGTACCTCGCATACCTCATGCTCCGCCAGGCTGTGGAAGAGCCTGAAAAGAGAGCAAGACTTGCGGCAGTGTTCGGCATCATCGGCTTTGTTTCAGTGCCCCTGAGCTTTCTGTCGGTCAGGCTCTGGCGCTCGGCCCACCCGCTCATGTTCGGGGGATCAGCATACGGAAGCAGCGGAGGCGGACTTGAGGGTACCAGCCTGCAGCTTACATTGCTTGTAAATATGGTTGCATTCATCCTGCTTTTCATGACCATGCTTTTTTACAGGATAGGAAATGAAGAGCTTAGGGAAACTATCGAGGTTATGAATTCAGACAGATATTAAACGATATCTCAATTACCCTGCAAAAAAAGATATAAGCTTCCGGGCTCAATATTCCTTTATGTTGTTCGAACCGATTTCAATGTGTGGAATGGAGATACCGAACCGTTTTGTGCGCTCAGCGACCCATGAATGGATGGCCGAGCCGGATGGGACTCCAACTGAGAGGATAGGGGACATTTACGAGGAACTCGCAAAGAACGAGACGGGGATAATTATTACCGGCTATGCCTACGTTAATCCCATGGGGAAAAGTGACCACCTGCAGCAGGGCATTTACGATGACAGGTTTATTGAGGATTACAGGAAAATTGTTTTCAGGGTTCACAAATACAACAGCAAGATCGTTATGCAGATTGCACATGGTGGTCGGCAGACATTGATAACCCCGGAGATCCCATATTCACTTGCACCATCGGCCATCACTGAGAAAACACTGGGGATGACGCCGGAGGAGATGAAAGAAAGTGAAGTGCTGGAAACCATTGAGGACTTTGCCAACGCCATCAGAAGAGCTAAAGAAGCCGGGTTCGATGCGGTGCAGCTGCATTGTGCACACGGTTTCCTGCTAAGCAACTTCATATCACCCCACACCAACCGCAGGAAGGACCGCTGGGGAGGAAGCACCGAGAAACGTACACAGGTGATCCTCGATATCATCAAAAGGGCACGTGAGATGGTTGGAGAGGACTACCCGATAATGGTCAAACTGAATGCCACCGATGGCTTCCCCGAAGGGTCCGGGAAGAATGTACTGGAAGCTCCCGAATCCATAGAGATAGCAAAGATACTTGCCAGAAACGGAGTGTGTGCCATCGAGGTCAGCGGTGGCATCGCAGAAGCCGGTGATGAGCTGTTCAGGAAGAATATCGACTCACCGGAAAAAGAGGCTTACTACAAGCACTACTCCAAAATGATCAAAGAGGCAGTGGACGTGCCTGTTATCCTTGTAGGTGGCATCAGGTCAAAAGCAGTGATGCAAATGCTGTTAGAAAAAGGATACACAGACATGATTTCCCTGAGCAGGCCCTTTATCGTAGAACCTGACCTTGTCGTAAAGATCAAGAACGGAGAGCTGGATGTCGTGAAATGCGTGTCATGTAACCTTTGCTCTGACAGCAGCGGTATAAAATGCAATTACAGTTTCGACATTTGAGCGCATATGGTTGAGGAAGGTTCAAGCCCTAAAAGGTAGTCGATCAGTTCCTTGTGGCCTTGTAAGATAAGGTTTGCAGCTTTGAGCTTCTCAGGGTCAAGATAGGTAGGCACTGCTATGCAGCAAAGGCCTGCCTTCCTGGCAGACTCAACGCCCATGGGAGCATTCTCTACTACGATGCATTCATCCTTGCTGATACCGAGCATTTCAACCGCTTTTAGGTATGGTTCCGGATGTGGCTTACCGCGTTCCACGTCATCGGCCGTGACAACCACATCGAAGATATCCGGAAACTCCTTTTTGATTATGTCATGAACAATAGGCCTGTCAGAGCCGGATACCACTGAAAGGCAAAACTTCTCTTTCAGCGACCCGAGGCATTCCCTGAGTCCCTCGAATACATGCAGTTCCACTATCCTGTTGAATTCCTGTATGTATCTCTCGACAATATCCGGAACATCGTAGGGTGAAGCATCGCCGGTTTCCTTCTCAAGCAGGAAGGAGATTATATCCACAGTCCTCTCCCCCTCCCTTTCGAAGATATCCTGCTTATCCATCTTCACGCCGATCTGGTCGAAGATGTTCTGCACAGCCTGGGCATGATAGGACATCGAGTCCACAAGCACACCGTCCATATCGAAAATGATCGCTTTTAACAAATGCTTTCCCTCTTTTTCCCTTTTATACTGATACAGCACTTTTGTACATGGTCATAATATAAATAATACAGTCTCCTACTAACAGATCATGAGACTGGATGCATACCTTGTAGAGATGGGACATTTCAAGTCCAGAGGAAGGGCAAAGAAAGCCATACTCGACGGGAACGTAATTGTTAGCGGAAATATTATCAGGAAACCTTCGAAGGATATCAGTGCCGAAGATAAGATAGAGGTGGAAGAAGGTCTTGACATGCCGAAAGGTTACTTCAAACTCCAAGGGATACAGGCCGCCACCGGGCTGATAACAGAAGGTGACAGCGTCCTCGACATCGGCTCAAGTGCAGGAGGATTTCTGCTCTTTGCCTCGGAGATAGCTGCAAAGGTAAGAGGTGTGGAATTCAGCAAGGATTTCCGGTCCGAACTTGGACAGATAGCGCACGAGAAGGATAATGTTTCGGTGATCTTTGCCGATGCGTTCAGGTCACCACTTGAAGAAATCTCACCGGAACAGGTTGATGTACTGCTCATCGACATGACCCTTGAACCTCTTGATTCGGTCCAGGCACTGGAGAGAATGCTGCCCCTGCTGAAAAACGGCGGCAAGTTCCTGCTGGTGGTCAAGATCGAGAACCGTGATAACCGCAAGCCAGTACTCGCGAGCATAGAGGCCGCCGGGGTCAGGATAATCGAGGTCATCGAACCCGAGCAGATGGAAATCTATGTGACAGGTGAGAAAACAGAGGAATGAACTTCTTCCAAGAGGATTCGAATGTCATACAACCTGCTTGGTCACGGAAAACCGGTCCGGCTTTTTGTGGCCGGACTTCACGGGAACGAATGGAAGGACACAACGGATATCCTTGAGAACATCACTGTCCCGAAAAAAGGCACTCTTGCAACGATTTCCCTGGTCAGTAAAGGCAACTACATCTCCACGCTGGATGACAACTATTTTACGGAGATCGGACAGGTAATAATCGATGCCGTGAAGGAACTAAGGCCTGAAGTATACATCGAATTGCACTCCTATTCTGCCGAGAATCTTGAAAAGCTCACAGAGCCTGACAGGCTTGAGCGTGTGGGCGTACCTGCATTCAGCCGCCTGGACCATGACGTGCTCCTCGGGTCGGTTGCTCCCTCCATCCGAAAGAAGTTTTTTCCACAGGAGGCACTCTGCCTGACATTTGAGATACAAAAGGAGAACTCCCTTTCAAAGCAGTATGCAGGCAAGATCATAAACAGGATGAAGGAATTCACATCAAGGGATGAGTTCCTAGAGTGCATGCTCAGCAGATATCCGAAGCAAGCGAGAAAAGCCATTGAAGATTACAAGAACTTCTACGGATTATCCGATGATGAAACTCCAATCCTGTAGGAAGTATGATTTTTATTCTATCTGGGATGGTAGCAATACCGGTTGCGAATCTGATTGCTCTGAGTGTTGTTGTTCAGATTCCGCTAATCACAAGTAAAGGAATATATCCTATACATAAGGAAATATAATATAAAAGAACATACTCAGAATATAAATAAAAGCATATTCAGATTAAATCTTTAAAAATAGTTCCTTATTATGGGAGATGATGATTGGTGGATATGGAAGACCTTACTATTAATACAAAATACGCATCTATAAAAACAAAACTTGCTCAACAAGAAATAGGTATTGTTATAATTCTTATTTTTTTGATTGTCATTGTCCCTATTTACAAGTACATGGGTATTTCAGACGATCATCTACTTTTTTTTTACCTTTTTATCCTTATGTTAATAGCGTTGTTTGTGACAAACTTCTTTCAGAAAGACCCAATGTCACTTTGGTTGGATATGGTTTATGATTTGGACGGAAGACTTACATCTGTAAAATATCTTCATGCAAAGAGTAAAAAAGATGAGCTTCGGGTGTTAGAAGCACGTATTCAAGCTTATGAAGCATGTTATTTTAGATCACATCAATATGGATCAACGTCTCTTCAAGGTTCTTTGAAAACTAAAATCGACGAATTAAAACAAGAAGCAAGTAAGTTACAAAATATGTCTGATGGTGAACAGGAGAATATATCTCCGATATTTTTGGCTAGTACTATAGGTAGATATCATCGGGAAATAAGCGAGGATAAAACCTAAATCGCCAAATAAAGGAAATAAAGAATGAAGGTAGCAAAACTAACTGCTTCAGAGCCTAGCTTCGACTATTTTGGCAATTCTGATTGCTTCATCGAGATCTTTGCCCCTTTCATCTATGGTATTTACAGTTACCAATTCATTATTAGATGTCATGAATGTTATGGTGGTGTACGAAATTTTTGGTTTATCTGAGGGGGCCTTGGATGAATAGATGCCATTAGTACCAATGTCGCAAGCATCAGTATCATATGTATCATATTCTATTCCTTGTATATCTACACCATGCTCTGTCGCATTTCTAACTATTTCAATCCACTCATATCCATGTTCGAACATGGCTTCCAGTCCGTCATCTGAATCATATTTTTCGATTTCAACAGCTACTGCATGTTGCCCGGATTCATCCATCCAATAAGATTTCTCTCCAACATTGCGAGTACCTACCGGTAAAGATTCTGTATATTTGCTTCCGGGAGATGAATTAGAAGTGTAAATCTCGTTTTCAGGAACTGCATAAAAAAAATAGCTATTTAAAGTAAGTCCCGGTACATCACTAGGTTTTATAATAAAATCTGGAGTCTGAACTGATCCTGAATAATAGGAAGCTTCTGATGTATCTTCTTCGTTACTAATACAGCCTGTAAAGAGTAAACAGGCAATCACAATACTAATTGTCATTATATGTTTCATGCAACCACTCTAAAGTCTCATTAGAATAGTAACTCGTTACTTCATAAAAACACATTGATTATATTTAAATTGATGCACAATGTTCTCCTGAATAAAACCCTAAAAACGCAATACAATAACAAGAGGCACGATAACCTTAATGAAAATAGAAACAGGTGTTCACCTATATTGTACAAAATTGTGCAATAGATGTGATTCAGAAACCGCCAAATGAAGGAAAAAACTTCCAACAGCATTTTGAAAGCTGACTTTTTATTTATATGTAAAATCTGATTTTTAGGGCTCGTTCAGACATCTTGAAAAAAACTTCCGTTTGGCTTAACTAATCAGAAATTGTGAATAACTAGAATTGTCCCGGAGGGCTCCGGCGCAGCCAACACACATTAAAAAGCTTAGAAAAAGAACCTGCTGTCTCAAATACTTTCAGTCATCACCTTTAAGATAGTCCATTAAAAAGAGGTTGGAGGAAAAGAAAAATGCTTTCATGGCAGAACTTCAGATCACGCCATGATAGCTGAAAAGGGAGTAGTATGCAAGAAGTGCAACTGCAAGAGTGGTCAGCATCGTGGCAAAGTTCGTGAGATCTGTCTTGTTCTGGTAGTATTCTGTCATGATTTATCATGATACACTAGTAATTAAAAGTATTTAAATATTGTGATTATTTATCACGATTAATCATTCTTGAATCTCGCCGATGGCGCATCGGCGGACAGATGAATCTCATGGGTCCATAACAATTCCCGATCAAAAAAAGAAGAGAAAAAAGAGGTTTTACCCTCTTTACACCATTTATTACATATCGTAATTGTGGATGTTGTGCTCAGGGGCTACATCCATCATTGCCTGTTCCCTGGCACGGAGCATGTCATCGATACGTAGGATCATGGTAGACACTTCAGCGGCTGACTTGATCGCCTGGGTCTTTACTCTCAGAGGATCAACGATACCCATTTCGAGCATATTGTCAACATCTGCGGTGGCAATATTAAGGCCTCCGTATTTCACGGTTCCGTGACTGGCACGCAGCTTGAGTAGAGTATCAATGGCATCGAAACCACAGTTCTCAGCAATAGCCCTTGGGATCTCTTCAACAGCAGCTGCGAATGCATTGATGGCCATCTGCTCACGTCCACTGATCGTTGAGGCGTATGCGCGTAGTTTCTGTGCAACCTCGATCTCTGAAGCTCCGCCGCCGGCCACAATAGTCCCGTCCTCGAAAACGGACTTTACCACATGGAGAGCATCATCGAAGACACGCTCGACATTATCTGTGACATGTTCGGAGCCGCCCTTGATGAGAATGGTCATCGTCCTTGAGTTCTTGAAGCCTTTGATGTAGGTCTTCTCCTCATGGATGTCTTCCTGTTCCACAAGTTCAGCAAACCCGAGGTCATCTGATGTTATGTCCTGCACGTTTCTCACAAGTGCAGCACCGGTTGAGTGGGAGAGGACATTCATGTCCTCATCCTTGACACGCCTGGTGGCATATACGCCGGCTTCCTTGAAGAAGTGCAGTGCGTAGTCATCCAGGTTCTTTGAACAGAACACTACATTGGCACCTGTGTCAATGATCTTCTGGATAATCTTCCTGAAATTGGCCTTCTCCTGCTCCTTGAACTCGAAGAGCTGTTCAGCCCTGTCCACGTGCAGCTTGGACTTGGTCGTGGTCTTGCTGAATGTAAGTTCTGTATCTATGAGTGCGATCTTCGCATTCTCGATCCTGTGAGGCATCTCCTGGTGAAGGGCTTCCTTCCTGATGGAAATACCGTTAATAAGCTCGGTATCGTCGATGGTGCCGCCAACTTCCTTTACGATCACGATGTTCTCATCAACATTGACCTGCCCGTCGTCCTCAATGGCATATATAGCATCCACACATATCTTTGCAAGGTGTCCGCTTGCCATTTCTGATGCCTTTCCGGTGATAGAGGTCAATGCTATCTTCTCGAGCATCTCTCTGTCATCCTTCTTGATCTGAATGGAATATTCCTTCAGTACCTGAAGGGCTTTCTCGGTTGCCATGTTGTATCCTTTGACGATAATGGTCGGATGGACGCCCAGAGAGATCATTTCCTGTGCCTTGTCAAGCAACGCATCGGCCATTACAACAGCACTGGTAGTACCGTCGCCGGCCATTTTTTCCTGGGTCTTGGCTATTTCCACGACCATCTTTGCCGTGGGGTGTTCAATGTCCATCTCATCAAGGATCGTTGCACCATCATTTGTAAGGGTAACATCCCCCATGATGTTCACAAGCATCTTATCCATTCCCTTGGGACCAAGGGTTGACCTTACTATCTTAGCAACTGCCTGCGCCGAGGCAATGTTCATTGATAATGCATCATTTCCAGTAGTGCGTTCTTTACTTGGGTCGATAATTACTACGGGCTGACCGCCATATTGTCCTGCCATGCTTCCAGACCTCCAATAAACCAAATTAAATCAATGCCATTACATTAAGTATGAGTGAAACTAACTGTGAGTGGTTCTATAAAAATGTTTCGAGTACATGCTCCAATGTGCGGGAGTTCAAAACCTTTAACATATAAAGGACCGTTTTCCGACTATGCTCACTTTCATAGGACTGGGTCTTTTTGATGAAAAAGATATCTCCGTAAAGGGACTTGAGGCCGTAAAGAACGCAGACATGGTCTTCGCGGAATTCTATACATCGGTACTCATGGGTACGACTGTTGAGAAACTTGAAGAACTCTACGGGAAGAAGGTCCATGTCCTTTGTAGAGAAGACGTGGAACAGAATCCCGAATGGATAGAACATGCCAGGGAGAAGAATGTTGTTTTCCTGACCGGTGGGGACACCATGGTCTCAACGACCCATGTGGACCTGCGCCTGCGGGCAAAGGATGCTGGCATCGAGACAAAGCTCATCCACGGAGCCTCCATTGCATCGGCCATCTGCGGCCTGTCCGGCCTCCAGAACTATCGTTTCGGGAAGGCATCCACCATACCACATCCATATACAAGCAGCAGGGGCAAGACCATCATATCGGAGACTCCCTACGACACTATCAAACTTAACCAGGAGAACGATATGCACACACTTATCTTCCTGGACATCGACAGGGAAAAGGGTTACATGACGGTAAACCAGGCAATGGAACTTCTCCTCGAAATAGAAAAAAGAAGAGGCGAAGGAGTAATTGACAATGCCATTGCAGTAGGGATCGCAAGGGCAGGCTCACCGGAGCCTCATGTCAAAGCAGGATATGTACACCAATTGAAGGATGATGATTTTGGGGGACCACTGCACATAGTTGTCATTCCGGCAACACTGCACTTCATCGAGGCCGAAGCACTTGTAAAACTTGCAGGAGCTCCACCTGAGATAATGTCATCCATTGAGGATTAAAAAAATATAATTGCCGGGGGAAATATAATAATACATATGAAACATATAACCAGAGACCAAGAATTTGAGGGATGAAAAATGGTTCGAGGTTCAGTAGGCGTTATCTTTGGAGAGACAGGTACTCTGGAGTTCAAAATGCTTGTGTCTGACAGCACTGCCGTTCACAGGGGTGCATACATAAAGGCATGGCATGAGACCGACGGATGGGTACTTGCTCAAGTGATCAATATTACAAGATCAAGTGAATCTTTCACAATTGAAGAAGCAAAAGCAGGTCAGCGCAAGGATAAAAGTGACGACCGCATAGTAGCGGAGGTGATTGTGATCGGCACCCGTGACAGCGAGGGCATGCTCAGGTCACCTGTCATACCTTTCAGCCCCGGCGACCTTATTTATGTAGCCGACGAAGCACTGATACGCTCAGTGTTAGGCCTCCTGGGACAGGACATGAACATCGGCCTGCTCGAAGGTACGGGGATCAAGGTCCAGCTGAGTGTCAACAGCCTTGTGCAGAAACACTGCAGCATCCTTGCCAAGACCGGCAGCGGAAAATCCTATACTGCCGCGGTCATACTTGAAGAACTGATAGACAGGGACATACCACTTCTTATCATCGACCCGCATAGCGAATATGCTTCACTTAAAACACAGGCACCGGATGACCCGGATGCCTTCAAGAAATATGGAGTCACACCTAAGTCCTATGCGGACAGGGTAACGGTCTACACTCCTGCTAACAAGGCGATAAACCCTGATGCCGACGAGACGTTCCGTCTGAACGGGATGAACCTGACCGTAAAGGACCTGACATCCATTTTCCCGGATAATTTCTCAACGACCCATACAGGAATACTCTACGAGGCTATACAGGGCCTGAGAGCTGAAATGGAGACCTACACCATTGATGATATCATATTTGCCGTCGGGAATGATAAGAGCAAAGCAAAGTGGACCGTTATCAACATGCTTGAGAACATCAGGGACACAGACATCCTGTCACCGAACCCTACGCCCATCGAGGCCCTTGTACGCAAGGGAAAAGTAGCGATAATCGATTTCAAAGGCACTCCTCCTGACATGCAGAGCATGATAGTTGCACAACTATGCTCGAACCTTTTCGAGGCAAGGAAACTTGACCGGGTACCGCCCGGCATGCTCGTTGTCGAGGAGGCACACAACTATGCGCCTGAGAAGGGGTTCAGCAAGACGGTAAGTACTGACATTCTCAGGACAATAGCATCTGAGGGCAGGAAGTTCGGTCTGGGCATGATGGTCATATCCCAGCGTCCTGCAAGGATAGACAAGAACGTCCTTTCCCAGTGCGGTACCCAGATAATCATGAAAGTGACAAATCCCAATGACCTCAAAGCTATCAGCAAGGGACTTGAAGGTGTCAACTCCTATGTGGAGGACGAGCTCATGCGGCTTCCTCCCGGTGTTGCCATGCTCGTGAGCAACGATATCGAAAGGCCCATACTTGTCGATATAAGGGTACGCAAGTCCAAGCACGGCGGTGAATCGGTCAATGTGCTCAAGGCCGCACAGATGCAGACCCCGCCACCTCCGCCACCGGCCGTGACGAGAGTTCCGGTGATGGCTGAGGAGGCACCCATGCCGAAGGAAGCACCAGCACCAAGGCCAGCTGTTGTGGAAGCTGCAGTGGTTGAAGAGAGCACTGTCAATACCCCACCACCTAAGAGAAAACCATCCCGCCCTCCCAAGAACGATGGTGGCAAGCTGTTCACCCGTATATTCGGAGGCGGAAAGTAAAACTGAAACAGGATGTTAACATGGCCGCGGATCTGAATGAAAAGGTTAAAAGATATGAGAGACTACTAAGGGAAGCGCTGCAGAAAGCCGAGGTCTCTCCTATCGAACGATCGCATATGTATAAGGTGGCCGTGGATTATCGCACCATGGCAACTTCGTACTACAACGACGGCCTGCATTTCATGGAGGGCGATGACCCGGTGAATGCACTCGTATGCTTCAGTTACGGTCATGCCTGGCTGGATGCCGGTGCACGGCTTGGCCTGTTCGATGTTGATGACGATGTATTATTTACAATTTGAGTATTAAATTGAGTTTGAAGAATAATTTAGAAAATCAGATATCAATCTGACTTCTAATTTTATAGAAAATATTATAATAAATTCAACTGAGAGCTCGTTTCTTTTTTTCAGAGTGCAAAGTATTCTTTTACCATAATTATATTAGACATTAAGTAATTGGTATATTCCTTAGGTGTATTCCTAAGCATTTAGTTGATACAATTATATGATGATGATAAATGACACAACTCGATGTAAATTCGGAAATTGCAAAAGTAATTAATGATAGCCCTGTAACAATTTTTATATGGAAACAAGAAGAAGGGTGGCCGGTAGAATTTGTCTCAGAGAATGTCAGACAGTTTGGATATTCACCCGAAGATTTTCTTTCGGGTAAATTGAAGTATGACGATATCATCCATCCTGCTGACATAGAACGTGTACGCAGAGAGGTTACAGAATACTCTGAAACACATGTTGATAATTTCATTCAGGAATACAAGATACTGACAGCATCAGGTGAGACCCGGTGCATTGATGACAGGACCATCATCCGAAGGAATGAGAATGGCAATATCCGGTATTATGAGGGCATCATTCTGGACATAAGCCAGCGAAAACTCTCGGAAACAATTATTGATTGTCGCAACCAGGTTCTTGAATCCCTGGCTTCGGGTGCAACTCTCGATGAGGTTCTTATGCGTCTGGTGAGATCTACAGAAAAAATCGTGCCGGAAGCAATAAGTTTTGTCATGTTACTGGACAAGGAAAAGAAACATCTCGTTCATGCTATTTCTCCTCATCTTCCGCATTTCTACAAAAAGGCTATCGAAGGGCTACCCATAGGCGAAGGCATCGGCTCCTGTCCAACAGCTGTGTACACCGGGAAAAGGGTTGTCGTAGAGGACATAATGGAGCATCCTTACTGGAAAGACCTTAAGGAAATTGCATCCCAGGCAGGCCTCAGGGCCAGTTGTTGTGAACCCATAATAAGTTCGAATAATGAGGTATTCGGGACGTTCGGAATGTACTTCCGTGAGCCACACAAGCCTACAAAGGAAGAAATCGATATCCTTAAAGCAAACGCCAATCTTGCAGCTATCGCAATAAACAACAAAATGGTATTGGATAATGCCCTTGAATCTGAACATAAACTCAAGATCATTCTCAACAATGTAAACGATCAGATATATATCAGTGAACTCAACGGAAAAACAATCGCTGTGAATCAGGCTGTAGTAGATACATTGGGTTACAGCAAGAATGAGATGTTAAGTTCATATCCTTCCGACATCGTTCCATCAAAAGATGTACGACGTGTATCTAAACTTATGAAGGAGATCGAAACGGACGGAAGAGCGGTATATGAAACCGAGGCGATACATAAGGATGGCAGGAAGATACCGCTGGAAGTCAGTGCGCGATTCATAATCTATGATGGAAAAAAAACCATCCTGTCCGTTGCCAGAGACATCAGTGAGCGCAAAAGGGCCGAAAGGAAACGCCGTCTTGAAGAAGAAAGGCTTGAAGCACTTGTTAAACTTAACAGTATGACCGGTGCATCATTGAACGAGATCACAGACTTTGCAAGGGAGGAAGCTGTAAGGCTTACTGAAAGTACACTTGGATACCTTGCGTTCATGAATGCTGATGAAACTGCGCTCATCATGCATTCGTGGTCGGAAAGTGCCATGAAGGAATGTGGTATCAAGAACAAACGCTTCGTATATCCCATCAAGACCACCGGGTTGTGGGGTGAAGCAGTAAGGCAACGCAGACCGATAATAACAAATGATTACTCTAGTCCCAGTCCTATGAAAAAAGGATACCCTGGGGATCACGTGGAGCTTACGAGGCACATGAATATCCCGATCATCGACGGGGACCATATCGTTGCAGTTGCAGGTGTTGGCAATAAAACAGAGGAATACAATGAATCGGATGTACGCCAACTTACCTTATTGATGCAGGGTATGTGGAATCTCATTCAAAGAAAACAAATAGAAGATGCCTTAAAACAATATTCCGATGAACTAAAAATGGCAAATGAAGAATTAAGGTCCATCAACAGGATGAAAACAGAATTCATTGCAGAAAGATTGGAACTTATATACGGTCCCGAGCACTCAAAGTGCAGCATTCTTGATGATGAGATGGTAAGGGTCATTGATGACCAGCAGGCAAAGGCTATCAATTCCGTATTGCTCAACTCTGAAAGGTTGAAACGCCTGGTAAATTCACTTCTGTACATGAGCCAGGAACAGGCAGGAAAGATAGAATATACCTTTTCCCGGACGCATGTGGACAAACTGATATCAGAAGCTTTGATGAATCTGATATTGCTGATAGATGAGAAAGGAATTACTTTAGAAGTGGATGTACCCGACGGGCTGCCGCCAATAATATCTGATAAGGACAAACTGACAGAAACATTGATAATTCTTATAGATAATGCGATCAAATTCACTCCTGAAGGTGGAAGGATAAACATAGATGCAAGTGAAGAAAGTGACCATCTACACTTGAGGATAAATGATACGGGACCAGGTATACAGAAAGACCTTATACCGCATGTCTTCCAGAAATTCTACCAGATGGAGGACTCAATGAGTCGAATGTACCAGGGACTTGAATCCAGTCTGTACATCTGTAAGGATATAATCCTTGCACATAAAGGGGAGATATGGATCGAAAGTGAAAAAGGCAAAGGAACAACATTCCACATAAAGCTTCCAAAAGGGGAGGGAGCTACTAGATAGATGCATGCGATCAGATAAAAGTAGAGATCAGGTTCCAGAAGATGATTCCCCACAATTTGTCAAAACGTGAGATGATAAAATGAAATTGGCTCTGTTAGGTACTCTTTTTCTATCCGACAAAAGAAAAGATCTCCTCATCCTGCTGATAGAAAGGCCTATGAACATCGATGAGATCAAAAATACACTCAATGTCACTTCCAGTGCCATGATGACACAGATTAAGATCCTCATCGATCAGGGCATAATACTTTATGAGAATGATC
The DNA here is from genome assembly GCA_033549165.1 of Methanolobus sp. Taxonomy (GTDB): domain Archaea; phylum Halobacteriota; class Methanosarcinia; order Methanosarcinales; family Methanosarcinaceae; genus Methanolobus. The sequence goes on from JAWSUM010000073.1 coordinate 14,448, forward strand.
ATTACAGGCTCTCAGGCTTTGGAGAAGTGATCGTAAAAAAAATGATCCCTCTTTTAAACACTTTAATGGTCTTCGAAGATAATAAGCAATACTGGGAAAATCATAAAGTGAAAGGTATTCCGGCACATCTTCTTGAGAGAATAGAAGAACTGGGTTCCTGTGAACTTGTTGAGCCGGAACTTAATCGCATGTATGAATTACCGAAAAAGTTCACTGATAATCTCGTACAGTCAAAATACATCATGGAAATTTCTTCTTCATTCAGTCCGGCTTATCCCCATAAGTACATTGAACTTGCCAGAAAAGGTGTCCGAATCTCACTTATAATAACTGAGCCTGTATTTGAAAGATTTGAAACGGAGTATTTTGAACAATTGCAGGATTATCTCAGGATGGAAAATACGGAACTTTTTGTATGTAAGGACGATATAGATTTTGCTTCCAGCGTAGTAACAGACAGATTCCTTTCACTTACCCTGTTCCATAAAACAGGCATGTTCCACAATCATGCTATGATGAGTTTTGAAATGAACGCATTGATGTGGGGAGAGGACATGTACCAGTTCTTCAGAAAAGATGCACAAGAAGTGACAGATATCTGAAATCCCATAACATCAGAGATATTTGTTCCCTTGATGTAATTTTACTTATTTTACATTGAAGTTTCTACTTAGATGTGCTTATTTTTGCGTTCATCAGATTTAAGCCATTAATTTGATTTAAGCCATTAATCT
>JAWSUM010000074.1:0-15075 GCA_033549165.1 Methanolobus sp.
TGGGAATCCTGCCATCATATAAGATGGTAGATACATGTGCTGCCGAATTCGACGCCAGGACCCCTTATATGTACTCGACCTATGAGGACTGTGATGATAATGAGCCATCCCGGAACAGATCCAAGATCGCGATTATCGGAAGCGGACCAAATCGAATAGGACAGGGGATAGAGTTTGATTACTGTTGCGTTCATGCCTGTTATGCTTTGCGTGAACTTGGTATTGAAACTGTGATGATAAACTGCAATCCTGAAACCGTCAGTACTGATTATGATACCTCTGATCGGCTGTACTTCGAGCCTCTCACGCTTGAGGACATTTTGAATGTGCTGGAAAGGGAGAAGGTTGAAGGAGTGATCATCCAGTTCGGGGGACAAACACCTTTGAACCTTGCAAAGGGTCTTAAAGGCAACGGGATCACCATTATAGGTACGTCATTGAACAGTATCGGTATAACCGAGGATAGAGAAAAGTTCAGTCTTATAACAGGTAAGCTGAATATACCTACCCCGTCACACGGAATGGCTTCTTCAGTTGAGAAGGCGGTTCATGTTGCCGAGAAAATAGGTTATCCCGTAATTATACGTCCGTCATATGTGCTAGGCGGACAGCGCATGGAAATCGTAAGGAACAGTGAACATCTTGTAAGATCCCTGGAAAAATATTTCAGTGCTGCTGATAGTGGACAGATACTCATAGACAGATACCTGGAAAATGCCATTGAGATAGATGTAGATGCGATCTGTGATGGAAAGGACGTTCATATTGCCGGGATCATGGAACATATCGAAGAAGCAGGTATCCATTCAGGGGATTCGGCCTGTGTCATTCCTCCTCAATCCTTGTCCGATGCAGTGATCGAGAAGATCAAGCGATACACTCGTGATCTCTCACTTGAGTTAAAGGTAAAGGGACTTATAAATATACAATATGTTGTCTGCGATGATGATGTGTACATCCTTGAAGCGAATCCAAGGGCCAGCCGTACAGTTCCTTTTGTGAGTAAAGTGACAGGTCTGGCCATCGCAAAGATAGCTACCAGGGTAATGACAGGAGCAGATCTCAAAGACTTTGGTCTTATTGAAAAAGAAATAGGCCATGTGGCTGTAAAAGAATCAGTGTTCCCGTTCATAAAGCTCAAAGGCTCAGACAGTCTTCTCGGACCGGAAATGAAGAGCACAGGTGAGGTCATGGGACTCGACAGCTCCTTTGAGGCGGCATACTATAAAGCGCAGTTAGCAGCAAACTCCCCACTTCCAACTGAAGGGACCATATTTGTTTCAGTCGAGGATGACGAGATAGCAAATATCGTTCCGGAGATCGAGAAGTTACAAGAACTTCAGTTCAGGATAGTAACAGATGCCAGAGTTAACCGAATGCTGGAGGAATATGGATCACACACTGACCTGATCTCAAAAGATGACAATGAGGGCCTGCATCCGGTCCTCAAATTGATGTCCTCTGATGTTGACCTGATAATCAATACGATCAAAGATCGTAATACAGGGTCTGATGATACTATCATACGCCTCTTTGCAATTGACTTCAACATTCCGTATATTACAACGGTATCCGGATTCAAGGCAGCGGTCCGGTCAATGGTTAAAACTAACAGAAAGGTTCTCGGGATAAAAGCACTGCAAGAATTAGAGGTCAGATGACTCAGATCCGAATATCCGCAGGAAAAAGGTCCATAACCTAAAAGCATGACGTGTGATATTAATACAAACTGTGTTCAAGATATACTTAAAGAATATGATGTGGAAGACCTTACAATCGCTACTGTGTGTTCCCATACCAGTCTCCAGATATTCCATGGAGCGAAAAAGGAAGGTCTGAAGACACTTGGTATATGTATAGGAGAGCCACCCCGGTTCTATGACGCATTTCCCCTCGCAAAGCCAGACTGTTTTATGTCGGTCAGTTCCTACAAAGATATCCTTGAGCGAACAGAAGAGCTGAAAGAGAAAAATGCGATCATAATCCCGCATGGATCGTTTGTAGAATACCTGGGCGCATCAAACTTTGCAAATATCGGACTGCCAACCTTTGGTAATCGCAAAGTACTTGAATGGGAGTCGGACAGACGAATGGAACGCAAATGGCTTGAAGAGGCAGGTGTGCCTATGCCACGCAAGATCCAGAGACCTGAAGATATCAAGGGTCCTGTGATGGTAAAATATCATGGGGCTAAAGGCGGAAAAGGCTTTTTCATTGCTAAAAATATATCGGACTTCAATGCGAGGATCGACTCAAAAGAGATTTACGATTTGCAGGAGTTTGTCCTCGGGACAAGGTACTACCTGCATTACTTCTATTCCCCGCTGTCCACCGACGGTTACAGGTTGAGTCAGGGTACACTTGAACTTACCGGAATGGACAGGCGTGTGGAATCAAATGCTGATGAGATCTTTAGATTAGGGTCTCCAACAGAATTAGAGGAAGCAGGGATCCAACCTACTTTTGTGGTCACAGGAAACGTTCCTCTTGTATTAAGAGAGTCACTGCTCCCCAAGGTGTTTGAAATGGGGGAGAAGGTTGTCGAAAAGTCCATAGAACTCTTTGGAGGGCTTATCGGATCATTCTGTCTTGAAACCGTTCTCACAGATCAGCTTGAGTTCAGGGTCTTTGAGATATCTGCCAGAATAGTTGCCGGTACGAATCCGTACATCAACGGTTCACCATATTCCGAGTTCATGCATCCAGAGTTGTCTACAGGCCGCAGAATAGCGATTGAGATTAAAAAGGCACGGGATATGGGATGTCTTGAGAAGGTGCTTACGTGAAATCACTTATGTTCAGAAAAGTCTCTGACACAACAGTGATCAAAACCAAATCATGTCATACCAGGTATTTGACTTAAGGTGAGTATATTGAAACCAGAGAAAAAGGAAAGGGTCATCAGAGATCAGAAATACCGCAGTATTCGTGCCAGAAACAGAAAGATCAATAGAATCAATCTGTTGATACTTGCTGCAGGATTGCTGTTATTGCTCCTTGAGCAATATCAGGTTGCATCCATCCTTATATGGACAGGGGTTGCAATAAGTCTGTATACGATATTATCAAGTATCCTGGTACGTCGCTCCAAAATCTGACAATTAATTAAAGTAAAACAATTGTTTAGCGTCTTATTAAGGATAATATAAGAATCGTAGTCATTGGAGCTGGTGAAGTATGTTTTGTAGTATCAGAAAATTATGTTACTGTTTTTTAAACCCAGAAGCTATCTCCCTTACAAAAATTAAAATTTATGTATATGATAAACAATCAGTTTAAACCAACTATTTTTCGCAACTACTTGTTTATGTATGCGTACAGGATAAGACTAAAAAAAGAGGTTGAAAATGAATATAACCTGAGTCCATCAGACTCAGGCTTCGAATGCAAGTGCCTTCGTGGGGCATGCAGTTATACATCTTCCACACTTTATACAGTCAGGTTTGCGTTCGTTAGCATGAACTTTAAGTTGCATCGGGCATGACTTGTCACACTTTTTGCAGCTTACGCACTTGTCTTCATTCATCTGAAGCTGGTATTTGTTTCCGCCGATAAGGTTCTGCACTGTTCCCATGGGGCAGAAGGTACACCAGGTACGGGGACTGAAGGTAACTCCGGCAATGAGCGCAATGGTAGTTGTCATAAGGCACATTATAACGAACACCATGCCGATCTGGTTTATGACCCCCTGTGTTGAGAGCAGCCTGTAACCCATGAATCCCATCATCATTGCAAAGAGAGGGACCCTGATCCAGAGGCTTCTGAGGAAACCCGGTATTTTTTTGCTCCTTGTTATCTTACCTACCCAGAAGTCATTGAAACTACCCCTGGGACAGAGGTTGCCGCAGAACCATCTTCCCCTGAAGATACTGGTTATCATGAGCGTGGCAAAGACCAGAAGCAGGAAGTATCCCAGCAGCGGGAACCAAAGTCCTGCGATCGATACTATTATGACGAGTATACCAAGATAAGGAGTGATTTTAAGCATTATTTCACCTATGATTTTGAATGTTCTCAGAGGTGGCCATGAATTTCATCGCCGGTCCTTTTTTCTTCAGCCCATGCCTGCAGTTCGCTGTCAACACGTTTTACCCAGCTGTTGACTATCTCCATGATAAGCTCACGGATCTCCCTCTTGCTACGTATCTTATAGACAAAGAAGTATCCACCGCCGTCCATGTTGTTCTGGGAACGTATGAGGATATTGCGTTCGTATAGTTTCTTTACGCTTCTCTGGACCGTGGAAAGGTTCAATCCAAGGTCCTCTGCAATATGTTCCGTATTGAGCCAGTCCTGTCCGAACTGCAGGAAATGTTTGAGTACCTGCAGATCGGCTTTTGTAAGGTTCAGGCCGCATTTTATAACGGCTTCGATTTCAAATTCCTTGCAGGCAAAGTCGATCATGTGACACCTCTGTTTTTCAACAGTACTGTATTAAAGCAGCAGTATATATAAAGGGTTTCAAGTACTGCATGAAATTGCAAAAAAACAGAAGTACTGCAAAAGCAAAATTTGATCACTCTTTTAACAGGCTCACGCATATCCGCCAATGAGCCTGTTTATCTCATCGCTTCCGATGATGCCGACTATCTTCATGTTATCATCGACAACAGGAAGTGCGGAAATATTGTGTTCTTCCATTTTTTTTGCGGCACTCTCTATACTCTCGTCAGGACTTGCGGTTATTACATTGCTTGTCATGATCTTATCCAGGGAAGTGTATTTCATTGCAACCGCCTTGGATATGTCCCAGGATGTGACAATTCCTGCAAGTTTGCTGTCTTCGGAAACTACGGGAAGATGTGTGATCTCTTCCCTGCACATGACACGGGCTGTTTCTTCAATGCTCAGGCCATTCTTAATTGAAACGATCTCTGTCTTCATGACATCCGCAACGACAACATGGGACAGGAAATTGCTTATGAGATAGTTCAGATGTCCGGATTCAAGGAGGAAGGCATCATGTCCGTAATTGGATTCGATCTCCCTGTATACCGCTTCCTTGTCGTTGGCACTCAGTGCGGCCACGATTTCCCTGGACTGATACGGTGGATACAGCCAGTCGGAACTGACCGCAATGACCAGGAACTTTGCCTCGACATCTTTCAGGCCTTCCTTCAGGGAACCGTTCTTCGACATGTCGAAATAATCCAGGGCCTTGGTTATATAGAGGTAGGAGTTGGCGTCGAACCTTCTGGTGAACGACTGTCCCTGGTAGTGGAGATAGCTCTCGACCTCGAAATCGAAATCGATGTTGAAGTCGAAATTGTCCTTGTTCTGCAGTCTCCTTCCGAATTTCTCCTGCATCGAGTCATCACTCAGATAGGTGATGTGTCCTATCATCCTTGCAAGTGCAAGACCACGAACCGGCTGGGTTCCGGAGTAGTAGTCTCCTTTATTCCAGTCAGGGTCAGAAGCTATTGCTATCCTGGCAACCTCATTGAAGGCTATCTGCTGCGGAGAGGAGCGGGCTGTAGTTGCGATGGCAATGGCCTTGGCTATGGATTTCGGGTAGGACGCGGTCCACTGGAGTACCTGCACACCTCCCATGGAACCACCGATCACGGCAAAGAGTTTCTGGATCCCAAAATGGTCTGTCAGTTGCTTTTGAGCCCTTACAATGTCTCCTATGGTTATCACAGGAAAATCAAGCCCATAAGGCTTGCCGGTTTCCGGATTTATGGAGGATGGACCGGTCGAGCCCTTGCATCCGCCCAGTATGTTCGAACAGATAACGAAATACTTCCCGGTATCCAGTGCCTTTCCGGGTCCTATCAGTGTATCCCACCAGCCAGGTTTCCTGTCACCGGGGTGCCATCCTGCAGCATGTGCATCACCTGAAAGTGCATGACAGACAAGGATGGCATTGCTCCTGTCTGCATTCAGGCTGCCATAGGTCTCGTATGCCAGACTCACTCCTTTGAGCACCTTCCCGCTGTCAAGCCGGAGGTCTTCGGGAAAGTGGTAATATTGGGTTTCTACAGTACCAACTGACTCATGTTTCATTGAGACTCCCTCAATGCCTGGTCGATATCTGCGATTATGTCCTCGACATCCTCAAGCCCTACAGACATCCTGATAAAATCATCAGTAACACCTGTGGACTTTCTTTCCTCAACCGTCAGCTGCTGGTGTGTCGTGGAAGCAGGGTGGATGACGAGTGTCTTTGCATCACCGATGTTGGCAAGGTGGGAGAGCAGTTTGACGTTGTTGATGAACTTCCTGCCTGCTTCAAGTCCTCCCTTTATACCGAATCCCAGGATGGCCCCATACTTGCCGTTAAGGTACTTGCCGGCAAGCTCGTGGCCTGGATGGTCCTCAAGTCCGGGATAATTGACCCATTCCACAAGAGGATGATCGTTGAGGAACCTTGCTACCTCAAGGGCGTTCTTGCTATGTCTTTCAACCCTCAGGGGCAATGTCTCGAGTCCCTGGAGGAACTGGAATGCATTGAAAGGGCTCATTGCAGGCCCCAGGTCACGGAGCAGGTGAACCCTCATCTTGATTATGAAGGCGATGTTGCCAAGTTCCGGGAAATTTCCGAAGGTTTCCCAGTACTTAAGACCGTGATAACTGGGGTCAGGCTCTGTGAACTGAGGGAACTTTCCATTGTCCCACTTGAAATTCCCGGAATCTATGATAAGGCCGCCAATGGAGGTGCCATGTCCTCCCAGGAACTTTGTCGCCGAGAGCACTACGATGTCCGCACCGAAATCTATCGGTCGCATGATGCCGATACCCACGGTGTTATCCACGATAAGAGGGATGCCTGCCTCATGTGCGATCTTCGCAAGTTCCTCGAGGTTGGGTACGTCCAGTTTTGGATTACCTATGATCTCGATATAGATGGCCTTTGTCTTCTCATTGATCGCTTTCCTGAACTCTTCGGGTCTGGTAGAGTCCACGAACCTCACCTTGCGACCAAGGTCCGGGAATGTGTTGTTGAATAACTGGTAGGTCCCCCCATAGAGGTTGTCGGCGGAAACGATCTCATCACCCAGTCTGGTGACTCCAAGGGTTGCAAGGGTTATTGCGGACATGCCCGAGGAAACAGCCAGTGCCCCTGTGCCACCTTCAATGGCAGCAACTCTCTTTTCAAGGACATCAGTGGTGGGGTTCATGAGCCTTGTGTAGATATTACCGAATTCCTTCAGCCCGAAAAGATTAGCAGCGTGGTCTGAATCTTTGAAGGTGTAGGATGCGGTCTGGTATATCGGCACGGCCCGGGAACCTGTTACAGGGTCCGGGATCTGCCCTGCATGCAGGGCAAGGGTGTTGAATCCGTATTGTTTCTCGTCCATGTTGTTTCCTCTTTATGTTTATCGATCTGTGGTTCTCTGCAAACTATGCAATGATCCTGATTGTATGATCGTAGTTTAGAGTAGTGTAAATTAGTATATAAGTTTTTGCATATAACAATTGTGAATTAATAACTAAAAGTAATATTCATACAAATTGACCACGACTACACCCACATCAACAAAATAACGCCAGAAGAAACAAATGACAAATCTTTCATTAATAAGCCAGCAAGGGTCCGGTCACGCATGGCTCAGGCCAGGATACTTTTTAGTTTCCCGTCGTCCATAATAGCCGATGTCTTAATTATGCGTGCCTTTTGGTTGATCTTCAGCACAAGGTTCTCGATCCTGTTGGTAACATCCTGATCAGCAACATCGGTTTTATTAATGCAGACAACTTCCGCACCTTCCAGTTGTTTTCGGGTATATTCCGTCAGCTGGTCTGCCTCGGTCTCGAAATCCTCTGCGTTCACAATAATAACTACCGGCAGGAATTCTATGTCAGGGAGCCCCATTCTTTCTATATCGGTCCTTATCCTGTCGGGAATTATGGTCTCTTCAGCCTCAATAAAGACTATATCCGGGTCGGATTCCTCTTTAAGGCTTATGAGGTTGTTCCTGATATCCGTGTCAAGGGAACAGGGGATGATACACACACTGTTTATCTCCTTTGTCTCGATGCCAAGACTCTTCAGTGTCTTCTCATCATAGTCCACCTGCCCGTTCTCCTGGATGATCACTCCCGGACGCTGTCCTTTTTCCTTAAGATACTTGCAAAGCCTCAGTATGATAGTAGTCTTACCGCTATCGATTGCTCCTCCGATCACGGATACCTGCATTGATAAAACCCCTGTCCTTTTGTTATCTATAAGTTTTTCAGGATGCTATATTTATGTTGCTGTCATCGCCTCATAGATGAAGATAATTATAAATAGCTATAATATATATCTAAAATTATACGGTGTAAAAGTTGAACTTTGTCAGTGTAAGGCGTGACTGCTTAACATCTGTCTTAAGAATATAAGAATCAATTTCCATAGCAGGAAGGTATAATGCGTTATTGTGAAATGGAGTTTTACGGCATATCCGGCATTCCTCAGATATCTACAATATACCATGTAGATTCCTCAAGGTGGAACAAGTGGAAAGTCCGTTTAACAGATGAAAATTTGGAGATTCATACTTCCTCTGATGTAAGCCTTATCCCACTTAAGATAATTGAATTAGTAGACAGGCCACTGTCACAGGTGGTTGCAAGCAAGATCCAGAGTTCCACAAAACATGGCTATTTCCTTGTGATCGACTATAAGCAGGAAGCATCAATAGGCTACGGAAACGTCCTTTTCTCTTTAGTGATCGCAGGTAGGAAGGAGGATGTATCTACTTTAAAATATTTTTTGCTAAGCCTTCTTGGTTCGGGGTCTGATCCGGTGGTTGGCAACTTCAGGGCGGAAGAGCTACTGCTGTTATTCCTCTTCTCTGCGAAAATAAACAATGCTGATGCCATACTGCCGCTTTTTGACGGGGACAGCGTCTTGCTTCAAAAGACCTACGATGACCTGAAAAAGAATGGTATGGTGGATGAGTATGCTTCGCTTACTTCGTCTGGTATGGATATCGTGGAAAAGATAAAGGGCAGCGACAAAAAAAGAACCGGTTTCGATGTAGACAGCAAGTTCGATGAATTCTCCAGTAACTGGCTTTCAGCAGATGAACATCCCACGATTCCCGAGGCAAACAAAATATTATGGAAACAGGGCAACTCTTCCCTGAGCGGGTTTGTCGCAACGGAAGACCTCTGGAAATACCTGGACATAAAAAAGATCAGTAAGGTGGAACTGAGAAAAATCACAGGTACCGGCTTGGGTCTGCTGGTGCATACCTTTGACAGGGCGACCATTTTCCTTGTGTCCAACGACAGTTCCATTGTCCTTGCGCTTTACGGCATACTGAACAAAGGAGAGGATAGCCAGATCAGGATCCTGTTTACGTTCTATCTTGGATACGAAAGCAACAGGGATGTGGTGGAATATCTTGAACTGGGCGAATATGAGATTGGTCAGCACTGCAGCCAGTTGGCTCAGAAAGGTATCATGGACGAACAGTGCAAAGGAATAACCCGCAAAGGCCTGGATCTGATCTATAAAAAGCTGATAGGGGATGTTTCGGTATTGCTGGAAAATGACCCGGTAAAAGATAATCTGGGAGAATTCGACAGGCTTGACCAGATGAAAAAGCTGAGCGCCAAAAAAAGAGTCATGGAAGCCCTGCAAAACAAGTATATGCAACTGGAGAATACAGCTTAAGTGTGTCCGTTGTGTTTATATCTTGTTTATACTTTTGTCAAAATAGCATGCAAAGGGACAGGATCACTCCTGCGCTTCCCTCTGCAGTTTCTTCATTTCCCGTATTTCCTTCAGCCTTCTGAGGATGACCTCTCCCAGGAAGATAATGAGTGCAGCCAGCAGGAAGTATATCTTCTGGCTTACTGTCTCGCGAACCAGTTTCTGGGAATTCTCCCTGGCATCCACAAGCAGAAGGCCACGTGCTTCTTCTTCCGTATATGTCTTTCCGCCGTATTGCTTTATCAATGCAGGCAGTCCTTCATTTAGACCCACATCGCGGTATTCGAGGGCGTAGTTCACTGCAAGCGGGTAGCCTGACAGGTCATGCACACCTATGGTAGCTGGTTCGACCACTGCTTCATAGACATTGTCGCCTGTAAGCGACAGGGCTACATTCTCCCCATCAAGTTTGAGGATAGGGATACCCTCGTCGTACATCGTGAGCTCAATCCCTACAGGCGTCCCGAACCACCCGTCCGGAGCTTCCACAACTGCACCTGTTTCTTCCCTGGGATTGCCGATGACCCAGTTGACTGTCGAGGAGATCAGTTTGGAATTGTTCCCTTCATACAAATGTGAACCCCATCTTGCCTCTCCACCTTCGCCGTTATCGGTTGTCAGGGCAGCCACCCTGCCGAGTCCATATCGCCAGGTTGTAAGTACTGGCTTGCCGGTGCTGGTTATGACGAGACGGTCGGCGCCTGCCTTGGGTGTGACATCATTGAAACCGGTTATGTTGCCTTCAAGATCGACACTGCTTGTTATGAAGTGTTTGGAATTGAGTTCGATGAGAGGATATGAGCTTAACTGGGTAGCATTGTCCTCATCAGTTTGTTCCTGCAACTCGTTAAAGACAATATTAGCCCTCTCTCCCCGTGCAATATGGAAATAAGTTCCTCCTATCTCGTTCATCAGTTTCTCGGCATAAGCGGTTCCATAGTCGTCATACTGGGAGGGAGCACTGGACTGGATGTGAATATAATACATGTTCACACCATTGCCCTGTATCCTGTTTGCAATTTCAAGGCTTTCATCATATGACTGTTCGATACCTCCGTCCGAAATGATAATTATGTCCAGTTCACCGGCCTCGTTCTGCAGCCATTCTTCTGCTATCAGGAGTCCTTCGTTAAGTGATGTCTTACTTGTTGAGGTTGGTGCCAGCGTTTCAATACTATTTGTCAGTGAGTCGATATTGGATGAGCTTCCAAGATAGACAAGACCGTTAGAAAGGTCCAGTCCTTCACTACCGAATGCTATAACTCCGAGGTAAGCATCCCTGAGATTTTCATTTTCAACGATTTTGATGGCGTTTCCGAGAATATCTCCCTGTGTACCATGGTCTCTTGTACTTGGTGATATATCAAGGACAAGCACCACATTCCTTCCACCACTGTAGTCAGTAGGTTTGGAGATCACAGGAAGTATCTGTTCGATGGATGAATTTAGATATCCTCCGAAGTTGTAGGAATTCTCTCCTCCCACAGCAACAATGCCGCGTCCGTCTAGCAGATATTCCCTGAGGTTTTCCACATCAGCTTCGGAGAAAGAGTTCGAGTTGACATTATCTATTACAATGGCCTTCGTGCCGTCAAGGTCCGAGAAATCATCCGTATTAGAGACATCATAGAGCTTATAGAGGGTGTAGGCCAGGGGAGAGTCAGTTTCAAGTCCGACTGCCTGTACACTGGGTTTCGGGATCGCATATACGCTCTTATAGAATACGTTGTTGATTGGATCCCTGTCATAGTTAGAAGGTGTGACCACCAGCTTCAGTGTGTGCTTTCCGAGACTCGAGAACTTCACCTGAGATACTGTTATTTTGTCGTTTCGTTTATTTTCATCTATAACAGCGTTCCCGCTTCTTATCAGCTCGTCGTCACTGTAGAGTTCATAACTGTAACTTGCAGTCTCATCGTCTGCCTGGGTCACAACGATGTCGAACTGGTTATCATTGCCAACAATGACAGTCTTATCACCGACGATCTGCGCACTCAGGTCATTGTACTCAAGTTCCGGCTCCACGTAGTAGACGGTTGTCCCAACGTCTTCCGCAAACTGCAGGGCTTCCTCAAGCTCAGCTCCCTGATTGTTGTTACCGTCTGTGACCAGGACTATCTGGTTGTCGCCTCTGGCATACTGCATGATGGCATCCCCAAGGGCGGTCTCTTCTCCTGTAAGCTGCACCAGGGTCGTGGGGGTCTTTGCGGTCAGGGATTCGTAGAGGTTCGTGGAAGTATCCCCGCCAAAGAGTTCCATGCTGGCCGTTTCATCGGATATAAGAACTATATCGGGATTCTCGTCCGAGGTAACCCTGGGGTCCAGAGTATAGGGTGATGCAAGTGCGATCACGAGCAGGATCGCAACAATTATCCTGGAGAGTATAAGGCTCTTCTTCGTGGACTTTTTCAGCAGGTAGATGCCACCTGCAATCACAGGTACGATGAGCCAGAGTATCTCCGGGTTCTCAAGGTTTATGATTGCCATTACAGTTCACCCCGCTTTCTAATAATGTACAATTCAAGCAGGACAAGCAGGAAAACTATGATTATCATATATGTGTCAAGGTAATTCTTTGCAGTGTAGGTATCAGCACGTACGATGCCGGGTTCGCCTTCAGCCTGTGCACGGTCGATGAGGTCCGCTCCTTCAAGTGTTGTGTCGGACTCCCTGTCATTGTAAAGGTTGACGGCTATCTGCTTGCCTGCAACAGTGTACACACCGGCCTGGTCATAGAGGACCCTGTTGACGTTCTGTACCCCGCCGGGTGTCTCGATGTCCTGCGCCTGCGCAAGCGCGGAGACCGATCCTGTCTTCAGGTTGTAGTCCGTGATACTTCCCGTGCCTCCCAGCCAGCCGGCGAGCTTGAACCAGAAAACAGGGTATTCTGGCAGGTTATGGAAATTGTTCCAGGCATCTTCCGCAAGGGCGTCGTTCAATCCCAGGTAGACAACAGTACCGTCACCGATCGTTCCGTAACTGAGCATAGGTGTTCCCTCGGTAGTATTGACCAGTGTGGTGGAACCACGTCTTGCGGTGGCATTCAGATATTCATAGACAGCGATCTCATCGAACTTGATATCCTCGCTGAGTACGGTTTCCTGTACGATTTCCAGTGTGACCCCGTCCTCTGTCTCGACTACGCCATCCGTCCTCACAGGCATAAGTGCCTGCAGTTCGGTTCCGGCATTCTCTCCGGACAGGGCGTCGCCTGCCATGAAGACGACCTTTCCGCCACCGTTGATGAAACTGCTCAGTGTCTCTATCTCATTCGATGCAAGTGCTCTCTCCTTGTTCGCGATGACCACTACACTGTACTGTGAGAGGTCGGCAGGCACTCCTTCGATGAGAGTCGTCCTGACATTTGGCATAAGTGACAGGGCCGTGTAGGAAGGAAGCTTTTCAGCATCCGATACCACGAGGACCTGTTTTGTAGAAGTCCTGGGTACGGATATATAGGCGGTGTTGTCCACCATGAGGCTGTCAGAGCCTGTGATCGTAACTTCAGTGATGCCTTTACCGAGATTGCTGACGAGGAACTGCTGTGTAGACTTAGCGGGTATGTTGAGGTCCACGGTCTTTGTCTGGCCGTTTTCTTCATTGCTGATCTCCAGTTCGACCAGTTGCCTGCTGTTATGGTAGTTCTTCACGACACCGGTATAGGTATAGGACCCGTCGACTGCCTCGACCTCTCCCTGTATTATACCCACATTGTCAGTGGTCCTGCCAACAAGGACGTACTCGACATCAAGTCCGTAGGATTGTGCAAGGGTCTTGGCATTCACAGGGTCGTCACCGTCCCAGTTAGTGAAATCGGAGATCACGACTATCCTGCCACCTTCATCGGAAAGCATCCGCATGCCCGCGGAAACGGCGCTGGAGATATCTGCAACGGTCGCAGTTGGCTCCACCGAGTCAAGTGTCTGGTAAGCAGCATCCGAACCTCCGCTCTCCAGCATGGTTATGGGAGTGTTCCCTGCCAGTATGATGCTGTTCGTCCTGCTCACATAATCCCTGGCCTTTGAGACAGCATCATCGAAGCGGCTATCGGTCTGCATGCTTGCAGATGAGTCGATGACTATAACTGTGTGCTCACCGCTCAGAGGTTCCTGGGTCTCGATGAACGGTGCTGCCGCTGCCAGTGCAAGCAATATCAGCACCAGTAGCTGGATAAGAAAGAGCGGGTCTTTGATGAGCCTGGTAATGGATGTGTAGAAACGTTTTTTTTCTTCCTGTATCTTCATCAGGAACATCAGTGAGGGAACCATCACCTGCAACGGCTTCGGACGCAGCAGGTAGAGTATGATAAGCGGGATGATGCTTGCAAGAGCTATAAGTGCAAGAGGGGTCTCAAAGGGCATTACCATCTCCTCCTGCTTATGGTGTTAAGGAACGCGTCGAATATCGGGACGTCCGTGGTGAATGTGTAGAACTCGGCCCCGACCCTGCTGCATGCATCGCTTATCTTATTGATATGTGTTTCCAGCTGGTCCTGGTATTCTTCCTTGAAAGAGTCGCTGATATAAGTGTCAAGGTTAGCCTGGGTCTCAAGGTCGACCAGTTTGCTATGGCCGTGTATTGTCAGGTTCCTTTCCGTGGGATCAAGTACCTGCACAAGGATCAGGTCGTGATAGGAAAAACGATAGATTGCAGATTCAATTGCTGCGAAGTCGTCAAGAAAATCAGAGATGATTATGATAAGTGACCTCGATTTAATGGCTTTCCCGTATTGGGCGGTCACCTCATCAATACCGGTCTTTCCTCCGAGCTTCTGGCTCTCAAGCCGCTCGATAGTTTGCAGGAGGTATTTTCTTCCCCTTCTTGCCTTGGAGATATTCACCTCATCTGAGAAGGTGGATATTGCGAACTTGTCGTTGTCCTTTGTCACAAGATATGCAAAACCTGCTGCAAGCATCGTGGCATATTCGAATTTGGTCATATCCTCGCCTGCATAGTCCATGCTCTTGCTGGCGTCCAGAAGGATGTGGGTCGTAAGTGATTTGTCCTCTTCGAACTGGCGTACATAGAGTTTCTCCGACCTTGCATAGGCCTTCCAGTCTATGGATTTGAGCTCGTCTCCCGGATTGTACTCTCTGTAGCCGATCGTATCTAGCCCCTTGCCGCTATGGGTGGACCGCCTGCTGCCGGCATATGCGGTGGACACCTTCTTCCTGACCATGAAGGTAAAGCGGTCAAGCTGTCTGAAGAAATCGACGTCGATGGTATGCTTTTTTTCGCTCATTGCCTGCTTCTCGGATTAGCTTGTTCCGGTCTGGCCGTTCAGTTACTTAATCTTTTCAAGGATGTTCCTGATTACCTGGTCCGTAGTGATACCCTTCCTCTCGGATTCGAAGGTAAGGATTATCCTGTGCCTCAGGACCGGATAGGCCATTGCCTCGATGTCCTCGTTGCTGACAAAGTTCCTTCCC
>JAWSUM010000075.1:0-15000 GCA_033549165.1 Methanolobus sp.
CATCGCCAGTGCCTGGCCGTAGTTGAGGGCACCCGGTTGCGAGATATAGCGAAAGCCGTCCCTGTCCATACTGGTGAGCAGTATCTCCCCTGAACCTAACTCTTCTACCTTCTTCGCCCATTGCACGGCATCGATGCCTGTGGGCTGGCGTCCGCCGTAGATAACTACCTCATACCATGCCGAAGTGCCGTCTTCCAGTTCGAGTATGGTCTTGTCGGGATTGTCCTCAACATTGGTGTTCCTTTTGCAGTCGATGGCTGTGACGATGCACTGGGCTCCGAATATCTCAGAGGATTCCCTGATGAGCTGCGGGTTCTTGACGGCTGCCGTGTTGATGGATACCTTGTCTGCACCTGCACGCAGTATCTGGCGGATGTCCTCGATAGAGTTTATGCCGCCTCCAACTGTCAGGGGAATGAACACTTCGTTGGCGGTCCTCTCAATGACGTCGATCATGGTTGAGCGTCCTTCATGGGATGCCGTGATGTCCAGGAATACAAGTTCATCCGCACCCTGTTCGTTGTACCTTTTGGCAAGTTCCACAGGGTCGCCTGCTTTGCGCAGGTCTACGAATTCTATTCCCTTGACGACAGTCCCCCCGGCTTCGTCAAGCGTTACGTCAAGACATGGTATGATCCTTTTTGTGAGCATGTATGGGTAATGAAAAGTAACTGTATTAATAGGTTATTGAAACGCGATCAAGGGTATAATTGTTTATACAGATTAAATATATATATTTATGAATACGATGGTACTTATCGTCTTTTTAAGAGGTAAAAAATGGTTAAATGGTATAACAGTTTGCAAACGAAACTTACTGTAAGTTTCCTGGTTCTGATCCTGCTGGTGTCGCTGGGCACTTTCTTCTTTACGGTCCAGGAGGCGAAGACAGCTATAACGGATCAGATGAAAGAGGAGCTGACCCTCACTGCAAATATAATGTCGAGCCAGATAGACGGTGATCTCCTGAACCAGATCAATACGGAGGAAGATACTGAGAATGAGGCATTCATGCAGGTCTATGAAAAACTGGATGAATTGCGAGGAGATAACACCGATACAATCACTTATCTCTATATCATGAGACTGGACGGGGAAGACAATGCAAGGTTCATTGTTGATGTCGATTATCTTGAGGACTGGGGAGTTGATATTTACGCAAATGAGATATATGAAGATGCCCCGGTAGAGGATATCCAGATGGGTATGTCAGGTCCCTATGTGTCAGCTGAGCCATATACGGATGAATGGGGTACGTTCCTGACAGGCTATGCTCCGATATATGACTCAGAAGGCAATGTTGCAGGTGTCCTTGGTGTTGATTTCGATATAGCCACTGTCAAGGAAAAGCAGGATTTCCTGAGTTCCCTGGTTTACTACGTTTTGTTCGGTTCAATACTCGCCGCCACTCTGGTGATCCTGTATTTCTCGAGGACGATCATCAAAGAACTCAATAGCATTACTGCTGTTGCGAACGAGATCTCGAACGGTAACCTGGAAGTAGAGCTTCCGTTAATAAAGTCAAGATCGGAGATATACGAACTGAACGAAGGCATGAAAAGCGTGTTCGCAGTCGTGGAATTCCTTACGGATGAGGTCGAGAACAACTCAAATGAAGGCGGTGTGTAAGTATGGGTCAGAAATTAGTCTCATATTATGCAGCCGCAAAGGCAAAAGGCGGACTCAGTGCCCAGGTTAAGCTTGCGGCGATCACAAAGATGAGCTCGGCAAAGGCTGAAGCTGCACCTGACTCGCCTGAGAACATAACATTGTTCGAGAAAGCGCTTTCCATGATATGACCTTTTTTGGCAGGAACCTTAAAGGAACCTGCCGGATTTTCGGGATTCTTTCCCGGATTTTTTCTGTTTTCCGTGGATATTATAATTTTAACAGAGACATCTTTTTTCAGCAGTACAAAACAGTCATAAATATATAAGAGTGAATTATTACATATTCATTGCCCAAATCTCAAAAATATTCGAAAATATAGCTGGTGACAGTATGAATTTCCCCTTCACAGAAGAGCAATTCCTGAACAATTTTGCAAGTTATAACACTGAAGTTTTCCCTGCACAGATATTCCTGTATCTGCTTGCAGGAGTGGCGCTGTATCTGGTATTCAATAAAAAGGAATATTCCGATAAGGTAATCTCCGGCATACTTGCTTATCTATGGCTCTGGATGGGTTTTGTTTATTATATTCTCTATTTTTCCTCAATAAACAGGCCAGCCTACCTGTTCGGATTGCTGTTCATCGTTCAGGCTGTCCTGTTTTTCAAATACGGGGTGCTTGACAGGAAACTCTCTTTCAGGTTCGGCACGGACATATACGGGTTCGCAGGACTGGCAATGATCCTTTACGGGCTGGTGCTATATCCGATATTCGGCTATTTCATAGGACACGTCTACCCCTACCAGCCGATCTTCGGAGTTCCCTGCCCCACTACGATATTCACTTTCGGACTCCTGCTATGGACCTCTTCGAAAGTGCCAAAATCAATCCTTGTAATTCCTCTGCTATGGTCTTTTGTGGGATTTACTGCTGCATTTGCTTTTGGAATCCTGGAGGATATACTGCTGCTGGTATCTGGATTGGTGGCTGTTATTCTAATCTGGTATCGGGACAGGATCAAAAAAGCATGATCTGATAATGTTCAAAAACAAAAAACAATTAACTCCCCAGAAGATGCTGAACTCTCTGGACATTCAAAAAAATAATCCGGAAGGATGTATGTCCTTCCTTGATCTACTTCTTTTTTACGGTAAGAATTCCCAGTGCCAGTACAACCGCTATTCCGATTATCCAGTAGAGATAGCCGAAACCGCTTTTCTCTTCAACAGATGTTTCTTCTTCAGCAGTGGCAGAAGTTTCTGTAATTTCTGATGCCGGTTCAAGTGATATCTCCTGGGTGCTTTCAGAATCGCTCCCGAACAGCGCATAGAGTGAGAAGTGACGTATCATAGCAGTTGCTCTGCCATTCTCCCAGTCAATAGTTGTTTCCAGGGCAATCCAGCCATCTTCGGACGTGTAAGTATAGATTACCGGGGTTCTGCCCTCAAATTCTTCCGGATCGAAGTCCATTGTTACCAGTACATCCTGGTTGAATGTGGTTCCGGATGGACCGAAATCGAAGTAGAGTCCGGATTCAATGACTTCCCCTGGAGTGTTTGCCGGCAGGGATGCCGGAGTGGTGACTATGATCTTATTCACAGGATTTCCATAAGAATCAAGGGCTTTTGTCCCTTTGCTCATCGACAGTGTAGTCGATGCATCCGATGACCTTATGACAGTATCAGCTGTAATTTCGCCGTCCCCGGTAACGGGCAGGTCGGTAACAGTTCCCTGTGATCTGATTCTTGCTGCAAGGGAATCGTCATGAGAACCGGAAAAAGTTGGTACAGCGGAACCGGCAGCATCTTTGAAAAGACCAAAGGTACCGAATTCAGTAAGATTTGCGAAAACATAGTTCCCGGTCGTATTGAGCGTGGCATTCGGGACTTGGGCCCATCGGGCATTATTAATCCTGAACAGGGAGACAGAAGTTTCAGTGGCATTGCTCATTCCCGAATCATCGTAGGAATATGCTATAAGCATGTTATCTGGAGACGGAAGAGCAGATGACGGGGCAACGGACGAATGTACAATACCAACATAACCGTTTACATTCGCTTTGCCGGAAAATTGCACGGAGTTAGAATCAGAACCACTCATTAATATCATGCTCTC
Organism: Methanolobus sp.; assembly: GCA_033549165.1. GTDB lineage: Archaea > Halobacteriota > Methanosarcinia > Methanosarcinales > Methanosarcinaceae > Methanolobus. Next base: position 3,728 of record JAWSUM010000075.1, read on the forward strand.
ATCGGTCACAAAAGACAGCTGTGCCAGACCGTTGGTCAGTATGAGATCACTTATTGTGTTGTTTGCTGACAGAAGTGTATAAAGACCGTAATAGTTGCCCGTTGTACGGGTTGATGATATCACATTGTCAGAAGAAAAGCCAACAGCGACTCCAAATGAGGTACTCACGACACTGGCAGTGGGGTTTAACCGGGAGTCCATGGAGGCAGACTGGCCCTGGTATTCAGGTGAGGATGCCAAGTCGAACAGAGCATATTCTTCTGTATTGACGATACTACCCATCTCGTCAAAATATGTGGTCAAAGGTTCATTGCTTAAGGATTCAATACCCATATTCGCAGTGATTGAAGCCCAGTCACCGGTACTGCCTCTGGCACTGTTGTCGGTCAGTGTATTGCTATTAGAACCCTCCAGAACAAAACCTGCCCTGGAGTTAGTATTGGCGGTATTATTGATGAAAACGTTGTTGCTTGAATATCTTAGCGCAATACCGTCCAGATCATTATCATTGGCAGTATTGTTTTCCAGTGTATTACTATCAGCGTAGTAAAAGTAAATTCCTGCCTGTTCATTGCTACTGGCAGTATTGTTGGTAAGTGTGTTATTATCTGACCTGTAAATATAGATGCCGTAGTAATTTCCAGTATTAGCGGTGTTGTTGTTAATTGTGTTGAACGCGGAATTGGAGATATCTATACCAATGAAACTGTCATTTGCAGTGCTGTTTGTCAGGTTGTTATTGTCCGAGTTGGAAAATCTTATCCCGTTTATTGTGTTGGAATCCAGATCAATGTTATTTAAGTCGTTATTACTGGAATTAATAAGATATAATCCTGCTATATTGGATATGGAGGTACTATTGGATAATAGATTATTACCTGACATTTTGATTTCGAGGCCGTAAATGTTGTCATTTGTCACTATACTTTCGATAGTGTTGAAGTCAGAGTGCATCATGTAGATACCGCGGTAACAGTCTGATGCGGTAAAGTTCTCTATCCTTGAATTACTGGTATATGCAAACGCTATACCGTGGTAACCATTTGATACGGAGATGTCCCTGACTGTGACGTTGGTGGAGTTTATGACATATACCTGCCCTGCATCCAGAGGTACCTGCATATCCGCCTGGGTGATTAGGTAATAGAGCGGTTTTCCATTGACCATGTTGCTGGTATCTATATCGTGGACGAAGTGCTCCAGTTCAGGACCATAAACTCCGAAATTAAAATCGTTTGATGCCATGGTATTATTGGCCAGGGTATTGTTGGTCGAATCTTCCAGGAAGATGCCGTAATCGTTGGAACTGACAGAACTGTTGGTTAAGATGCTATTGCTTGCATTAAGAAGGAAGATTCCTTTCTCAGTGTTATTTATTGCAGTATTGTCATCCAGAACATTGTAGTTACTCACATTGTAAAGATAGATTCCGCTCTTTAAGTTATCACTTGCATTATTGCCGGTCAGCGTATTGTAACTTGAAACGTTAAGGTGAATGCCGTGGTAGGTGTTGTTAATTACAATATTGCCAACCATACTGTTGCTGTCTGAATAGTAGAGATCTATTCCTGATTCAGGGTTATCGATTATCGTGTTGTTGCTCAGGATGTTGTTTTCCGAATTATCGATATAGATGCCGTCACAACCGCCGGAGTCGATTGTGTTGTTGTCTAGGACATTATGATTGCTTGAAGAATACAGGGAAATGCCATCCCATCCGCTTGATCCGATTATGCTGTCGGTAAGAGTATTGTCAGTAGAGTTCTCAAGGTATATTCCATAAGTGTTGTTGATGGCATTGATCTTATCAAGAGTGTTGGAATCGGAATTTACTAGAAGGACTCCACCAGCGTTTTGTGAAACAGTGATATTCTCGACCCTTGAATTGTTAGTATATGCAAGCATTACACCTTCATAGCCGTTAGAGATTGAGATATCCTTTACAGTAATGTTCGCGGAGCTTACAACGTAAACCTGTCCCGCATCCAGGGGGACCTGTGTATCCGCCTGATCGACCAGATAATAGAGCGGCTTTCCATTGACCTGATTGCTGGTGTCTATATTATGGACAAAATGTTCCGGATTCGGTCCGTAGGTCCCGAAATTATAATCATTCGACTCCATCGTGTTATTGACCATGGTATTATTGGCGGATTTCTGCAGATAGATGCCAATTGTGTTAGAACCGATCTGATTGTTGCTTATAGTGCTGTCATTTGAATTGTAAAAGTAGATGCCTGCATAACTTTCAGACACCAAGTTGTCTGAGATGTTACAATTTAAAGCTGAAAACACGTAAATGCTACTGTAGTTTGTCGCACCTGTGACGTTAAACCCACTAATTGTAACGTTGCTGGCCGTGACATTGAATATGTGTGTGTCTATTGATGCTGCATTCACGACCGTACTTGCGGAGCCGTTCTCAGAGCGGATTATGACACTTTTGTTAACTACTATGTTCTCAGTATAGGTTCCATCACTGACGATTATAGTGTCTCCGTCAGTTGCATTGGCCAGTGCAGCGTTGATTGTAGTGTTCCCTGTTCCTTCGCCGATGATGATGTCTGCTGCGGATGCAATTCCTATGGCTGAGAACAGGATCAATAATAATAATATTGGATATTTTAATGTTCGTAGTTTCAATGAGTTTATAAAAACCACCTTCTGATATCAAAAGTTTAATTTATTATTTAAGACATGCATAATATAAAAAACAGATCATATAATTTGCAGAAAGTTGTTATTGAACTTTTCTTTACATAAAAGAAGTATATATTTAGAAAAACAAGACGATTAATCGAAAAGTATATCTTCTTAAAGTCTTTATGTTTTTACACGGTTTCGGACAAATCCGAAGGAATGCCCGGATGATCTTTAAAGAGGGAGGAGTCTACTTGAACAATGATAATACAATACCGTCTAAATACTGGCTCTACGTGTGGGGAATACTGGTAGTCTTCTTCGCATTGTCATATGCCGCTTTTATGCCTGAGGGATTCAGCATGGCGATCCTTACGAGCATATTGGTCGCAGGAGCCTTCACGCTGTGGCTGGTAGTCTTGCACCTGATGTGGTTCGAAGGCAGCCTTCTTCTCAAGATCCTGGCTCTCATATTTGGTGGGTTGTTCGCCGTGGTGTTTGTTATCCTGATACAGTTCGTTTATGAGGGCATTGCATCCAATGATGCGGGATGATATGATGGATGAGCTGGTAATGGTGCGATGTTGTATCAGTAAAATAGGATGCTACATATCTTATTAGTGTACACAGCAGTTGCATCATACAAATAATCAGCTAGTGGCTCTCCTTTGATTTGAATTCTTATCACCCACAGATATTTTGGGAAAAATCCTGTCAATATGTACCTCTTATTTTCAAAATCTCTGGATAACAAAAACTCTTTGTAATCATTCAATTCAGTCAGGAAAATGTGTGCCGTTATTCCTTCCTTCATTTTTGACTTTACTTTTAAGAATTCTATGTATATATTACTGAAAGTCAATCTCAATTTGGAGTACAGGGGAATTATCAGTTCAAATAGGTGTATTTGATTATAGTTCCTTTTCAATTCATAATCCCAATATACAAATCCATTGTCCTTTCTTGCGGATTGGACTCTGGTGTATGGGCCTAACTGGTCATCATGCACATAGAGTTGCTTGATAATTCCATTTTCGCCTGTGCGGTAACCACTTATTACCACGGCATGGTAATCAGGGGAATTTTTTATTCTTTTTAATTCCAGAACTGCAATTATAGGCAGTTTGAAATCCATATATGCTTTTATTGCATCATTCACGTATTGGTTTATAAAGTTCTGATCTATTGTAATTCCGAGTTCTTCCAGATTTGCAGGCAAATCTATTTTTTCCGTGGATATTATTTCAGTTTCCAAGCCGACAGAATTAAAATAATTTTTCATCTGGTAATCATTCAAACCGGTCGTAGGAAAATTCCTGTTTATCGATGGGAACGATATTGAAGCCTGTGTTATCTCAAATGGGCATTTTTTTGCGTTTCAAAAAGGTGATTCAGCGGATGTAGAGCAATCCATAGTGCAGTAGTTGCACATGCTGCAACCGCAAAGTCCTGTGCTTGAAATGGCAAGGATTGTATTTCCAATCTTAACCCAAAAAGTGAAACTTTGTATGTGTTCTTTAGATATTGTCTCCGGTCAGTGCCATCATCAGGATCATATGTTTGTAATACCGTCCTGCCAATTAAAGGTTCAAGTTTGTTATTCACGGGGATTTTTATTGGCTTTACCACAATGAATCCGAGGTAAGATAACCTCAGTGAATCAATGAAATTTTCATTGTTTTCAAATAAAAGCTCGAAATCGGCCCGGTCAAATCCTTCATTAAAGAAGTGTAACCTCTTGGTATATTTTTCAACTTCAAAAGACCTGGAATAGAAGTTAGAATAATCCATAAGGTAATCTTTGTCAATATAACTGTGCTCTACGAGAACAGTGTTTGCTTTTATGTCTACAAGGTAATTAAGTAAATACAAACTCTGAGAAGATTTGCCTATAATCGGACATAATTTACTTTTGACTAGCTCTTCCGTAAACTCAAAAACATCGAATGCAGGTCGTTCCATAAATGCCACCTGAAAAAAAATCAAACTGTAAATCTACGGAATAATGAACTTACGCTTGAACAATTGAAATGTTGATGCAAAACTTTTGCATCTTCATAATTAGGATGCTCCAGTATCCGGTCAACTTCATTCAAAAGCTGGTGAATCTCCTCTTTCGAATATTGGCAATCGTTCAGCAGATCATCAACTTTGTTCTGATTAATTTTTTTAGTCAACCGGTCCTACCCCTGTCATATTTATATGTATACATTAGGTGAATTAGAAAATAATGTTATAAATACATTTTGAAATTTGAAAAAACTTTTATTGTTTATATTATCTCATGATTTATCTATATTTTTTCTTTGAGAATCTTTACTCCTAAAAACGATTAGTGCACATCTGCTTATGAATGTTCACTACTTTTGGTGTGAACAAAGTAAAAACTTTCCGAGGCAATATTAGAAGTGCCGGCAACATTAAACCAAAGTTCGTAGTATCCAGCTTCTAGACTAGAAGTATTAATGAATATATTGTAGTTTCCATTATTCAAACAATCGCCTACTAAATAATCAGAACCCTTTTCCACTATTCTATCAGTAGTGTTAATAGAAATCTTTATTTCCTCTATTAAATTTAAAGAATTTGATTCATTTTCCTGAAAAAGCCCTACAAATAAATCATTGTTTACTCCAGTTACTGTTGCAGATACCAAAATAAAAGATTCATCTAACTCATAAACGCTGTCCATCTCAATGTCAATATTATTAGGTCTGATATCTATGAATGTTGAAAATGCGATGGAGTATATAATTAGTCCTAGCATGAGTAAAATCAAAGAGCTAAGTGCAAAAACTGTGGATGATTTATCTCCTTTGTTTTTGAAAATAGGATACATAAGGAATACAACAATAACAATCGAGATTATTATGTATAAAAGCAGTTTGTATTCAAAATCTTTCGTCAGATAGAAGTATGCCGAAATCGGAATGGAATAAATCAATACACGGAAGCTAGGAGCGTAAAAACAAGATGACAAATATACTGCCAAATCTCTATTTCTATCAGTAAGCTCCAACGAGTAGCCTTTGGTAAATATAGAAAGTACTAATAATAACAGTGCACTGAACAAAATTGCTTCCATGAAGGAAACTATCAAGCTTAAATTCACATTGAATAGATTTTCTGCGGAATAATTATATAAGTTGTACAATGCTGTAATATAAAATGCGGTGAGGGTGATTGAAAAACCAAGAGTATTTTCCTTCTTATTATCATTTTCCTTCTCGTCTTCAGTGGATTTTCTTTCTTCGACTTTATCTGTAATCACACAACCGTCCCTAGTTTTTAATAATATTTGCGTAGTATACTATTTATCTTTTTTTAAGCAGGCTGAAATAAGCCTGTACACATCTCCGCAAAATTTCTCTCTCATTCTCTCACAACAACAACACCGCAATAACCCCCGCCAGAAACACCCCATCGAAAGTCCCCGCGCCGCCGATACTCGCAACCGGCGCCCCGATCTTGCTTATCGCTTTCAGGTTCAGCAGGTCGGCGCCGATGAGTGTGCCCATGGTGCCGCTCACGTAGGCTGTGATGAAAAGGAGATCGCGGTTGGCTCCGGCCATGGAGACCACCAGCATGGAACTCAGTGCGGCTGCAAGAGGGGGGATGAGTGCGGGTGAGACAATGCCCACGCCTTTCACGGGGCGGGCGACCAGCTTGGTTACCAGGGCGACGATGATCGTTGCGTAGATCGAGTAGGTGATGGCTTCGGGGAAAAGGACCAGCAGGTACAGCGAGACCATAGTTGGGACGATGGCGCCGCCGACGTTTATAGCAAGTGTTGTCCTTGTCTTGTAGGTCTCTTTGAAGGGAACGCGGTAGGAGACACCGAAGACCTTCACATAGCGGTGGTTCTCAATAGGGGTCTCGGACTCGATTGTCGTCAGCGGGATATTGATATTGCTCCCGATAAGTGAGAGAAAGAGCAGGATAAATGCATCGCTCCATGAGAATCCTATCCTCGCGAATGCCGTGCTGGCAAGGCCGAAGAAGAGGATAGAAATACTGAATGCGATCAGCATCACCAGTATAACCGTGAAAAAGAATTTCAACGGGTGGTAAAATACTCGATGCCACATGGATGTACTTCTCTGATCCTAATAATTATTTTTGCCATGCAAATGCCCGTCTATTCAAAATCGTCAACGGACTTTGAGAGCTGGAAATTCTCTTTGTTGATAGAATCATCCGCGAAGATATCCCGGTCTATCAGGATCGGGGCATTCTGCCGCAGGGCCATGGCAATGCAATCGCTTGGACGGGCATCGAACTCAATACTGCTTCCTTCCCTGTCGAGCCTGAGTCTTGCATAGTAGATGTTGTCTATCTTCTCATCGATAATGACAGTCTCGACCTTTGTCCCAAGCCTTTCCAGCATGGTAACGATAAGGTCGTGTGTCATAGGTCTTGGCATAGTCTCATTTCTCAATACCGAGTTAATTGAAAGTGCCTCAGCATTGCCGATGTGTATCGGCATGAGCGAGCCCTCTTCATCCTCAAGCATAACAGAGGGAACAGATCTCCCCAGTATGTTCACCATGAAGACACCCTTGATGGTGACTTCCTTTAAGTTTGTATCAGAGTTCATGATTAACAGGATTTTACTTTGTTCGCGTTATATAACAGATTAACAAGCGTCATTACTTAAGATTTTCTTTTAGAGTTTCCTTCCAGATCTCCGAAACCTCCACCTCCCGGAGTCTCAATGACGAAGACATCTCCGGCATCCATAGTACATTCGGCTTTTCCCCCAAGTTCAAGAACGACTCCATCCTTTTTAACGATATAGTTTCGTCCGACCTCCCCATCCTCTCCGCCGCACAGTCCCATAGGTGCTACTTTTCTGTGGTCTGAAAGTATAGCCGCTTTCATAGGCTCCAGAAAGCGTATCCTTCTGACAGCACCACATCCCCCGGAGTATTTACCTCTCCCGCTGCTTCCCTGCCTTATGGAGAACTCTTCCAGCAGCACCGGAAAGCGCCACTCCAGCACTTCGGGATCGGTTATCCTCGAATTTGTCATATGGGTGTGCACCGCGTCCGTACCATCAAAGCCATTCCTCGCTCCCGAACCGCCGCATATGGTCTCATAGTACTGGTGCTCTGAGTTCCCGAAAGTGAGATTGTTCATGGTCCCCTGCGAAGCTGCCATCACCCCGAGCGCCGTAAGAAGTGCATCCACGATGACCTGAGAGGTCTCCACATTTCCCGCGACCACCGCTGCAGGATATGCCGGGTTGAGCATACAGCCTTCAGGTATGAATATCTCCAGCGGTTTCAGGCATCCTTCATTAAGCGGGATGTCCTCCTGCACCAGTGTCCTGAACACGTAAAGCACCGCAGCCTTGCAGACAGCCACAGGCGCATTGAAGTTTCCGGGATGCTGGGGCGATGTTCCCGTGAAGTCAATGTGTGCGGCCCTCATCTCATTGTCAATTCTGACCTTCACCTTTATCTCGCTTCCATCGTCAAAGGTCTGCACCGATTCTCCATCCCTCAGATAAGTGATAACCCTTCTCACAGCCTCCTCGGCATTGTCCTGCACATGGCCCATATAGGCCTCCACTGTCTCAAGGGAAAATGTCTCTGCAAGCCGTTTTAGCTCCATGGTCCCCTTCTCGTTCGCAGCCACCTGGGCACGCAGGTCAGCAATGTTCTGTTGGGGATTGCGTACCGGATATTTGCCGTATAGCAACCACCGGTTTACACTTTCCTCCAGGAAACATCCGTGTTCGACTATCCGCATCCCCCCGGTCATGACACCTTCCTCCTCGATATTGCTGCTGTTGGGAGGCATGGAAGCCGGGCTGATCCCCCCGACATCCGCATGATGTCCCCGTGATGCCACGTAGAAGGCTGCCCTGTCCTCAATAAAAACAGGTGTGATCACAGTGATATCCGGCAGATGGGTCCCGCCCTTAAAAGGAGAGTTGACCATAAAGACCTCACCTGGCTGCATATCCACGAACTGATCGATGATCGAGCGGACGCTTTCACCCATAGAGCCAAGATGCACAGGTATGTGGGGTGCATTGGCAACAAGGTTCCCTTTCCAATCAAAGACCGCACAAGAGAAGTCAAGCCTTTCCTTGATATTGACTGAATAGGCGGTATTCTGGAGCGTATAGCCCATCTGCTCTGCAATGGACATGAAACGGTTGTTGAATATCTCAAGCATCACGGGGTCTGCATCCATGCTAACGGCCTGCATTTCTGAGATCTGCTGTATTTTTCTGAGTATCAGACTGTTCGCAGGACTGAGTTCAGCCTTCCAGCCCGGTTCAATGACAACGGTGGTGTTCTCCTCTGTGATTATGACCGGGCCAAAGATGTCCGTTTCCGGTTCCATGTCCTCGCGCCTGATCACAGGTGTTTCATGGAACCGGCCTTGGGTGTACATGCGTGTGTGGTATGAAGTCTCATTTTTTCCATCGCCAGGGGACGATATCTCACCTTCCTCTACCTTTTCCCCGGCACCTATGATCTCCACCGAGATGGCTTCAACAACTAGCTCCTTATCTTTCATCAGGAACCCGAAACGCTTCTTATGCTCATGTTCAAAGGCATTGATTATGTCCTGCTTTCCACCTGAATCAACTATCAGAGGAGTATCGGTTCCTTTATACTTTACATGAACTCTGTGCAATGCGCTGATATTTTTTTCCCTTACTCCCTGCATCAGCATGTCTTCTCTTCCATCTGCCTCCATTCTTGCAGACTCCGTGGCAAGTCCGGGAACCAGTTCATCATCCAGTACATGCTCCACAGCCTTCTCTTTCATTATCCTCTGGTCTGCAAGTCCCATGCCGTATGCAGAGAGCACACCTGCAAGAGGATGGATAAATATGGTCTTCAGTCCCAGGGAATCAGCCACCCGGCATGCATGCTGGGCTCCGGCCCCTCCGAAGCAGCAAAGGGTGTAGTTCTTGATATCGTACCCCCGCTGGATCGATATCTTCTTAATAGCGTTTGCCATGTTCTCCACGGCTACTTTGAGGAATCCCTCGGCGACTCTTTCTGCCGTATATTCCTCTTCTGTGAAGGCAGTGACCTCTTCGGCAAGCTCTTCAAATCCCTGGATAACGGTTTCCATGTCAAGCGGCAGGTTTGCTTCCGGTCCGAACACATGGGGGAAACGACCCGGCTGTATCCTGCCAAGCATGAGGTTGCAGTCTGTGATCGTCAGTGGACCACCTTTTCGGTAACATGCGGGTCCGGGGTCCGAGCCAGCGGAATCTGGCCCTACCCTGAACCTGCCGGAATCAAAATGAAGTATTGACCCTCCACCTGCAGCAACAGTATGGATGTGGAGCATCGGAGAGCGCAGGTGCACCCCTGCGACCTCGGTCTCGAAGCTCCTTTCATACTCGCCGCTGTAATGTGCTACATCAGTGGACGTTCCTCCCATATCGAAGGTGATGACATCACTGAAACCCGCCATCTCAGACGTACGGATGGCTCCTACTATCCCTCCGGCTGGTCCGGAAAGTATACAATCCCTACCCCTGAAATACTGAGAATCGATAAGCCCTCCACCCGACTGCATGAACATCAGGCGTGCCCTCCTGCCAGACTCTTCCAGAGTTGCGGCTATCATGTCGATATATCTTCTCAATACCGGAGAAAGATATGCATCCACTACGGTAGTCTCACCGCTGCTTACAAACTTCATCAGGGGACTGACCTCATGTGAGAGTGATATGTGTGGAAAACCTATCTCCTCTGCTAATCCTTTAAGCTGCAGCTCATGTTCCGGGTAACGGTAGGCATGCATCAGTACGATGGCAACGGACCTGATACCGGCAGAATATACGTTTTCAAGTTCCTCCCGCGCCTTCTGAATATCAAGAGGAACAAGTTCCTCGCCCCTGGCATTGTAACGTTCCCTTACCTCGACCACTCTGTCATAGAGCAGTCCAGGGCGCTTAATCTCCAGTGCAAAGATATCGGGCCGGTTCTGGTAGGCTATGCGCAGTGCATCCCTGAACCCTTCTGTAGTGACAAGGGCCACAGGCTCGCCCTTGCGTTCCAGCAGGGCATTTGTCCCCACGGTGGTCCCCATTTTAATTGAAGAGATATCTTCCGATGCTAACGTATCTTCCGGTCCGAGTCGCAGTATCCTGCGAATCCCGTGCATCGCTGCGTCTTCATAGTGTTCAGGGTCGTCCGAGAGCAATTTATGGGTAAACAGTTTTCCTTCAGGTGACTTTGCTATAATATCAGTGAAAGTGCCGCCACGATCTATCCAGAATTCCCAGGTATCATTTTTCTCAGAAAGCATGTTATTTCTCCGGATGGCCTGTTAAAAGTTCAATAAGTAGTATTTCCGGAAACAGGTTTTAATTGAGAAATATCTATATTATATTTTTTCGTTAGGAGGTGGCTGAAGTTTCAGGGTTTTGATTCAAAACAGAATCCATCTTTCCCTATGAGTGGTACAAAGTTCACTCCTCCCCAATCCCTCTTGACAATGCTGCCATCATCTTCCTTTTTGAGAAGATAGAGGTGCTGATACATATCTCCCTCAGGTATTGCCATCAAGCCACCGGTCTTGAGCTGGTCCACCAGTGACCGGGGCGTGCAGGGTGCCGATGCCGTTACGCATATCCTGTCGTAGGGGGCTTC
>JAWSUM010000076.1:0-14687 GCA_033549165.1 Methanolobus sp.
TCTTCCGGAAAATGGTATGATTACCAGAAACAGTACTTCGAGGAGTTCACGGTGGATGTGGAAACGCAGGCTGAGATGCAGGAAACCCCATATGCCTATAATCCGACGAGCCTCTTTGAGCGGGTGAACGAGAAGATAACACCATATGAACTGGAGGTTAGAAAAATGGCTGCCGTTTCCGCAAAAAAATATCCGGGACAATACAATATCTACCAGCTATGCTCCCTGTTCGATGACACCAGGGATAACATCCAGTACATCAGTGATCCCAGAGGCAGGGATCTCTGGTCCGAGCCACGCGACACACTTGCGGTTGGTGCAGGTGACTGTGATGATTATGCGATCCTGCTGGCATCACTTGTCGAGTCCATCGGAGGGACCTCGAGGATATATATGACAGACACCCATGCCTTTGCAGCCGTATACGCCGGTGAGGAGGACAACATAGAAAATGTCATAAAGGACATACAATATTATTATGGACCTTTGCCAGTATATTATGTTACAGACGAATACGGTTGCTGGCTAATGATGGACCCGACATCAAGCGTATATGTAGGAGGACTTCCAGGTGGAACAGCACCTGTTGAAGGCGGATGGACTTTTTTGAACACTTCCCAGGTATTAATAATAGACATCGAACCCCAAGACGAGGAATAGGATCATGGATATATCCCCCGTGGAAAAGCAGACAGGCATTGACCTTTACTGCACATCGGCACCTGGCCTTGGAGGCCAGCTCCGGCAGGAAGTCGACGATTTTATAGTCAAAGAAATAAGCAACCGTGAGGAGGAAGATTCGGGCAAGCAGCTCATACTCGAACTCACCAAAAGCAACTGGGACATGCACCACCTTGTCAGGGACATGTCCCGTAAACTGGGCATCAGCCAGAAACGCATCAGTTTTGCCGGAACGAAGGATAAGAGAGCGAAGACCACGCAGAAGATCAGTATCTACGATATTGATGAAAAAGACATTGAGAACTTCTACCTGAAGGATGTGGAACTGAAGGTACTTGGAAGGTCAAAGAGGTCCCTGGAACTTGGAGATCTTTTCGGGAACGAGTTCATGATAACGATCAGGAATATCGAGCATGGTCCTGAAGAACTGAACTCGCTTCTCACAGCCATCACGGAGGAGATCAGGACTTACGGCGGAGTACCGAACTTTTTCGGCATACAGCGATTTGGTGCCATCAGGCCTGTTACCCATCTTGTGGGCGAACATATCCTCAAAGGTGATTTTGAAACGGCAGCAATGATATACATAGCAAAGTCATTCCCGGATGAACCTGATGACGTTAAGGGAGTGCGCGACATGATCTGGGAGACCAGGGACTTCGCACAGGGACTTAAGACATACCCCCTGCGCCTGAGATACGAAAGGGCGATGATGCATTACCTTGTAGAGAATCCGGGAGACTTCAAGGGCTCCTTGAGCGTCCTTGCCAGTAATATAAGTAAGATGTTCGTACATGCCTACCAGTCATACATGTTCAACAGGATAGTCTGCCAGCGTATTGAGAAGGGATTGCCACTTAATGCTGCGATACCCGGAGACATTGTCTGTTTCAAGAATAAGGAAGGACTTCCGGATGTCACGAAAACACAGCAGGTCACTGAAGAGAATGTTGATGGGATGAATAACCTGGTCAGGAGAAAAAGGGCTTTCGTGACAGCTCCGCTCATAGGTTACGATACGGAGATGGCGTCCGGAGAAACGGGAATGATAGAGAGTGAAGTCTTTGCTGAAACGGGCCTGCCCGTGGAAAGTTTCAAAGTGCTGGAAATGCCGGAAATGGCCTCAAGGGGACTTCGCAGGGAGATACTGATCCACTGTGAACCTTCTTTTAAAGTGCATGAGGACGAGCTCAATCCTGGAAAAAGCAAGGTCATCCTGGATTTCACTCTTCCGAAAGGATGCTACGCGACGACGGTTCTAAGGGAATACATGAAAGTGGAACCATTAAAAATGAGTTAGGGACGTTTTGTCCCTTTTTATAAAGTAAGTCTTCAATCTATCATTGACTGAATGAACGCCTTGAATGGCGGTGAAGGACGTCCTGGTCTTGACTTGAACTCGGGGTGGAACTGGGACCCGAAGAAGAACTTTTTATCGGGGATCTCTGCAATTTCCATCCTGTTCCGATTCTTTCCTGAGAATACCATTCCCTTTTCTTCGATCCTGTCAACATAATTAGGATTGACCTCGTACCTGTGCCTGTGACGTTCGACTATCTTGGAACATCCGTAGATGTTCTCGGCAAGTGAACCGCATTTCAGGTCCGCCTCATAGTCCCCGAGACGCATGGTAGCACCCATGTCCACCACATTCTCCTGCTCCGGAAGCAGGTCTATCACAGGATAAGGCGTGTCCTCATCGAACTCCGTACTGTTGGCATTCTCCAGGCCAGCAACATGTCTCGCGAACTCGATCACTGAGAGCTGCATTCCAAGGCAAAGTCCAAGGTAGGGGATATCGTTCTCACGGGCATATCTTATAGCCATGATCTTCCCTTCAGTTCCCCTCTCACCAAAACCCCCAGGAACAAGTATACCGTCGTACTCTGAAAGTGCTTCTACGGAAGCAGGGTTGTTCTCAAAGGACTCGGCATTGATCCAGCTGGTGCAGTAGTTAACTCCGCACTCGATGGCTGCATGTTTGATTGAAGCACTGATGCTGAGGTAGGAATCCTCAAGATGGGTATATTTGCCAACGATACCGATGTTGACAGTACCTTTAAGGTTGTTCATCCTTTCCACCATCTCTGACCAGGAGTTGTCAGTTGCATCCGAACTGAGGTTCATCAGCTGCATAAGGTAACTGGTCAGTCCCTCCTTTTCCATCATGAGAGGTACTTCATATATGTCATTTGCATCGTGGGCACTTATCACAGCCTCTTCGGGAACATCACAGAACAGGGCTATTTTGGAGATAGTGCTCTCAAGCAAGGGTTCCTTGCACCTTGTCACTATTACGTTCGGGGTCAGACCAAGTTCCCTCAGTTCCTTTACAGAATGCTGGGTAGGCTTTGTCTTCTGGTCACCCTGTGGGTCCAGAGGCACAAGCGTTACATGGACAAATGCAAGATCACCTTTCGGTTCTTCCCTGTGCATCTGCCTGACAGCTTCCAGGAATGGCATGCTTTCTATGTCACCGACCGTTCCTCCAACCTCTATAAGGCAGATATCGGCCCCGCTCTTTGCAGCGACCTTCCTTATGCGGTCTTTGATCTCGTTCGTGATATGAGGGATGATCTGGACGGTCTTCCCGAGGTATTCGCCCCTGCGCTCTTTGGCGATCACGGACTGATACACCTTTCCGGTGGTAAGGTTGTGGTCCCTTGTAAGCTCGGTATCCAGGAAACGCTCGTAATTTCCAAGGTCCAGGTCCACCTCTCCTCCGTCCTTGAGTACGAAGACCTCTCCGTGCTGGAAGGGGCTCATGGTGCCTGCATCAATATTAATATATGGATCGATCTTGATGGCTGTGACCTTATAGCCTTTATTCTTCAGATTACGTCCGATAGATGCGGTAGTGATTCCCTTACCCAGTCCGCTCATTACTCCGCCGGTTACTATAATATATTTCATATGATGCCTCTGCCTTGAATTTTTACTTGAATATTGGAAGTCTGATCAACAGGAAAGCCATGAAAGAAGTTAAAAGGATCGAATAGAAAACCGCCTGGTAGAACCCGAAGAACGGTTCAATATCAATAGAGGTGAACACTATGGCCAAAATTGTGGCACATACGACGATCACAAAGGCTGCCATCAGATAAAGGGATTTCGAAGATGCCACATCAAAGGTGGATCCCAGCATCTGCATGGATATCTTCGGCAGGTGAGTGCTCCATTCATTCCTGCGGGCGACGCTTGCAGGAGAACTCTTCTTTGGGCTGTTTTTAGGGCTCTTGTCCGGGATCTTGCCGGGACGGGACAACGAGCTGTCCACATCTACAGTGAAACTGGCTTCATCAGGACCCGGAACACCGATATTGAGATTGAAGCTTGCCTTTTTTGAACCATATCCCACGGTCACAAAGACCTGCCCCCTCGTATATAACCTTCCGGCATAGGATATCCTGACGATCAAAGGAATATACTCTTCGTGCCTTACATAGGGATTATCTTCAAGAATGGTGATGTTCTCAAGCAGAGAATCGCTGACGGACAAACTTACATGAGTGGGCGCACCGTAGTTTATCATCACCAGTTCAAAACTGCGCTCCTCGCCGGGAGATAAAGGTATTTCAACAGTATCATCCTCGAACTCTATCGAGTTAACTCCAAGTCTGTTGATGTGTACCTGTTGCAATTAGATGTCCTCGCTAGTTCATTCCCTGAGGTCAGGAGGGAGCATATTGGGAATTCCCTCTTCAATTGGATAGTATTCATTACAGACGGAACAATAGAGGGTACCTGAAATGACCTCTTTTTCATCTTCTTTCTCAACGTTCAGGACAAGATCACCTTTACAGATAGGGCATGCAAGAATTTCCATGAGGTCCTTTTTCATCTCGATCACTCTCTATCAATAGATTACCAAAATATAAGTTTTTGCTATTATATTTACTATCGTAATTAATTGTGACCATATATAATATTGTACGGGCCGGTTCAATTTATAGGAAGTTGCTGCTTATATAGCTTTATTTCTAAAGACAAGGTTAATTTAGGTGTTGACCCGTAAAGATACCCTATGTTCTCGGTCCTGGCCAGTGCGCTTGATTTTGCAATCCCGGTACTGATAGTGATATTCATTGGACTTTTTGGCACCGGCATTCTGATCGAGCTTGGCCTCATGCAGAAACTGTCCCGCTTTGCAAGCCCTATTTTCAAGTATACGAACCTGCCTGATACCTGTGCATCGGCATTCATTGTAGCCATGGGATCAACTGTTGCAGCTAATAGCATGGTGGTCAATTTCAGGGATGGTGGATGCATCGATGACAGGGAAACCATACTTTGCGCTATGCTTAACAGCACACCTGCATATATCCGGGAGATACTCACATACCAGATACCTATCGTCCTGCCGGCACTTGGTGCCGTTGTCGGCGGATTCTATGTAATGGTCTTTATACTGACCGCCATCGTCAAGATAAGTGTAGTTGTGATCCTCAGCAAACTGTTCCTCAAGAAGAATCACTGTGTGTTCGAGGAAACTATCACCGAAAAGAAGGTCACTTTAAGAGAAGCTGTTAGGGGATCGCTGAAGCGGAATAAGAGACTGTTCACCAGGATCGCCCTGGTATACCTGACAATGACAATACTGGTATTCTACCTGCGGGACACAGGTGCATTCGATAACCTGAACGTGTTGCCCCTTGCTGAGATTTTTGGCATTCCGGCCGAGACCATAGTACCTCTGACAACCTACGTAGCAAGCCCCATTCTTGGAATATCATTACTTGGGCCTATGATAAGCAGTAACAGTATCTCGTACCAGCAGGCAATGATCGTGCTCATGCTTGGAAGTATGTTCATGCTTCCGTTCTTTAGTTTCAGATCACTATTACCTCGATACGTATCGATCTTCGGGCCACGCACAGGCTTGCGGATCGTGGCGTTCTCTACAGGGATAAGCATGATCGTCAGGTTCTGCGTGCTGCTGGCTCTGCTTTTCATTGTATGAGGAGTAACTTGCACTTACTTTTACGTCGTATAAAGTATCAAATACAAAAATTTATATATTTATATAGCCAATAAATTATTGGAGCTTTCGATTAATTTATGGCGGCTGTGCCTCTTAGTATAAATTGCACTTTGAACAGCCATAATCATCGTTTGGGAGATCGTATATTTTCCATCTAAAAAAGGCGTATAATAAGACATTCCTCTTGAACATCATAAACAATAAATTAATATATTATATTATCATCTATATAATTACGTGGGAATAGAAACCACTTGACAATCACTTATTGTGCATTTGTTACGTATACAAATAGACTAAGGGAGACACAAATAAAATGGCAAAAGTAATGATTGTGGACGACGCTGCTTTTATGCGCATGGTCATCAAGGACATCCTCAAAAAGAACGGTCATGAGGTCGTCGCAGAATGTGTTGACGGACTGGATGCTGTTCAGAAATACCCGGAGGCAAAGCCAGAACTGGTATTCATGGACATCGTCATGCCAAACATGGAAGGTATCGACGCACTTAAGAAAATAATGGAGATGGACCCTGCTGCAAAGGTAGTCATGTGCTCATCTATAGGACAGCAGTCCGTTGTGACAGATGCCCTTAAGAGCGGAGCTCAGGATTTCATCGTGAAACCTTTCGATGCTGCAAAGGTATTGGAAGTTATTGGAAAAGTAATGTAAATGACCATCAATGTTCTTGTTGTCGATGACTCCGCACTTATGCGGAAAGTTATCTCTGACATCCTCACAGAGGATGAAGAATTCAAAGTGATAGCAACAGCCAGGAATGGCCTTGATGCCGTAGAGAAGGTAGAAAGGCTCAGGCCGGATGTTGTCACCCTTGACATAGAGATGCCGGAACTGGACGGGTTACATGCATTGGGATACATCATGAGTGAATGTCCCACCCCGGTTGTGATGCTTACAGCCATCGACTCGAAATCTGCCGAAAGAACATTGAGTGCCTTTGAATACGGAGCAGTTGACTTTATCCAGAAACCTTCCGGAAATATCAGCCTTAACATCGCAGACATAGCCCAAAGTATTCGCCTGAAAGTCAAAATGGCATCAAAGGTGGATCTCAAAAAACTGGGATTCATGGAAGAACATGTTAATAGATCCAGGGAGAACATCGGGATAAAAACGGAGAAGAAGCCTTTGAATAACCTGGAAAGTACTAAACGGAGACCCTTATCCAGGCAGAAGATACTTGCAATCGCCTCTTCAACAGGCGGACCACGTGCACTTGAGCAAGTCGTACCGAAACTTCCTGGCGACCTGAACATACCGGTGGTTATAGTACAGCACATGCCAGCCGGTTTTACGGCCTCGCTTGCGCAAAGGCTGGACACACAGTCAAAACTCAAAGTATGTGAAGCAAAGGACGGGGACGTGGTCCAGAACGGAGTTGTTTACCTGGCACCCGGCAACTATCACATGGAGATAATCCAGAAAAATGTCAATGGAAGGAGCTCGGAAGTAATTTCCCTTAACCAGAAACCTCGTGAACAGGGAGTCAGACCCTGCGCGAATATCCTTTTCAAGTCACTTGTCCCGATATACGGACAGAACATCCTGTCTGTCATCCTTACAGGAATGGGAGCAGACGGAGCGGATGGTGCGGAAGAGATCAAAAAAGCTGGAGGGAGAGTAATTACCGAGAATGAGAAATCCTGTGTTGTCTACGGAATGCCAAAAGTCGTAGTTCAGCGTGGCCTCTCGGACAGTGTTGTAGCTCTGGAAAAGATATCGGATGAAATCGTCACGATGCTGAAATAGTTGGGTGATCAGTAAATGTCAGTTTTTAGAACAGTGATCGAATTGATAAGGGCGTGATTTGACATGGACATGTCAGAATACAAAGATATATTTAAAGCGGAATCCGAAGAACACCTGCAGCAGTTGAATGAGTCGCTGCTCGGACTTGAACAGAATCCAAAGGACATGGAATTCATCAACACCATGTTCCGTTCTGCACACACCTTGAAGGGTATGTCGGCCACGATGGGATTCAGCACGATTGCCGAGCTTACCCATGAGATGGAAAATCTCATGGACATGATCCGCAAATGCCAGGTCACTGTTAATGATTCGCTTATTGACATCCTCTTCGAATGCCTGGACACCCTTGAAGCTCTTGTAGAGAGCGTCGATAACGGGCAAGAAGTCAATATATCTCACCTCCAGGCCGCTCTTACACAGGCTATGGAAGGCACACTTTGTGCTGTAGAGAGTATTACTGAAGCCGCAAACGACCTGACAGCTACCGAAGAACATGGGATGCCTTGCGAAGAGGACATTATTGCACCTGAAATTGAATTTTCAACCGATGAGAGTGCTTCCATTGAAAATGCGAAGAAAGATGGTTGTAACATCTCCACACTTAAGGTCACCCTTGACGAATCCTGCGTATTGAAATCTGCAAGGTCAACACTTGTCCTTATTAATATCTCAAAGATTGGGAAGATCATCAAATGCATACCCTGCGAATCAGACCTTGAAGACGAAAGATTCGACAGGGAATTCACAGTGACCTATTCCACAAAAGAAAGTGATGAGACCATTGCAGGAATTATAGGAAAGATCGCAGAAGTAAAAAATATAGAGATCACGCCCCTGCATGCCTGTAGCACCGAGGAAAGAGAATACTCTTCTGAAAAAAAGGGGAGCAGCAGCTCATCCGGGCAGGGAGGTTCCGCAGTAAGGAGATCTGATACTGTAAAGAGTATACAGAGTGTCAGAGTAAACATTGAGCGTCTGGACAACCTCATGAACCTTGTGGGAGAGCTTATAATCAACAAAATCAGGCTTAACCAGCTTGCTTCTGACCTGAATGCAAAGCATCTGGATGAATCACTTGCTAATCTTGACCATCTTACAAATGAGATACAGACCGAGGTTATGGAAGCCAGGATGGTACCCATCGACCAGGTATTCAGCAGATTCCCAAGGATGGTACGCGATCTTGCAAAATCAGAAGGAAAAGAGATCAATCTAATAATCGAAGGCAAAGAGATCGAACTTGACAGAACGGTGCTGGACGAGATAGGAGATCCGCTGGTCCATCTTTTGCGTAACGCCGTAGACCATGGTATAGAACCAACAGAAGAGCGTATCAGACTCGGAAAACCTAAAGCCGGATTTGTCGGACTTTCCGCATCAAGACAGAGAAACAGTGTGCTCATAGAAGTAGAAGATGATGGAAAAGGTATGGATCCTGCCCATCTCAGGGATGTCGCTGTGAAAAAGGGCATTCTAAGCCGCGAGGACGTGGACAAGTTATCCGATACTGATGCCCTGAACCTGATATTCTACCCGGGATTCAGCGGTGCCCAGGTAATTACCGATGTCTCCGGAAGGGGAGTCGGCATGGATGCCGTCAAAACCAAGATAGAGGCCCTGGGAGGAAGTGTGAAGGTCAGTTCGGTGCCTGGCCAGGGAAGTTCGATCAAACTACAACTTCCGCTCACAGTAGCAATTATCCAGTCACTGATGGTGACGGTTGCGGAAGAAACCTATGCGATCCCTCTTGCCAATGTGGTCAGGGATGTGGGTATCAAGGCAAAGGACATCAAGACCATAGAAGGGAAAGAGGTCATACTGCTGCGTGGAGAAGTACTACCCCTGTTAAGGCTCCATGATATTCTTGATACTCCATACGAGATCGAGGAAAAAGAGAATCTTATTGTTGTCGTCGTCGAGAGAATGGGAACAAACATTGGATTTGTAGTGGACCAGCTTCTCGGGCAACAGGAAGTCATCATAAAAACACTTGACAACAAACTTTTGAAAAATACAAGAGGATTTGCCGGTGCCACTATCCTTGGGGATGGAAGTGTTGCGCTGATCCTTGATATTGCAACTTTGATATAATCATAATGAGGGTAAAAAATGGCTGAAATGGACGAAATGGCAAAAGGAGCATTCCAGGAAGCAGGAAATATTGGAATGGGTCATCTGGCAACCTCTCTCTCAAAAATGGTGAACCGAGAGGTAAAGATCGACATCCCCAGTGTGGAAATGCTCTCACTGAACGATATAATCACCAATGCATCAGAAGGAAAAAATAAAAGTGTTGTAGGAATTCACCTTCAACTCTCAGGCGATGTCAGCGGAGGAACACTTATCTTACTACCAAAATTCTCTTCACTTTCATTTTCGGACCTCCTTCTGAAAAAATCAATAGGAAGCACAACGAAAATAGAAGAGGTGGAGATCCGCAAGCTGCGGGAGATGGGAGTACGTCTTTGCAGTTCCTATATGCGAGTAGTCAACGAGTTCCTGGGCATAAACCTGAAAGTAGGCGACCCCAAAATGGAAGTGAATATGGAAGGAGTAACTGATTTCATAGAACAGGAGATCGGACAGCTCGCCGATGAGTTCATAGTTGTCAAAGGAGAATGCTTCATCCCTTCGACCAACTCCAGGAACGAGTTCAACATGCTTTTTGAACCAGAAGCCAGCGACGTGATTATGGCAGCTGTGATGAAAAAAATGATGGGATGATATGAGTGAGTGCCACCCACTTTGCCCTGGATATTGGAACCAGGACCGTTGTGGGGCTCATTGTAGAAGGAGAAGAGCCTCTGGAAATAAAAGCTGCATGCATACTTGAGCATAATCAGCGCAGCATGCATGACGGGCAGATCCATGATGTAGACAGGGTCGCAGAGGTTGTCAGAAAAGTAAAGCACGAACTTGAAGAACATATTGGTCATAAGCTTACCAGGGCTTCTGTCGCAGTTGCCGGCCGGGCCCTGAGGACATCAAAAGTGAAGATGTCCATCGACCTGCCTTACAGAGAGATAACAAAAAAGGACATTCTGGAACTTGAATTTGAAGCAGTTGCAAGGGCAGGCGGCGAACTCAACTGCGATGAAAGGTTCAACTGCGTAGGATATTCGGTCGTGGGATACGGGCTTGATGGACAGAATATATCCAGTTTAGAGGGGCACACAGGCAGTTCCATATCAGTGGAACTCCTTGCGACATTCCTGCCGGAAACCGTTGTGAATAGTATGTTCGCAGTACTTGACAGATGTGATCTTGAGGCCGAAAGTGTAACTCTGGAGCCGATCGCAGCACTGAATATCGCAATCCCAAGGGACACACGCAAGCTCAACCTTGCACTGGTCGACATCGGTGCAGGAACATCTGATATTGCAGTTACCAATAACGGAACTGTTGTGGGCTACGGAATGGTCCCGGAAGCAGGGGACGAGATTACGGATTTTATTTGTGAGCATTATCTCCTGGACTTCAAAGAGGGCGAGGAAATAAAACAGAAACTCCTCACCGAAGAAAAGGTAGAGATACAGGATATCTTCGGGATAGCCACCGAAATACAGACCACCGAGGTCATCTCTGTCATTGCTGAAGAGGTTGACAAACTGGCTGCACACATCGCAGAAGAAATACTTTCCATTAATGGCAAACATCCCAGAGCAGTTGTGCTTGTAGGAGGCGGGTCCCGGACAGCTACGCTCAGGGAAAGGCTTTCTGAGCACCTGGGAATCCCCGTGCAGCGGATAGGTTCACGGCTTCCCGGGATGATAGAGAACCTGAAGGACAACACCGGGAAGATTACCGGTGCAGACATGATAACGCCACTCGGCATAGCTCTTACGGCAATCCAGAACAATGGCATAGATTTTATAGAAGTTTCAGTGAACGGTACCAATGTACACTTAATGGACCTCAACGGCCTTTCTGTGATGGATGCACTCGTGGCCACCCGTGTTAAAAGAATGTATCCGCGTCCGGGTCTTGCAATTACACTAAAGCTCAACTCCGAATTCATCACCATAGAAGGAGATGCCGGCAAACATGCCAGTATTACGCTCGATGGCAAGAACGTAAACCTTGGTGACGTTATTTCCAATGGCTCGAAGATAGAGTTCGACCCGCCGGTTGACGGAAAGGATGCCAGCATAACCGTAAAGGAACTAGCTGTCCGGGAAGGTATACCAATGGCTGTGGACATTACCGTCAACGACAGACAGGTAGAGCAGACACCGCTTATCCTTGTGAACGGAAAGAGAGTCAATCCAGGCGATACAATACCTGACAGGGCCGAAGTCACCATCGTACCTGCAACATTAAATGAAGTATTACATACGTGGGCAGATTTTAATCTTGAAGAGAAGTTGCAGATCACGTTGAACAAGCGAACAAAGTTACTCGATAAAGTAGAATACGCCATCGAACTCAATGCAAAGCCTGTGGAGTCTGGAGACTTTTCAAATACGGCAGTCAAAGACAAGGATGTTATACTGATACATAAAAAAGACATCCGCTGGACGTATGCCGACATCATTGACCTGCCACAGGCCGGAAAGAACATCAGTGTGACGCTGAACAACGAGATGCTCACATTCGAAGGAACGGACGGCTTCATAAAAGCTAACGGAAAGAAGGTCCTGCCTTCCGACAGGGTACTTGACGGAGACAATATAGTCCTGGAAGACGGAACTGAAACAAAACCGATACTGTCAGACCTTTTTGAATTTATGGATATCAGGCGGGAAGAACTTGTCGGAAAGAGCATACGCCTGTTTGTAAATGACCTTGATGCTCGTTTTACTACACCTCTAAAAGACGGAGACAGAGTGACTATAGAATTCCCGGAGGCTTGAAGGATGCTTAAAGCTGCAGCAGCAAAAACAACAAAAGAGGATGCAGATTTTGCATTGCTCAAGAGTGTAATCAAAACTAAACTTGGTTTCAATTGCGAATACTACAAGGACTCCCACTTCAGGAGAAGGATCGATGTCAGACTAAGAGCTACCAGCTCAAAGAACTTTGGAGAATATGTCCGGTTACTTAAAGAAGATCCTGATGAGTGTGCCGTTCTTCTGGAAACCCTGACAGTGAATGTTACGAATTTCTTCCGGAACTCAGAGGTCTATGACATCGTTGAGAAAGAAGTATTTCCAGCCGTCATTAAATCAAAGAATACGGGTCTGAATAAATCTATAAAGATATGGAGTGCCGGGTGCTCGATAGGTGTTGAAGCCTATTCAATAGCAATGCTGCTCCACCATATACTTGGGAACAATATCAAGAGATACAACATCACCATAACAGGCACGGATATTGACAAAGCCAGCCTTCAGCATGCCCAGAGCGGAATATACACCGAGACTGAAATGAAGGATGTGAGGCCTGCTTTTGTAAACAGGTATTTCGTTAAGGACGGGAACAAGTATCATGTCAATGACGAACTTAAAAAGATGACACGTTTCAGATCACACGACATGATATCAGGCCAAAAAATGAGTGGATTTGACATCATTTTCTGCAGAAATGTTACAATCTACTTTGAGAAGGAACTACAGGAGAAGCTCTACATGAACTTCTATGAGGGACTTAACGAAAACGGGTTCTTTGTTATGGGTAAGACAGAGACCTTGATCGGACCCTCTAAAGACCTTTTCAAGGCGTACAATGCGAAGGAGAGAATATACGCCAAATGACAAGGGACGCAAACTTCTGCCGCCTGGAAAAGCGGCTAATGAAAAATGAGGGATAAAATGAGAATTGAAGAACTGAATGAACTGGAAGCCAGCGCATTAAGGGAAATTGTCAATATTGGCGTAGGTAATGCCGTTACTTCCCTTTCAAAGATGATCGGCAAGCAGATCAAGATAGAAGTCCCTGAACTTAAGATCGAGAAGATCGAGAAGGTGCCTGAGATCGCAGGAGGTGCCGATACTGTTGTCTCCGGAGTGATAATGCATGTTGACGGAGACATAAACGGCTATATCATGATGTTGCTTTCACAGGAAACCGCCGAAGCCATCTGCTGTACGATCAGTGGTGAGGACAACACAGACATATTCACTGAAATGAACCAGTCACTCATTGAAGAGGTAGGACATATACTTGCAGGTTCTTATGTGAGCTCTCTTTCAGAGTTCCTTGGGCTGGACCTAAAGATCTCACCACCCATGCAGACCTTCGACATGCTGGGAGCGATTATGGACCATATACTCATCGAAATGAGCAGGAATGTGGAGAGTACGCTTCTTTTTGACACATTCTTTACACTGGAAGGCAACAGGATGGAAGGCATTCTGCTCACTTTATTCGATCCGGAGTCAATGGACAAGATACTGAACAGAATTGCAGAGATGGTCTAAAGAGGAGATTTCAAAATGAACATAGTACTTGATGAATTCTATTATGATGCACTGAACGAGGTCGGAAATATAGGGATGGGAAATGCTACTACCGCCCTTTCCCAACTGATCGGCAAATCAGTCAATGTAAGTGGATCTGCGTTCACGCTGCTTGGTTTGAATGATATATCCAAAGATCCGGAATACAAAAGGATCGGAGCTATTGTGAAAGTTGTGGGAGACCTGAATGGCGGTTTCCTGCTCATGTTGAATCAAAAACATTCGGAGTCCCTTTCAGAAATGCTGCTGGAACAGAGCGAACATGAAGACGATGGATATATGCGAAGATCAGTAGTGATCGAAGTTGCGAATATCCTTGCAGGGACATACTACAATGCCCTTTCCAAATTCCTGGATATCTCAGTCATTCCTTCAATCCCGATAATCTCAGAAGGAGACACCGATGAACTGCTGAAGAAATGCAGCAAGCACTTCAATGGTAAAATTGAGCACGTCATGGGACTTACAACCCTTTTCGAGATAGAATCCGAGGACCAGTACCAGAGTCTGAGTGGCGATATGTACATGCTGATGGACTCAGCATCAATGAGGACAATACTTGACAGGATAGACACGATGCGTACATGAAAATATGATCATAGTTGGAATGGCAGACAGCGCAGTAGCAAAAACACCTGCAAAGATCACAACCCTCGGCCTGGGCTCATGTGTAGGCATTGCCATGTACGACAAAAGAAGCTGTGTTGGTGGTATGGTGCACATAATGCTTCCCAGTGTTGAAAACGCAAGATCAAAGGACAACCTTGCTAAGTTTGCCGATACCGGGATACCCAACCTCCTTGATTGCATGCTGGCGGAAGGTGCCAATAAAAGTGCTATCAAGGCTAAGATC
>JAWSUM010000077.1:0-14209 GCA_033549165.1 Methanolobus sp.
AGCTCGGTGTTTCCACAATGGATCTCAGTGATGAATATGTGATGAGAGAACTCAGAGAGGAACTCGGCATCGGTGTGATAACTTCCGTTGCAGGAGCTCCCAAGGGAATCGCAGCTAAGATGAATATCGAGAAGCTTCTTGATATCAAGATCAACAGCTGTGAGCGGTTCAGGGGAAAGCTCAGATAAATGTGTTCTTTGGTTGATGCCATTTAAGTTCCAATCTCGGTTGGGCTTATGGCATTAATCGTTTTCAATTTGTGAATTGATAAATAAGTATAAATATGGGCAATACGGTAAATGGTTACCGTATGCCTACAATCGGGCAAGACATAAATATAGTGTATATTGAAGAGGTCTGCAAATTTGGTATCTCTCTTGTCCGGATATAATGATCAGAATAAGGAGACTTTAAATGTCAAACCAGGAAATTTTAGACAAACTCAGAGATGCAATTGTCACTCAGAATATCAACGGTTGTGCAGAAGCTGCAAAGGAAGCACTGGCTGCAGGTATGAGCCCCGTTGAAGCTATCGATGCTGGCCTTTCACCAGGCATGAAGATCGTAGGAGACAAGTTCGAGGCAGCAGAGATCTACCTTCCACAGATAATGATGTCTGCAAAGGCAATGAATGCAGCAATGGAAGTACTGACTCCGGAGCTCGAGAAGGTACAGGTGGGCGAAGGAGTAGGCCTTGCTATCACCTATGTGCAGGAAGGCGACATTCACGATATCGGCCACCGCCTTGTAACAACAATGCTTGGTGCAAACGGTTTCAAGATCATTGACCTTGGTGTGGATGTTCCGAACGACACCATAGTTGAAGAGGTAACCAAGAATAAGGGCAAGAAGGTACTGCTCGTTGGTTCAGCACTCATGACAACATCAATGCTCGGACAGAAAGATACAGTGGAAATGCTTTCCGAAGAAGGCCTTCGTGACGCTGTGAAGATCATGTTCGGTGGTGCACCTGTATCCGATAAATGGATCGCGGAGATCGGAGCAGACGCAACAGCAGAAAATGCAGCAGATGCAGCACGTGTGGCACTGGAACTTATGAAATAAGGAGGCGTTGCAAATGACATTTTCAAGATCACTTGATTGTTTTGAGTTCTACGAGCGTGCAAAGAAAGGTCAGAAGATGACCCAGGATGACTGGGACCTTATGACCATCCCTATGAAGGCAATGGAGCTCAAGCAGAAATACAACCTTGATTTCAAGAACGAATTCGTTCCTACCGACAAGGACATGATGGAAAACCTGTTCAAAGCAGGTTTCGAGATGCTGCTTGACTGCGGTATATTCTGTACCGACACAAGCCGTGTGGTAAAATACACCGAGGACGAGATATGGGACGCTATCAACAACGTCCAGAAGGAATTCACACTTGGAACCGGCAGAGATGCTGTAAGGGTCCAGAAGAGAAATGTTGGTGACAAGAGAAAGCCTATCGTGCAGGGCGGTCCGACAGGTTCCCCGATATCCGAGGACATGTTCATGCCGATTCACATGAGCTATGCTCTTGAGAAAGAAGTCGATACCATTGTCAACGGTGTCATGATGACAGTCCGTGGCAAACCACCAATCCCAAAGAGCCCGTACGAAATCCTTGCAGCCAAGACAGAAACAAGGCTGATCAAGAACGCAGCAGCAATGGCCGGAAGGCCGGGCATGGGCATATAGGGACCAGAGACTTCCCTGTCCGCTCAGGGAAATATCGCTTCTGACTGTGCCGGTGGCCAGATCAGCAGCGACAGCCACGAGGTCTCCCAGCTCAATGAGCTGAAGATCGACCTTGACGCAATTTGCGTAATGGCCCACTATCAGGGTAACAGTGACATCATCATGGATGAGCAGATGCCTATCTTTGGTGGCTATGCCGGCGGCATAGAAGAAACTGCTATTGTTGATATCGCAACCCACATCAATGCATTTGTAATGAGCAACGCAAGCTGGCACCTTGATGGTCCTGTCCACATCCGCTGGGGATCCACCAACACCCGTGAGACCCTCATGATCGCAGGATGGACATGTGCAACCATCTCAGAGTTCACAAACATACTCTCAGGTAACCAGTACTACCCATGTGCAGGTCCATGTACCGAAATGTGTCTGCTTGAAGCGTCCGCTCAGTCCATCACCGACACAGCATCCGGCCGTGAGATCCTCTCCGGTGTCGCAGCTGCAAAGGGTGTTGTCCAGGACAAGACCACAGGTATGGAAGCCAGGATGATGGGAGAGGTCGCAAGGGCAACCGCAGGAATGGACATCTCAGACGTCAACAAGATTCTTGACGCTCTGGTCAAGTCCTACGAGGGCAACTACGCAAACGCACCAGAAGGCAAGACCTTCCAGGAATGTTACGATATCACTACCGTAACACCAACCGACGAGTACGTCAAGGTCTACGACGGCGCACGCAAGAAGCTCGAAGAGCTCGGACTTTCATTCTAAGTCCAAAAATCCCTGTGATAACATAGTTTATCACTTCCCTAACGTAGCCAGCGCCTAATCACCGCTGGCTAAACCTTTCTTTTTTTGTAATTTAATACCTACAGAATACTTTCTCCATGCTTGTAATAAACTTATATAGTATTGTTACTGACTTTTACAAAATAATTTATTGCAGGTATGGTTCCTTTGATAAAATATGCATATGCTCGATTTAAATAAAAAACGTGCAAATGGTTCTGATTTCAAAATTAAATTGATTTGTCCTAAACAAGAATCATCTGATGATAAATGTATACTCTACAATTCTATTCCTTATGGTTTGTATCCGAATAATTGTTTTGATTTAGAAAAAACAATAGTGCCGTTTTATAAAGAAGACGCTTATTCTGTTTTAGTCGATATCGATGAAGTAACACCTGAGAAGAAAATTGATAACCTTTATATTCCTGATGTAGCCCTGTTGCAAAATAATAAACTGTTGAGAGCCGTAGAAATTGTTTATACGTATCTATTTAACAAGTTCGCTTCCTTTAGAATCTTGATAGATAGAATTAATTATTATCTAATTAATGCAGCAAAGTATTACTCATATATCCAACGTCAAAAGGATACCGAAAAATTCGCTTTTGATCTTTTGATTGATTGGGCTACAAAAAAACATTATAGCCCCAAATCGTTATTGTTAGTTTTGAGTGATAGAGAATTTTATCAGTTTTTAGAAGATCATTCATATTTAGAGATGGATAGGGATTTACGTCTTCAATCTCAAAAATGGTTCGAACATTTTAATAAATCTAAATGGTATCACTATTTAAGTTCTGAAGATGAAATTCTAAAGTTTTATGGGCAAAAGGGACTTAAAGAACATAGAAATACTCTTGCAAACTTGAATTCTATTGCAACATGGTCTCTTGATTACACTACATAATCAAGTGCAAGATTTTCTTATGCTAATACTGGGTTTGGACTGAATGTATCTGTAAACAATACTATTACACCGGCTCTCCCGGGAAATCCCCAAGTATCGAATATGAGACTTTCCTGTAGAGGGAAGTATATTCCTCGGTGGGTTCCAGGTCGTATTCGGATTTTATCCTGTAGCACTTGTCGAAGGGCTTTCCTTCTGGTGGGTCTAGAAGTTTGTCCTCGTATCCGGAGTATATCTTAGCTACCAGCCTGTCGGCTTCCTCCAGTGACAGGTGGGTTGCCATCTGCGCTATCTCGCCCATGAATCTTGATTCCAGGCCGGATGAGTGGTCGGGGACGCCTCCTCTGGCTCCTACCGGTCCCAGCAGTATATCCCTGCCACAGACGGTGTCGCCGATAGCCTGGGCGGCGGTCTCATAGAACATCATTTCCGTGCAGATGCCTGCGGTGTTCCAGTAGTATCTTGCTGTGTAATAGTTCATGTTGCGGGAGATTGCAAGGGATGAGAGATTTGAGGCCCACAGGATCTCTTTTGCCGAGGATGAGCCGGACTCCACATGCACGGCTCCGGAAGCATGGATGCTGGAGTGTGTGAGCACCTTCGACTGCAGGGTCTCGGCCACGTCGATGATGGCCAGGCCTTCAGCTGAACCGATGCACGGTCCGCCGAAAACAGGCACCTGGCCGGAAATGTAGTGGTTGCCGTGTTCCTGATGGAAGATGCACTTGGAAAGTGTTTCATAATCCACTTTGAGATCATCCATGTACACCTCCTGTGGATCATTGTTAGAGTACAGCTCGTCGGATGAAACGAGCAGATATGATGTTGGCAGGGTGGGTGTACTGGGGCCCATAAGTGCCAGGCCTTCGCGTCCTCCTATCTTCGTGGCGAGCCTTTCGTTCCTTGCCGCTTTCAGGACAGCCAGCATCTCCAGGGGACTCTTTGGCTTGATGTATTCCCCGCAGAACTGTTTCATCGCCCCGCTGTAGATTCCCTGGACAACGTTTTCCATCACTGCGCTTAAGTTTATGTATATGAAGTTCTCCTCCGAAACGCTTCCACCCATAGGCCCTCCAATTATCACCGGTGGGATCGATGCCAGTGGATACCTGTGAGGTATGGATACCTTTTCCTTCAGTCTGCCGATCTCAAGCGGATTGGTAACATTGAGCGATTTCAGGATGTCCTCTTCATCTATCTGGATAACCCTTTCAGTGCTTCTGCAGTAGATCCCTACTGAATGCAGGAGCTCTATGCCTGCTTCAAAGGTCGCGTCTGCCATTTCAAGGTCGGTGGGTACGAAAGATCTCCCATCGTATTCGATCCCATATTTTAAGGCAAGCTCTTCCGATCTTTTGAATACTTCAAGGTCATGCCGTTTTTCGGTTTTGATCTCACCTTCGATTGCGCTTTTTAGGTATTTGTACATATTTTGCATAGTCACACCTGAAGTATAAAGCAATTTATACCATTATGTAATAAATTTCTATGTGCTTCAATCCCGGTATAAGTATGCTTTTTTTTGTGTATATATAGTTTCCTATGCTGTTCAAGTATATCTGCCTTGCCAGTTTATAAAAATTCAGCTTAAACATTCTTTTTTTACATATTGCACTTTAGATTGATACAATTATTTTTCATGTTAAAGTATATATAGGATTAAAATACCAAATTTTGGTTCTCATCCTGAATATTTAGGATATAAGTCTTTTTTTGATTTATTATCCTTTTTTCATCTTATTTGCGGGCAACTCAGTTGGTATTTATATTTTGTGCTCATTCGTCCTTGTCCAAAGAGATAAATTATTTTATTTGATTCTCGTAAAACATAACGGTATGGCTAAATTCTATTACCTATATACGTGCCATGTCTTTAAAAAAAATAAGCACCAATAGCCTTATTGGATTGCTATTGCTTCTAATCTTTCATTCAAGTGACAGGAATCTTTTATTCTTCTACTTATCTTTTACGCCTCAATTCCCTCCCCTTCCTATATTTAAATTTACTTCAGCAGGCAGCGAAAAATATATATCTATGCAATTGTGATTTTCCCTTACTTTATAAATTCAGGAGTTTAATATCATGGTTGAATATACCCCAAAAGAGAGGCTGGCACGTGCACTTACAGGCCAGCCAGTTGACAGGATGCCTGCCATCTCCGTTACACAGACAGGCACTGTGGAACAGATGGAAGCCTGTGGTGCCTTCTGGCCAGAGGCTAACAATGATGCCGAAAAGATGGCAACACTTGCCGAAGCAGGTCATACGGTTGTCGGGTTCGAGGCTGTACGTGTGCCTTTTGACATAACTGCAGAAGCTGAGTTCTTCGGCTGTGATATCAAGGCAGGTACAAAGGAACAGCAGCCCTCTGTTGTGGGTCATGTTGTAAAGAACGTTGAAGAGATCGACAAGCTCAAAGGCTATAACCTGGACCACGGAAGGATCGGTGTAGTATGTGATGCTATTAAGATGCTTGCAGACAAGTATGCCAGTGACCTTCCAATCATGGGCAGCATGATAGGTCCCTTCTCCCTTGCCCAGCACCTTAATGGTGATGATTGGTTCATGGCGATCTTCACAGACGAAGCCTTCGCCCTTGCGCTCATGGATTTCACGACCGACTTTAATGTCGCCTACGCAAAGAAGATGGTTGAGAACGGTGCCGACACCATGGTCATCATTGACCCGACAGCCAGTGCCCAGCTCATCGGTGCAGAATTCTATGAAAAGTTCGTTGTGCCTTTCCATAACAGGATTGTTGAGGCAATGCATGAACTGAACGTCCCGGTAGTACTACACATATGTGGTGACACCACTCAGGGTCTTGCACTCATGGAATCATCCGGTGTCGATGCTATCAGTATTGACCAGAACGTGGATGTTGCAACCGCTGTGAGCAAGGTTGACAAAGCAGTGATCGTTGGTAACCTGGATCCTGTGAATGTGCTCTGGAACCAGACTCCTGAGGTCGTAAAAGAGGAGTCTCAGAAGATTCTGGATGCAGGTGTAGGTCTGCTTGGACCTGGTTGTGGTATTGTCAGCAAGACGCCTACCGAGAACCTTCAGGCAATGGTTGAGATGGCAAAAAGCCACAAATATTGAAGCCATCATAACAGTCATTTATCTCTCCGGGCCGAATCCTTCTGAAAAATTGTACCTCCTTCCCGGAGATCCTTTTTCTTTTTTTCAGTATAAAGTCACAGCATTAAGTATCCTGAGAATCTATTATCTACTATTATCTACTATGGTGCTAAAGACAAAAGAAAAGATTTTGTCATCATGTGGTTTATATGGATTATATCAGTGATTTTTTTGGATTTATGAAAAAAGCGACAACAGCGGTTCAGACGGTAGATGTCATAAGAGAACGTCTGGATGCTGAAGGCTTTATAGAATTGAATATGGCTGAGCCATGGACGTTGAAGACGTCAGGGAAATACTATCTGACCCCCTATCCTTCCATGCTGGTGGGCTTTACTATTGGAAGTGATCAATATCTGACAAAAGGAGTAAAGATGATCGCTGCACATACGGATAGCCCCGGATTCAGGATCAAACCCCATCCTGAGGTGAACAGTGAAGGAATGTTGACACTGAATGTGGAGCGCTACGGCGGACCTGTTCTGAATACATGGTTCGATCGTCCTTTATCCATCGCCGGAAGGATAGCTGTGAAGTCCGATGAGGTGCTGAAGCCGAAAGTGATCCACCTCGATTTCCAAAGACCGATACTTATCATCCCCAATCTGGCCATTCACATGAACCGCGAGGCCAATAAAGGTGTGGAGATCAAGGTGCAAAAAGAAATGCAGCCCCTTATGACCCGGTTGATCGAAAATGAGGTAAGGGATAATTATCTGCTGGGCCTGGTTGCGAAGGAAGCCGGAGTCGATCGTGAGGATATTCTGGACATGGATTTGAGTATCTATTGTTGTGAAGAAGGCATGCTGTTGGGTTCAAAAGAAGAATTCATCTCCTGTCCGAGGATCGATGATCTGTCCATGGTGTATGCTTCAATGGAAGCTCTTATAGGTTCGAAGCACAAGAACGGGACCAACATGGTGGCATTCATGGACAATGAGGAGATCGGTTCCATGACCCGACAAGGCGCAGACTCCATGTTGCTGAGCACCATCATGGAAAGGATCCGTATGGCAGCGGTGGGAACGGAACAGGAACCTTCTTGTCAGTTGATGGACTCCTTTGTGATCTCGGCTGATGGTGCCCATGGATTCCATCCCAATTACGGCGAAAAGAGCGATATAACCAACAAGCCAGTAATGAACAAAGGAATTGCCATCAAGATCAGTGGAAAGCGTTCCTATGCATCGGAAGTGGAGACCATTGCAGCTTTTCAGCAATTGTGTGACAGGGCAGGCGTGAAATATCAGAAATTCGTGAACCACTCGGACCAACCTGGAGGAACGACCCTGGGTCCGTTGCTCAGCAAATACCTGCCTGTTCATGTGGTGGATGTGGGAGTGCCGATGCTGGCAATGCATTCGACCAGGGAGCTGATGGGCAGACAGGACTTCCTGGATTCCATCGAGATATTCAGGACATTCTTCAGATTGGAGGAATGATACATATTATGACAAAGTAACTTTGTCAGGAATTGTTCGGTCTATACTCATACTTTATATACACTGAAATTTTAACTACACCAAAATGTCCAGAAGAAATCAAAATGTCCAGGATATCACGGACTTTAAGAGCCTGCTGAAAAAGCAGGGCTACAGCCTTGCGGGTAAACACTCGGCAGTGAAGACCTGTCTCTGGCTTGGCAGGGCTATCAAGGATGAAGGTGAGTGCTATAAATCCGTTTTTTACGGTATACAGTCGCACCGTTGCCTCCAGATGACGCCTACTCTTATGTGTAATCAGAAGTGTCTGCATTGCTGGAGACCCACGGAGATCGACGTACCCATTCCTACAGACTGGGACTCTCCAGTGGAAATAGTGGGGTCTTGCATTGAATCCCAGAGAAAACTCATATCAGGTTTTGGAGGCTCGGCTCCCAGAGAACTCTGGCTGGAAGGCAACAACCCCGGACATGTGGCCATATCCCTGTCAGGAGAACCCACTCTCTTCCCCAATCTGCCGGAACTTATTGAGGAGTTCAAAGAACAGGGTCTTACAACATTTGTGGTGAGCAACGGAACCGTACCCTCAATGATAGTAAAGATAAACCCTTCTCAACTCTATATGAGCCTGGATGCGCCGGACAGGCAGACCTATGAAAAGGTCTGCATTCCAAAATCCCCCGAACTCTGGGACAGGATAAACGAATCCCTGGATATACTACGGAACAAGGATACGAGAACGGTCATACGTATAACCCTGATCAAAGACGTGAACATGTTCGATCCGGAAGGTTATGCGGAGCTCATAAGAAGAGCAGAACCGGATTATGTAGAGGTCAAGGCCTATATGCACCTTGGTTTTTCCAGGAAGAGGCTGCCTCGCGAGGCCATGCCTTCCCACGAAGAGGTGCTTGACTTTTCAGGAAAGATCGCTGAACATCTTGGGTATAGAATTGCCGATGATGTGGAGATAAGCAGGGTGGTCCTGCTTTCAAAGGACGGCTCGGTCTCACACCTTGTCTGACATGCAGGACGCGGACATAATGGTCCGTGTCACAATCTATATTTATAGTTAGATGTACATATGGCACAACAATCGAATCGAAGATAGGAAACAATCATAGTTCACTTCAATCGCGGAGTATTTTCAATATGTCAGAACAATCTGCTCATTCTAAGTATGAATTCAAGAAACAGTTAGAGGAACTGCGAAACAAGAAGGGTCGCGGTACCGAACTGGTATCACTTTATATCCCCCCCACCAAACAGATATCCGATGTCACTTCCCAGCTCAGAACAGAGCACGGTCAGGCAGCCAACATCAAATCCAAGGTTACAAGAGATAACGTTCAGGGTGCACTGGAATCACTGCTCTCAAGACTGAGATACGTGGAAGTCCCTGAGAACGGTATCGTCTTCTTTACAGGTGCCGTGGACATAGGTGCCAACAAGACAAACATGGAGTCCATGATAGTCGAGCCCCCGCAGCCCATTGTGACCTACAGGTACCACTGTGACTCCTCGTTCTTCCTTGAGCCGCTCGATGAAATGCTGAGGGATGTCAAGACATTCGGCCTGCTTGTGCTTGACAGAAGAGAAGCAACCGTCGGCCTGCTCGTGGGGAAACACATCGAATCATACAGGCACCTCACATCATCGGTTCCGGGAAAACAGAGGAAGGGTGGTCAGAGTGCCCACAGATTCCAGCAGTTGAGACTTATAGCCATCCACGAATTCTATAAACGCATTGGTGACGCTGCAAGCGAAGTATTCCTGACAGTCGACCATAAGGACTTCGAAGGTGTACTCCTCGGAGGTCCTTCACCGACCAAGGAAGAATTTGAGTCGGGAGAGTTCCTTCACCACGAAATACAGAAGAAGATATTGGGAATGTTCGATATTGCCTACACGGACGAGTCCGGTCTCTCGGAACTGGTCAATGCTGCCAGTGAGAGGCTTGCAGATATTGACCTGATGGTTGAGAAAAAACTGATGCAGCGTTTCCTGACAGAACTTGTATCCGATTCCGGAAAAGCTGCCTATGGTGAGGCCCAGGTCCGGCAGAACCTGAGCATAGGAGCTGTGGAAGTATTGATGATATCCGAAGGTCTCAGGTCAGAACGTCTGACCCTGCAGTGCCCCACTGGGGATTACGAGAGCAAGGTAACCAGGAAATTCACACCGGGTGATCAAACGGAGTCAGCAGGACAGTGTCCAAAGTGCGGCAGCAACCTTGAGATCGTTGAAAGGGTTGATATTGTGGATGAACTATCCGAACTTGCAGACCAGATGGCCACTGAAGTGGAGTTCATTTCAACGGACTTCGATGAAGGTTCCCAGTTGTTCAACGCTTTCGGCGGAATAGTTGCGATACTGCGGTTCAATACAGGTGTATGAACACACTTGAGGTGTTATCTTGTTCCTTGAATTCAAAAGACAGATTACTTCAGCTCTGAGGGATGCCATTGCATCACTGGGCTTTCAGACAGACGATCTGGGACTTGAAGCATCCCAGCATGCCGATATTGCTTCAAAGGTAGCTTTCAGGCTTGCATCACAGGCAAAACAGAATCCCAAAGAGCTTGCAGAAAGGATAGCTGAGGCCATATTCCTGCCGGATGATTCCCTTATTGGTAAGGTCACAACGGTTGGTCCCTATATCAACATAGATGCTAACAGGAATTATATCGATGAGACTGTTTTCAGGATTAGGAAAGAGGAAGACGGATTCGGTGGTGGTTTCTGTCAGGGAAGGATTTTGCTTGAGCATACATCCGCAAATCCCAATGGTCCCCTGCATGTAGGCCATATCCGTAATTCCATAATCGGTGACACTCTAAGGCGTGTGCTGTTACGTGCAGGCTACGATGTGGAGACCCAGTACTATGTCAACGACATGGGACGCCAGATAGCGATTGTCTCGTGGGCACTTTCACAGTTCGAGTTCGACACCGCAAGAAAGCCCGACCATGCGATCGCAGACGTTTACATAAAGGCAAACGCAGAGCTTAATGCCCATCCTGAAAAGGTATCTGAGATTGACAGCCGTATGCAGCTTGTGGAGAAAGGTGACGAGGCGACCATCAAAAGCTTTGATGAAGCCGTTGCTTTAGCGGTCAAAGGTATCAGGGAGACCCTGCTGCGCATGAACGTAGAGCATGACAGTTTCCCGCATGAGTCCGGTTTTATCCGTTCCGGTGCGGTTTCCAGGATAGTCGAGGAAGTCAAGGCCACCGGCAGGACGGAAGTCGATGACGGAGCCCTTGTTGTAGACCTTTCTGATTATGGTTTTGAAAAGACGCTTGTTATCCAGCGTTCCGATGGTACATCTCTCTACACCACACGTGACCTTGCATATCATGAGTGGAAGGGCGAGAGAGCAGACAGGATGATCGATGTCCTGGGTGCTGACCACAAGCTGATATCCGGACAGCTCAAGGCTACCCTGAATGCAATAGGCAAACGTGAGCCTGAGATAGTGATATTCGAGTTCGTCTCCCTTCCTGAAGGTTCCATGAGCACCCGCAGGGGCAAGTTCATCTCTGCGGATGAGTTGCTCGACCAGATAGAGAAGCAGGCATATGTCGAAGTGGATAAACGCCGCCCTGAGATGCCGGACGAGTTCAAGAAAGAGGTTGCCAAGAACGTAGGAATTGGTGCCGTCAGGTACGATATAGTAAAAGTCTCTCCTGAGAAGTCCACGGTCTTCAACTGGGAGGAAGCCCTTGACTTCGAAAAGCAAGGCGGTCCGTTCATTCAGTATTCACATGCCCGTGCATGTAACATTCTTAAGAAGGCGGAAGAGGACGGTCTCTGGGATTCATCCCGGCCTATCAATCCATCTCTGCTCGTTGAGGATACGGAAGTGGACCTGATAAAGAAGATGGCATCCTTTGACAGCGTGATCGAGACATCTGCAAGGGAATTGAAACCCAATTCGATTGCAATCTATGCAAGGGAGCTTGCAGAGTCCTTCAACCAGTTCTACAGATTCGTGCCGGTCATTAATGCCGAGGAAGAAGAACTGAGAGCTGTCAGGCTTGCACTGGTGGACTGTGCAAGGATAGTGCTTGCAAATGCACTTGACACACTAGGAATAGCTGCGCCTGAATCCATGTGATCAGGCTGCTGTTTTTTGCTGTATTATCCTTTTTTCTTTTTGTTCCTGGTTTTCCAGAACTCCATAATATCCGGGCTTTGCACAACGCTTAAATATGACTCTGGTCATTTATGACTGCGGTCATATTTGCTATAAATGACCTTTCAGAGAAAAGTTGAGAAATCAAACATGTCCCTACGTGAGAAAAAGAAACTGGAAACGAAGAATAGGATCTTTGAAGTGTCGGGAAGGTTATTCAAAGAAAAAGGCTTTGAAAACACAACTATTGACGAGATAACAAAGGAAGTGGGTATAGCCAAAGGCACATTCTTCAACTATTTTCCCACCAAGGAATCCCTTCTTCTGTATTTCAGGGAGCAGAAGCATGAGCTGATACATGAGCTGCTTGAAGCTGAGAAATCAAAGAATGTTCCCACAAAGGAAAAGATAAGGAGTTTTCTGTTGCATCTGGCAGAAAGTTACGAGAAGGACAAAGAGCTTACAAAACTGTTCATACTGGAGTATAGAAGGTACGTTATGCATTCCGGATTGAAACCGGATGATAAGAACAGCATGCACTACCATTTCAATAAGATCCTGTATGATCTTCTTGAAGAGGGTGCGAAAAACGGGGAGCTAAAAAAAGGTACTGACCTGAAAATAGCAGCCGAGATACTTGGTGTTGTCTATTTTCACACGCTTGTCCTGTGGCTGAGATCGGATAACTACATCTCTTTCTCAGGGGACATATCGGCAAAGATAGACCTATTATTCAAAGGTATCGGGGTTTGAATCAAATGTATGCAATAGAGGTTGAAAACCTCACAAAAAAATTCGATGATTTTGTTGCCGTAGATGGTATCTCCTTCCATATAGGGAAAGGAGAGATATTCGGGCTGCTCGGTCCGAACGGTGCGGGAAAAACGACAACCATGTCCATGCTTTCAACGGTCCTGAAACCGACTTCCGGCAAAGCTTCCGTGAACGGTTTTGACATACTGAAAAGCGAGGACGATGTGAGAAGGTCCATAGGGATCGTATTCCAGGACCAGAGCCTCGACGAGGAACTCACAGCCTATGAGAACATGGATTTTCACGGAAGGCTATATCGCGTACCAAAGGACCTGAGGAAAAGCAAGATAACGGAGCTTCTGAAGCTCGTTGAGCTGGAAGATAAAAAGGACAATATTGTAAAGACCTTTTCAGGTGGAATGAGGAGACGCCTTGAGATAGCAAGGGGATTGCTTCATGAGCCGAAGGTACTGTTCCTGGATGAACCCACTCTCGGTCTTGATCCCCAGACAAGGAACCACCTCTGGCAATATATTGAGAGGCTCAACAAGGAAAAAGGTATCACACTGATCCTCACCACGCACTATATGGACGAAGCTGACAGGCTTTGCGACAGGGTGGCAATAATAGACCGGGGAAAGATAATTGCATTGGATACTTCAAAAAACCTCAAAGACTCCATTGGTGGAGATGTTATCACGATCAGTTCTCCGGAAAAAGATGGTCTGTATGCATTGATCAAGCTTCAGCCATGGGTCAGCCACGTGGATCTGCACAACGGTTCCGTTACGATAAATCTCCGGAATGCGGAACAGCATGTTGCAGAGATTGTAAATCTTTCTTCTGCCGATGGAATCACCATCGATAACATCTCTATCCATAAACCCACTCTTGAAGACGTTTTCCTGCACTACACCGGCAGGACCATGCGTGAGGAGGAAGCCAATGTTAAGGATCGCATGCGTATGATCCAAAGAATGGGGAGAAGATAATATGGATATCGTATACACTATCTGGCTGAGGAATGTAAAACGCTATCTTCGTTCCAAAAGCAGGATCGTCGGCAGTCTGGGCATGCCTGTTTTCTTTTTGCTTGTGCTTGGTTTCGGGCTGAATTCGGTTGTCACACTCCCTGGCATGGAACAGGGATATGTCGGATTCATCATCCCGGGTATCATTTCCATGAGCGTGCTGTTCACTTCGGTGTTCTCAGGCATCCAGATAATATGGGATAAACAGTTCGGCTTCCTGAAAGAGACGTTAGTGGCACCTGTCTCAAGACTTGAGATCATGCTGGGCCAAACAGTAGGCGGAGCAACAACTTCTGTGATCCAGGGCTTCATAATCCTCG
>JAWSUM010000078.1:0-14023 GCA_033549165.1 Methanolobus sp.
ATATAAAAGGCTTCTTCTTACTGGAAACAAAAGAGATTATCATGGGTATCTCAGCGATACAAATGGAAGGGCAATAATAAAGTTAACAGGTAAGAACAAAATTCAAAACAGGTAAAAGTGCCGGAAGTACCGGCACATGACAAACAAAAAGAATTGGAGATTTACATCTCCATGTCAGGCTGTGGCATTCCCGGGGGCATTGCGCCTTTCCTGGAATTTGCCGCAACCACGTCATCAATCCTCAGGATCATCACTGTTGCCTCGGTGGCAGCATTTAGTGCCTGGGTCTTTATCCTGAGTGGTTCAAGAACGTTGTTCTCGTACATGTCAACGATCTTACCTGTGTACACGTCAAGACCTGCATTCTTGTTGCCCTGCTCATGCTGTGCACGCAGCTCGATGATCTTGTCGATGGGGTCAAGACCTGCATTCTCGGCAAGTGTCTGGGGTATGATCTCAAGTGCTTCTGCGAACTTGCTGACTGCAAGCTGTTCTCTGCCTTTGAGTGTTGCTGCGTATTCACTGAGCCTGAGTGCGAGCTCTATCTCGGGGGATCCGCCGCCAGCTACTATCTTCTTGTCCTCGAGTGCGACGCCGACTACACAGAGTGCGTCGTTGAGTGCGCGTTTAAGACTGTCGACAATGTGTGTGGTGCTGCCGTGAAGTATAAGTGAGGCGGTCTTTTCTTCCTTGCATCCTGTAAGGAAGGTCATCTTCGCACCACTGATATCCCTTTCTTCAACAGCATCGGCACGACCGAGATCTTCCGGCTTTATGTCTGTGACATCCTGGAAGAGGGTTGCTCCGGTAGCCTTTGCGAGTTTCTGGAGGTCGCTCTTTTTTATCCTTCTGCATGCATAGATGCCAGCCTTTTCAAGGTAGTACTGGGCAAGGTCATCAATTGCTTTCTGGCAGAACACTACATTTGCACCACTTGCAATTATCTTGTCCACCATTTCCTTGACCATTCTCTCTTCCTGGTCAACGAACATCTGCATCTGGTCGGGAGCGGTGATCTTGATCTCGGCACTCTTCTCAATCTTGTGGAACTCAATGCCGAAGCTTGCGAGCATGATCTTTGCATTCTCGACCTTCTTTGGCATGTTTGGCCTGACACGTTCCTTGTCAATAATAAGACCTGGGAAGAGTTCTGTGTCCAGGATACTTCCACCTTCTCTTTTTTCGATGGTAATATCGTCCACATCAACTTTAATACCTTCTTCTGTCTCTTCAGCAACTGAGAGAACTGCATCGATTACCTTGTCCGCAAGGAAATCCTTGTACTCGCCGGCTCCTTTTCCGGTAAGGGCCGTATTGGCAAGCTTTTTCAGGGTCTCCCTGTCATCCGTGGAAACATCGATCGTGATGGTCTTGAGGATCTCGGCAGCTTTCTTTGAAGCATGTCTGTATC
This sequence comes from Methanolobus sp., assembly GCA_033549165.1. Classification (GTDB taxonomy): domain Archaea; phylum Halobacteriota; class Methanosarcinia; order Methanosarcinales; family Methanosarcinaceae; genus Methanolobus. The sequence continues at coordinate 1,412 of JAWSUM010000078.1, forward strand.
CGGAAGCGATTATTGTTGGATGAACGCCTTTTTCTATGAGCTCTTCAGCTTTCGCAAGGAGTTCTCCTGTGATCACAGCTGCAGTTGTTGTACCGTCGCCAACCTCGTCATCCTGGGTCTTTGCAACTTCTACAACCATCTTTGCGGCCGGGTGCTCAATATCCATTTCCCTAAGGATGGTTGCACCATCGTTAGTAATGACAATGTCACCGAGCGAATCTACAAGCATCTTGTCCATACCCTTGGGGCCAAGGGTGGTCCTTACTGCCTTTGCCACTGCTTTTCCGGCAAGGATGTTGACGCTCTGGGCATCTCTTCCTCGGGACCTTTTGTTCCTGTTTCCTAAAATGTACGTGGGCTGTCCTGCCAAATTATAACCTCCTTATAATAACAAACCATTGCGTATCGATATAGAAGTTAGTGTTAATCTCGATAGAGTATCAAGGATACTCATGCTGAACAATCTAAATGCAAGCAGTTCTATATAAAGATATCCATTATGATAAAGGACATTGAAAAAGAAGGCAGAAGTGCCTCTTATTCACAGGTTGCCATATAACTTGCCCAGATGTGAAGTTATAAGACAGCAGATATGCCTTCTGTAAAATGCCTGATTGGGTATTGTAAAAAGGGCCAGACTTCCGACGTTCCAGTTTACGTCTGTTACTACTCCATTTTCTTCCATTTCATCAATTATGGCCTTAATTTTGCTAAAGTCCTTGGCAGTCCCTCTCCAGTCTCCCGGATGGATGTCAGAAGAAGCATTCCCTGTTCTGAGGTCAAGCTGTTGCAGCGTGAATTCGTAAACCTCGAACCACTCAACGTCCTCGGGGGTCAGTTCTATCCTGCCATTTCTGGCATCCTGACGCAATCGTTTCAGTAGTAAAGGGAAATCATAGGACCTTAAGGAATTATTTTGCAGTTTCTCAAAAACATCTTCCGTTTCGCTCATATCCACACCTTATCTGGAATAACTGTCCCAATTTGAAAATGAAAGTCAATGCAAATAAGGGTTTTGTCCGCAATAATGGGATTGATCGCTTAGAAAAGGTTTTCACATTCATTCGGTCAATGAAGGGTCGCAATGGCTAGAGGCCCTTGCAAAAGCGCCGGCGGGCGTTTCTCCGGCTTAGGTAACTTGCTGAGACACTTCCGGATATTGGCTAGTAGACCAGAAGACTTTCAATACAGGCGCTCTTAATGAACTGGATCATATTGTTCCTGAGAAGGAACTCCTGGTCAGAAAGGTTCTCAGGGTCAAGATATCTGTTAAAAATTTCTTTAAATTCATTAAATGTTGCTTCATCTTTATTATCCATACAAGACTCCATTTAGCACTGAATAATAATATTAATATGATTATATATATGGCTAATATAAAAAGTTTATGCATTGAATAATGTATACATCCAGAAATGTCGGATGAAAGATGGGCAATTAGTGTGTTGGAGCACACAGTCCATCTAAAAAATAAAAGGGCAAAGTAGCCCTTTCTGATCTTAAGCATTCACTGTGATGCTGTATTCAAAGTTCTCTGTATTCCCTGGAAGTATACTCAGTGTCCAGTCACCAGGGGCTTCAGCTGCCTCGTATATCTCTGTATACGTTGTTCCGGTGCTCTGGTAATCATAGGTCGTGGACATGAAAGGACGTACAGGACCGGCTCCGTAGTTTACATAACCTTGGCTTGTGCTGCTGACAAGTTGCAGGTTTGCCAGTTCTTCACCATTGCTGAGTGTTACCTCAAAAGAGGGAGACTCACGGCCTGAAGCACTGTTTCCGGAAACCGGATAGTAGTCGTATTGTGAAGTGGATACTTCTATCCTGATAGTCCCGTTTGAGCTGGTCGTGAAATCTTTCACGAAGGGTTCTTCAGGCTGTTGCCACACGGTAAAATAGAGTTGCACCTGGTCTTCCCAGTCACGCAGGGCAGGATCATCGATTCCGAGTTCTATGGAACCGCTGAAACTTCCTATCGCGCCTTCAGGAACTTCAAGGTGCATTTTCACAAGCACAGTCTCACCTGCTCTGATCATGGATGGGGCATCGATCGTAATTGCACTTTCATCTATTATCTCTCCAGTGCTTCCTGCATCATATCTGTAAGAAATGACCTCTTCAGCATAATAGATGTCGTTCAGGATGATCTCGGGATCCATGGGGATATCCTCTTCACCAACGTTTGTGAGTTCTATCTCGTATTCATAGCTGTTCCCGGCTTCTACCCGGTCAGTGATATAGTTTGTCTGGACCCGTATACTTGATGGCATCCAGACCTCAATGGACAGTTCAAGGGAGCTGTCGTACATCGGATACATCCTGTACTCTTCCTCATTGAATTCTCCGAAAGCAACGAATGCATTGTAATATCCGGGGTCTGCGTCTTCGGGAACCGATATCTCAACAGTGAACTCTTGCTTTGCATCCGGCATGAGCTCCACGGTTTCCGGCAAGATTGTCACCCAGTCATCCTCCAGGAAATTCTCGGAATAGGGTTGCATTACCAGTTTGGGGTCGATTGAAACAGTTCCGTTCTCTCTGTTTGTGACAGTTACGGTGAGTTCCTTGCTTTCTCCCGGTTGTAATCTTACACTGGAGTAGCTTGGTTTTACAAGTATCTTACTGGATGCTCCGTCACGGTAAATGACAACTTTTTCTATGGAAACTTCTTCTGCTTCTACAGGCATACTGGCAACTGCATAGTTAGAAGGGACCAGCTTTGATTCTGTAGTAAGGGGTCTTATTAAAGGGGTTTCACTATCTGCCATTGCACCGGATACGAACAGTGAACTGACAGCAAGGATCCCGATCAGAATGTAGGTCAGTATCTTCCTCATATATCTTCCTCTTTTGAATTGTTTTAGTCCTCAGTGGAGCATACACACTCTACTTATTAAATAATTGTCTAAACTTCAATGTGATTCGCAGTTATCAAAGTCAACGATTGTTGATACAGAATAATGATGGAAGTTGAGTGAAGGCTGGTAAAGATTGATCGTTATAATTACTGTTTCTCATACATTTTTTGCATCTTTTTAAAAAGGTGATCTTCAAGGTCGAAGAAAAAATACATACTTATATTGAATATAAGTTGTTTTTATATCAAAATGATAGTTTAACTTCATGCAGGAAAAAAGATACCCAAAGGGTCATTTCATGGCAATAGGAATAGCTATTGGCCTCCCCCTTGGCATACTTATCGGTTTGTTACTAGATATGATTGCCATCGGACCTGCTATCGGAGTGGCTCTTGGGGTCGCAATCGGAGCATACATGGAAAAAAAGTATAATCCAAACCCCTTGCCAATTTCACCTGAAGATGAAAACAGACGAAAGAAGATCCTCCTGGTGGTGGGTGGGATATTCCTGTTAGGTGTTCTTGCATTTGCTGTTTTGGTAATGATGGTCTGAGACCTTAGAATGTACTAATACTTCCATCTCTACAATATATTTCGAAGCATTCTTTCTTATTTTTTAGTTCTCAACTGTTCCGGGTGTAAAGCAGCCCATCCTCTTTTAATTTTGATTGATTTTATTCTTTGTAAATTTTATTATGAGTTATATTTATTTAGAATGTAGCAAAAATTATATATAATGCTAACTTAACGCTACTCTATTAGAGGATATATTTTCTCAAAGTATGGTGGTACAAAATGATAAAAACTAAATCAAGTAGTTTATCTTATCTTGGCAGGCCTGCACTTTTGCTTGCCTCCGCAATATTGATATTGATGGCGTTATCAATTCCGGCATCAGCTTGCCACATCGGTGACAAGGTGTGGAATGATCTCAATGCAAACGGAATACAGGATGCCGGTGAACCAGGTATTAAGGGTGTAGAAGTTAAACTTTACAAAATTACATCCTATGGTGAACGGTACTTGCAGCATGCCCATACCGATTCAAATGGTATCTACAAATTCTCTGTCTACAACAACAGAAATTATGTGGTAAAGTTCATCCTGCCTTCAGGATACACATTCTCCCCGCAGGACCAGGGAACCGATGATAAACTTGACAGTGATGCTGATATTTCAACCGGTAAAACTGCAGTGGTCAAGATAAGGAATTATAAGGATAATTGCACTATTGATGCAGGAATGTACAAAAAGGCAAGTGTCGGCAACTTTATCTGGGAAGACCTGAACAACAACGGTATCCAGGATGAAGGCGAGCCGGGCATTGAAGGTGTCGAAGTCCAGCTTTATTCCTGTACAGGTGCGCCTATGGGGTCCAGGTACACTGATATCAATGGCTTCTATCAGTTCAGCGGTCTTATGCCTAGCGAGTATTTCCTGAAATTCGTACTTCCGGCTGGCTATGGCTTCGTTCCCTCGGATGCCGGCGATGACGCAGAGGACAGCGATGCAGGAGTGAACGGACATACATTATGTTTCACGCTGGAATCCGGAGAATGTAACCAGACAATAGATGCGGGTCTGAAAAGAAACACTGAGGAGATTCCCGAATTCCCGACCATCGCTCTGCCGATGGTTGCAGTAATAGGCCTTGCATTCGTGTTCAGACGTAAGAATGAGTGAGTTTAGCTAACTCTCTTTTCTTATTTCTCTCTTTTTTCTAAAACAGGTTTTTATCCTACTTTGATCGATGTGATGACTTTCTGCTTTTGTCCATCATCTGGGCGATTTTTCTTAAAGCACAAGAAATGCTATGCATGCAAAAAATCATTTTAAGAAAAAGAAAAAAGTACGTCCCGACCGAGGATCGAACTCGGGTCTAAGGCTCCGCAGGCCTCAAGGATATCCGCTACCCTACCGGGACACAAGGTTTCTGTTCTAATGTCTTTCTCCAATATAAAGATTGTTGGCTAAAAAGAGCATTGGATACTTGAGACATAACCTTAAGGCACTGATAAAAGTTAAATCCTGCGACTGTGATTAGTTAAGCATGTCAATGACCATAGGACTCGCAGGAAAACCCAATGCGGGAAAATCCACATTCTTCAAGGCCGCGACGATGGCGGACGTTGAAATTGCAAATTATCCTTTCACCACCATCAATGCAAACAAAGGTGTCACCTATGTGCGCGCGGAGTGCCCATGTGTAACGCGCAGCAAGCGCTGTGGGCACTGTGTTGAAGGGATCAGGTACGTGCCCATAGAGCTAATCGATGTGGCAGGACTTGTGCCCGATGCGCACCAGGGCCGTGGGCTCGGTAACACTTTCCTCGATGACCTTCGTCAGGCACAGGCCATCATCCATGTTATAGACGCCTCCGGGGGCACTGACATCGAGGGCAACCCGGTGGATATTGGCGACCACGATCCACTTGAAGACATTGATTTTCTCAACCGCGAACTCACCATGTGGATCCATAGCATAATCATGAGGAACTGGACAAAACTGTCGCGCAAGATACAGGCAGAAGGACTTTCTATAGAGCACATACTTGCAGACCAGCTTGCCGGAGCAGGAGTCGATGAACACCATATCAGTCGTGCCCTTAATGAATGCAAATTTGACCGGAACCACCTTACCAAATGGACCGATGATGATATCATCCAGTTCTGCGATGTGATCCGTATCATGAGCAAACCCATGATCATCGCTGCCAACAAGGTAGATGTAGCACCACCGGAAAATCTCAGCAATCTCCTTGCACTTGACCAGATGGTAGTCTCAACAAGCGCAGCAGCCGAGCTTGTACTTAGGTCTGCATCCAAAGGCAAAGCCATCAAATATGAACCTGGGGACAATGACTTTACTATCCTCTCCGGGGAACTCAGTCCAGCCCAGAAAAAAGGACTCGAAAGCGTACGAACGCTCATACAGAAAATGGATGGTACAGGAATACAGAGATGTATCAACAGATCGGTTTTCGAATTGCTTGACCTGATCATAGTATATCCGGTGGAAGATGAGGGCAAGTGGACCGATAAGAATGACAGGATGCTGCCCGATGCATTTCTCATGAAGAAAGGCTCGACAGCTCACGATCTTGCCTATAGGGTGCATTCGGATATTGGCGATCGTTTCCTCTATGCAGTTGATGCCAGAACCAAAATGCGTCTTGGGGAAAAGCATGAACTCAATGATGGTGATGTGGTTAAGATAGTTTCCACTGCCAAGTAAAGCGGCAGGAATAAGATATTCTGGGGCTGATCATGAACATTATCATCTCTTTATATGAGAATTATCTTCTGACCCAGGTATCCGGGTCATCCGAAAAAGTTCCTGAACATGTATCTCTGGTACTTTCGGAAAAGGATCTGTCACAGTCCAGCGATTTTGTGAAATTGAAGGAGTATATTATCTGGTGCTGCCAGTTGGACATCAGAGTAGCCAGCATCTATGTTGATGTGCTTGACGCCGAAGAGGACCTTCGCAATGAGATGGTGGAAAGGCTTGTGGAAAAGCTTGGGGAGCTTCTTCCCAAATTACCTCCTGAGATTGGTTTTGAAGTTTATGCTGATGAAGGGGAACTCCGTCTTAAAAGAGAAGACGGGAAGATGTTGGTCTATGTATCTGTAGGATTCGGCGGAAGGAAAGAGGTCACAAAAGCGGTACTATCCATACTTTCTGATGTCAAACACGGAAAAATGAATTCGTCAGATATACTTGAAGAGACCATCGAATCCCGCCTTAAAGTAAAGCATGAGCCGGATATCTTCATACGCTCCGGTGGCAAGCATCTTTCCGACTTCCTTATATGGCAGGCAGTTTACTCAGAACTCTATTTCACGGATGTCAACTGGCACAATATACGCAAACTGGACATCCTGCGGATAATCCGGGATTTCCAGAAACGGCAGAGGAGATTCGGGAAATAGTGTTAAAGGGTCTATATCCGCCTTTCCATTATAATGGCATTATCATCCAGATAGTAACCCTCGACAGTGCCCGTTATCTCAAAACCCATGTCGGCATAGAATGATTGTGAGGCGGTATTCTTCTCTCTCACCTCGAGTACCATCTCATGATACCCGTAGAGTTTTACAAGGTCTATGCACCATTCAAGTAGTTCCGTACCAATACCCTGTCTTCTGAAATCAGGGTGTACAGCAATGTTCTGAAGGTGTGCCTTTCCTTCGGAGTCACCTATTATGGCATAACCAAGAAGAATTCCTTCTTTTTCACAGACCACGAATCCCGGATTGTTAAGATGTGCCTTGAACATGAAATCCGGCCATGGGACTGGAAAACAGGAATTTTCGACCTGTACGATCTGCGGGATATCATCAATAAGTGCTCTGCGTATCATGTTCTATCATAATAAGAATTCTGGACTTTAAAATATCTGTGGAACTATTATTTATATATGATACACCAAGCATTCAGCATGGCTGCCTTCGGAGTTATAGTCTGCCCAAAATGCAGGGAACATGCCCAGATAATCGAACTTGCAGGTGCGAAGAAGACCAGGTGCCAGAAATGTGGTTCGAATCTCGAGGTCCGAAAATTACGTTTGTTCCTCACATCTGACGATCTTGAGGAAGTCGTGTCTGCAAGAACACTTCTCCAGGCAAGGCTGCATGGTCAGGAGCATGAACTTGAGACGGTCTTTTCAGAGATGTCCGGATCAGACAAAACAGCTTTAACGCTTGAAATCGGGGAACTTGATGTTAAGATAATGGATTTTGCGGATAAGAGGAAACTTCCGGAACGGAAGATCAATAAAAATCGTATAATCCTTGATCTGTTGCGGTCAAATGGCGGAAGAATGGATATCATTTCCTTGAAAGACCTTGCAGAGGAGCATGGTGTTGACGGGCAAAAGTTTGAACATATCCTTGAAAAACTGATCCGTGCCGGTGAGGTCTATGAACCGTCCACAGGTACAATATGCCTTATTTAAGGTTAACTGAAACTTGACTACTTTAGTTTGTCAGATTTTGATCATTTGTCTGTGGTATTTCTATTTGCCAAATTATTGATTATTTAATTACTTCTATACAAAAGATATATTTGAAATGAAGCATTACATGTAATGTCTGAACGATTTCACCTCTAACAGGATTTCAATCCAAGCCCATCTCACCAGGTAAGAACATGCCCGATATAACTCTTGATATTATTGAACTATTGCTTACTGCACAGGTATATAACAAGTATCCGGAACTGGATGTAAACGACCTTCCGAAACAAATACGTAAATTCTACTGGAGCAGGGATCAGCGCACGGTTCCAAAACCTATCAGGATAAATACTGCAGATATAGAAAAGTTCTTTGAGATCGACAGTGTGAATGGCAAGCTGAAATCGCTTCCTTTTGTTGCAATAGATGATATGGATTTCTCTGTCAAGATCACAGCCCTTGAAGTAGGAGCTGACTGGTTCCAGAAAAGGGACGGCTCTATGGATAAGATATCCCATAACCCGGTACTTGCTTTCTACTATGAAAAAAAGCAGGCAGTTGGTGCTGACTACACCAGCGCAAAGTCTAAGGTAAGGCCCAAAGAGGTTGACAGGGAATGGATCGAATCCCTCATAGATGAGATCTCTAAAGAAGAAGGTGGAGAGGACATGTTAAAACTTGTCCAGATAAGTGCCCCGGAAGATATCAGGCAGACACTCAGGGAATTCATCCTTACCACCGAACAGGAAGGAGATGTCAAGAAAATAGTAAAGGCCATACAGTACAGGGATTATCTGAAACGCATCGGCCTCTACGATGTGGGAAAGATACTGATGGTAGGTCCTCCGGGTACCGGGAAGACATCGCTGGCCAAGGCTCTTTCAGAACATCTTGCAATTCCCTTTGTCGAAGTGAAACTGTCTATGATCACCGACCAGTACCTCGGCGAGACCGCAAAGAACATCGATCGTGTGTTCGCCCTTGCAAAAAGGCTGAACCCCTGTATACTTTTCATCGATGAGTTCGATTTTGTTGCAAAGACCCGTTCCTCGGATGAGCATGCCGCACTTAAGAGGGCGGTCAACACTCTTCTCAAGGCCATAGATGATATCAGCCTCACAAACGACGGCGTCCTGTTGCTGGCAGCGACCAATCACCCGAAGATGCTCGATTCCGCAGCATGGCGGCGTTTTGACGACATCATGAAGTTCCCTCTTCCTGATACGGATATGCGCAAGAAGATACTTGATATTGTTACAAAGGAGATCACAGGGGATTTCGATACGGCGGAGATCGCATCCCTTACTCATGGTTATAGTGGTTCCGACCTTCGTATGGTCATCAGGGAATGTGTCCTCAGTGCGCTTGTGAATGAACGTACCGAACTGACACAGAGGGATATGCTCAGTGCTGTTGCATCCTTTGATGAGAGGGCTGTGCTCAAGACTAATGAGTACGATGCGACGATGTGACCGGAGCATCATGAAGATCACTCTTCTGGGTACAGGTGACGCAACCGGGACACCTGTTATCGGATGCAGTTGCCGGACCTGTCTGGCTGCCCATGAAGGTGGCAAGAGCCGCAGGACCAGATGCGCAGTCCTGATAGAGTCTGATAGTGGTTCTGTTCTCATAGATACGGGTCCGGACCTTCGATGGCAGATGTTAAAGAACAATATAGGTCATGTGGATGGCGTGATATGGACTCACGGGCATTATGATCATTTTGCAGGTTTTGCCGAATTTCACAGGGTCCAGTACAACGTGGACGTCTACGGGCTGAAGGAGACGCTGGACTACGTAATGGATTATCTGCAGTTCCTCCGTCCAAGAAAGCATTACGTAGCTATGTATGAGACATTTGAACTCATCGGCCTGGAATTCACTATGTTCAAGGTAGTGCACCCTCCTGCAAAGAATCCCGTTGGTGTTATTATCAGGGAAGGGAATAAGAAGGTGGTCATCACCGGGGATACCCAGAGGGAAATCCCGCAAAGAAGTATGGAGATGATAATGGATCCTGATCTTCTGGTAGCTGATGCGATCGTACCTCCCACTGTAGAGGTCAAAAAGCACATGAACACCGTGGAGGCCCTGGACCTTGCAAGGACAATTGGGGCAAAAGAGGTAGTGTTCACGCACCTGAGCCATTTCTTCAAGCCACATGAAGAGGCAATAAAGGAATATCCTCTTGCCTATGATGGAATGGTCTTCGAAATATGAAATAAGATTATCTGCCCCATCCAGGAGGGAATTTGCTCAGTCCTTACCTCTTCTTATTTTAACCTCGAACTGGCTCTCGATGTCTTCTCTTATCTTTCCAAGCCTCTTTTTTTCGCGATAATATCTTGAAAAGACAAATAATGCTGCCAGGCCAAGGATACCTACTGCAATTATCAATCCCCGGGGGGCAGATTTTGAATAATACTTGACACTTATTGCCTTGGGTATAGGCTCTAGCTGTGTGCTATTCTCTCTTGAGAACTTCTGCACACTTTGAAGGATACTGCTTGTATAAGACACTTCATTGTTCCAGACCAGGTTCTCCCTATTCTCTGGATCATAGTAGACCTCATCAGGTTCAGGATTTGTCTTGCCAATGAAAGGATTGCCGGTGGTATAACCTTCAGGAAGGACAAACCGTACTACTGAGGGCGGTGTGGTCACATACAGGAAGTCCTGTCCCAGAGGAGTGGCCAATGAAAATGCTACAAATCCAGTTACAGGCTCACTGAATACGATATACACGTGCTTTTGTCCTCTTATCACTTCTTCGGATATCGTATAATTGATATTCGCAGTTTCGTTAGATGATGACAGGTCTGTTAAGTACTGGGCAGAAATATTTTGAGATCCGGTATAGTTCCCCAGGACAACGATATTGCTGACAGGATCCTGGTTGGGGGAACTGAGGTCTTCCAATGGTATAATATCGATAGTTGACTCGTTGTCCAGAATATAAACTGCCTTTGTATCCCCGTCGTTTGATAGGTAGAAGGTGCTGGTGGGTATGAACTTCCCATCGGTGAAACTGTTGTTCAGGAAAACCTCAAACTCATAGGCAGATGCATCCTGTGCAGTTGTTTGTTCGCCCACTGGTACCAGGTCATCGATACAGCCTCCTCCGAGGATGCCAAGAACAGAAATACAAAATACGAGCGTAATCCACTTTCTCATCAGTACACAGATTAACAATGTATTTTATGAAACTATCGCTGAATGCGAGAAGCAAAGTGTCCGGGAGCGACCAGTGAGGATCAAACGATCAGCCTCTTTCTCATCATATTGATTGAAATTACCAGAAGGATGGCACAAACAACTATTATCCATATCAGGTCAAACAAGAGGGATAATTCCAGTACTCCGTAACCCAGGGAACGTATTATGTTCACTACATGTGTCAGGGGCAGGAAGGCGATTGCAAAATACTGGATCATTACAGGAAGAGCACTCAGGGGAAAGAACGTGCCGCTGAAAAGGAACATTGGAGTTATGAACAGCAGTATGGGGTAGTTGATGGACATGATGTTCGGGGTAACTGCTGTAAAACACATCCCTATCGCCGCAAAGAGCAGTCCTCCCAGAAACGCGAAGGGTATGATCAATAATGAATAGCGCAGGTCAATGAGGCCGAACAATGCGATCACCGGGATCATCACGGTTGCATTTATCATGCTCCTTGTGGCGCCCCAGAGAAGTTCGCCTGCTATCACGTCTTCGATTGTCACAGGTGTGGCGATGATCGCATCGAAGGTCTTCTGGTAGTACATCCTTACGTAAGAGCCATAACTGCACTCGAAGAACGAAGCATACATCACGGAAATGGATATCAGTGCAGGGGCTATGAACTCTGCGTAAGGCACGCCGTCAATGCTCTCGACAAATCTCCCAAGACCAAAACCCAGTGCCACAAGATACAATATGGGTTCAATGAAAGGGGGAAGGAAATTCAACTTTATGTCCTTCATGAAGACATCCTTGTTACGCTGCCAGACCTTGTATGAATTGGAGCTGACCCTGGGAATCTCGAAGTATTCAGAAAGCTTCATTCCCTAAGCCTCCTGCCGGTGAGCTTGAGGAACACATCTTCGAGTGTTGCCGGTCTTGCACTTATCTTTGATATCGAGCATTCCATAGTAAGGTATTCTGTGATATGTTTCGGATCATCGGTGTAGATATGTATCAGGTCCCCTATGACCTCATAAGAGGCTTCCTTCCGATTGAGGCACTCGAGAAGATCAGGATTGTTCTCCGCTTCGACGATACCGGAGCCGACATACTCTTCTATGACACTTGCGGGACTGCCCTCCACAAGGATCTTGCCATAATCCATGACAACCAGCCTGTCACAGAGCTTCTCCACCTCATCGAGATAATGGGAAGTGAGGACCACCGTGACTCCCTGTTTCTGGAGCAGGCGTAGTCTGTCCCATATAAGATGGCGTGCCTGTGGATCAAGGCCAACGGTCGGCTCATCGAGTATCAACAGCCTGGGCTGGTTAACAAGTGCTCTTGCCAGTATAAGCCTGCGCTTCATTCCTCCGGACAGGTTCTCGGTCATGGTGTCCTTCTTGTCCGTCAACTGGACAAAATCAAGGAGTTCGTCCACTCTTTTTTCAGCATCTTCCCTGGGGATGTCAAAGTATCTGGAATATACCATGAGATTCTCATAGACGGTAAAATCCATGTCAAGATTGTTTTCCTGTGGTACGACGCCCATTAGGGATTTTATTTCCCGTGGATGGGTTGTGGCATCCATGCCGAATATTTCAAGGCTGCCGGATGTAACGGGGGAT
>JAWSUM010000079.1:0-13910 GCA_033549165.1 Methanolobus sp.
GGTCGTTACCGGGTATCCTTTCAAAAAAGATGAACTCGAGTATATTATCCAGATCGATGGTACCTGCAAGGTTCCCTTTCCCGTCGACCACCGGATAGATATGATAGGGGTATTGCATTGCCAGTTCGATGATCTTCTCAACATTGTCGTCTTCGCGGAAACTTATAGGGTCCTTTGACATGATCTCATCTACAGTTATCTCTTTACACCTGTCAGACAGTTTGAGACTGTCTCCGGGGGGACATTTTTCTTCATTATCCATTCTGGATCATCATTTTTCTTAAATTCTGATCAGGAAATGGTTTTAGTTGAAATCTACGGCGGACCGCAAAAAAGAATAAATAAAATGCCCGTATGGGCTGAACCAGTGCTTTTCTTATTATTTGATGTAAAGTCCGCACTTGCAAGCGCCACGGGTTTCGAGGTCCCTTGCCCTTGCAGCACATGGACAGATTATCTTTTTATCCGCTTCCTTGTCTTCGGTCCTCTTCTGGCAGAAGCAGTACCATTCCCCATATTCCTTTTTGTTGTTGGAGATACCCTTGACAGCTGTGGTGATCACATCCCAGTCAGTGTTGAGTTTGTACCCCGTCTGCTCTGCATTTTTCTTAGACCGTTCATAGAATTCTGATTCAAGTTCACCATCGAATTTCATTTTTTACCACTTCTGTTTTACTTTCATAAATTAAACTGTTCACATGAATTTAATATTTTGCCTCTTTCTTTGCCAGTTCTGCGAGCCTTTGACCCACAGCCCTGCATTCTGCAAGGTCTTCCTGGAATGGCCTGAATTTGACCTGCAGGCTCTCCTCCGCAAGTTCGAACCTCGAAGATTCCATTTCCTTTTCCATGCCTTTGACAGCCCCCCCTCCCCAGCCATAGGAACCGAAAAGGAAGAATTTCTTGTCCCTGGGACGCAGTCCGGTCATATAGGTAAGGAAACCGGATACGGTATAGAACATCTTATTGTTCATTGTCGGCGATCCGATTGCAATGACCGGGGATTCCATGACCTCTTTCATGGTCATGCTCCAGTCATTCTTCCTGAGATGGCGCAACCTGACCTCAACACCTGCGGCCCGCGCACCTTCGACTATCTCCTTTGCCATCATCTCGGTACTGTTCCACATGGTATCATAAAGCACCAGCACTTTCGGGAAGTTCTCCCCTTTTGCCCACCTGGCATACCCTGCAATAACCTTTGCCGGGTCTTTCCTCCATATCACACCATGTGCAGGTGCTATCATTACATCCGTGCCTATACCCAGCTCACCCAGTTTCCCCATGTACTTCAACACCTGGGAACTGAATGGAAGCAGTATGTTGGCATAATAGATGGCCGCATCTTCCATGACGTCCTCTGCCTCATCATCGAAACGTTTGGAAGTGGCTACGTGCTGGCCAAAAGCGTCGTTGGAGAATAGGATCTTGTCTTCCTTAACGTAGGTCTGCATGCTGTCGGGCCAGTGAAGCATGGTGGCTTCGATGAACATCAGTGTCCTCTTTCCAAGGCTCAGTTCATCTCCTGTGCCAACGACCTGCAGGTCCCAGTCTTCAAAGCCTTCCTCTTTATAATATTCACAAAGACCTGTTTTACCCTTAGACGATGCAAACAGTTTTGCCTTTGGCGCAATCTCCATGACGGTGGATATGGAACTTGAGTGATCCATTTCAACGTGGTTGGAGATCACATAATCGATCTTAGAAGGGTCGACTATCCGGCTTATGCGCTTGATCATCTCTCCTGCAAAGGGTGCTTTCACCGTATCGATAAGTGCTATTTTCTCGTCAACTACGAGATACGCATTGTAGGTGCCACCCTTAGGAGTCTCATAGCCGTGGAAATCCCTGAGGTTCCAGTCAACGACTCCTACCCAGTATATTCCTTCAGCTAATTCCAATGGCTCGTAATCATCCATAAAAACATCTCCTGTTCATGTCTGCATTCTGAACTGGGTAGCATATTCGAGAAGTTCCTCTATTATCCTGTAATGGCTTCTCTCGACACTCTCCATGTCTTCAAAGAATTTCTTCTGCTCTTTATCCACAGACCTTTTTGCAAGCTCTTCATAGAAATACTCGCTCTTGTGTTCGAATCTGAGAGCACCGAGCAGTATTCCTACCTCTTCAAGCATTTTATCAGAGAATTCCTCTTTAAATGAAGCCTTGAAATCAGGATATTTGAATTCAACAACAGGTACTTTCCTGGATTCCCTGAAATGCCTGAGATACTCTGCATGTTTCTTTTCCTCATCCGCAAGGAACATGTAAATATCAGTACCAGTCGCATGCTCCATGGCAGATGCCTTTTCCAGGTAGTACTCCCTTCCTTCTTCCTCCAGTTCAATTGCCATGGCAATCGCTTCATCCATCGATTCTAGCTGGTCCAGTTCATCTGCTATTTCATGTAGAACATCTTTCATATGAATATCCCCTGACAAGTGAATGTCATATTCAAGTTGGCCGATAACGTTGAGTTTTTTGCCAGACCAAAGAACAAAACCCACTTATTTGCCTATCTGACTAAGGCTTAATATAACTTACGAAGGTCGGCTCCCATCATCATGCCCCCTGATATCACCAATTTTCTGAAAAGGGGCTACCTCTTCCTTTATTTAGAAACCTTTTTATCTAAAATCGCACATTAAAGAGTTTATATCTAATTTGAATCCCAGAATTTTAAAAACTATTATTTTGGCAGAGGTAATGGAATGGACAAGATAAGGATAGCAATTGCAGGAGTTGGCAATTGCGCAAGTTCCCTAATTCAGGGTATCGAATATTATAGATCCAAGGATGAAAACGACGCTATCGGATTGATGCACTGGGATATTGGTGGTTACAAGCCCTTTGATATAGAAGTGGTCTCAGCCTTTGACATCGATGAACGAAAAGTGGGAAAAGATGTTTCCGAAGCCATTTTTGCACTGCCTAACTGTACTACTGTCTTTTGCCCGGATATTCCAAAAAGTGGTGTTAAGGTAAAAATGGGCTGCATCCTGGACGGTTTTTCTGAGCACATGACCACTTACGATGAAAAAAGAACATTCGTATTATCTGATGAGGCGGAAGCAACAAAGGAGAAAGTTGTAAAGGAGCTGCGCGACTCAGGTGCAGAGATCCTGTTGAACTATCTTCCGGTAGGCTCTGAAGAAGCAACACGGTTCTACATGGACTGTGCGCTCGAAGCAGGTGTCGGCTGCGTGAACAATATGCCGGTATTCATCGCAAGCAACCCCGAGTGGGCAAAAAGGTTTGAAGAGAAAGGCATACCGATCATCGGTGACGACATCAAGGCCCAGCTTGGTGCAACCATCACCCACAGGACGCTGGCGGACCTCTTCAACAAGCGCGGTGTGAAACTCGAGAGAACTTACCAGCTCAATACCGGCGGTAACACTGATTTCCTCAACATGCTGAACAGAAGCAGACTGGCATCAAAGAAGGAATCAAAGACAGAAGCAGTGCAGTCAGTGGTCGCCCAAAGAATGGATGATGATAACATCCACGTCGGACCAAGCGACTACGTCCCCTGGCAGAATGATAACAAAGTATGCTTCCTGAGAATGGAAGGAAAGCTCTTTGGTGATGTTCCTATGAACCTGGAACTGCGCCTTTCTGTGGAAGATTCACCCAATTCCGCAGGTGTGGTCATTGACGCCATCAGGTGCTGTAAACTTGCCTTAAACCGTGGGACAGGCGGCATCCTTTATTCGCCTTCCGCTTATTTCATGAAACATCCCCCAAGGCAGTTCACCGATGACGAAGCCCACAAGATGACGCTTGAGTTCATCTGTGGAGAACGTCCCAACTGAAGGTACCTGCCATGTCTCCGGCTGAAGCAAGACACCGGATATTCGGTGTTGACTTCAGCGGTTCAAAGACAGCCTGTAATAAGATATGGATCAGCGAAGCTGTTATTGAAAGCGATATCCTTCGCCTCCGGAGTTGTTATCCGGTAAAAGACATAGTTCCAGGTAAGAAAAAAGACAGGGACTCATGCCTTCTGGCCCTGAGATCACTTATCAGCAGCAATAAGGACAGTGTCTTTGGGATGGATTTTCCATTCAGCCTGCCCGGGAAACTACTTTTCACCGACGACTGGGAATCCTTTGTGCTGGGTTTTGCTGAAAAGTATGCATCAGCCGAACAGTTCAGAAGCGAAATGAGGGAGTTTACACAGAAAAAGGAACTTAAACGCCTTACGGACACAGAGGTCAAAGCACCTTTTTGCGTATACAACTTAAGGCTGTACAGACAGACATACTTCGGCATCCGGGACATCCTCCTGCCCTTGCTGAGGGAAGATCGTGCCTGCATTATACCGATGCATGAACCTGAAGCGGACAAGCCATGGCTCATGGAGATATGTCCGGCCTCCACCTTAAAAAAAGAAGGACTATATATCCCTTATAAAGGGAAGTCCAACAGAGAAAAAGAAGCAAGGGAACATATCCTTGAAAAGATGGAAGAACGAGGGATCCTTATAAAGTCCTCTATTAAGGATAGCGTAATTGGAAATACTGATGGGGATGCACTTGACAGTATTCTTGCAGCGTTTGCTGTGTCAAAGGCTATCCCTCAACTGGAAGAGACTTTGAGTTCACTCCAACCGATCTATCTTCTGGAAGGTCATACTTTCTTCTGAAGAGACAACATATGTTCCGATCCAGCGGTTATTTGCGTTCCACTCCCGCAATATCGTATATGTCCTTAGGGCTCTTCAGGACAGTGATGTTCTCCATCTGTGCAAGTCTTTCAGTATTCACAACATCAACTTCCCTCATCTTGAGTTCCATTTCCCTTCCTTCGGGAGAGAAGGTCTTGACGGTACCCCTTTCCCGGTCAACTGCCAGTATATAGATGGGAGTGCTACCCTTTGCAGTCTGTGATACCGCATTTGTCACGAGTGTATCTGCAATCCCATAAACTATCTTGGCAACGGTATTCGCAGTGGCAGGCGCTATGATCAGCGCATCATAGTATCCGACCTGGAGGGGACCGGCGATGAAAGGCGAGTTTGGCCCGCCCTCGGTCTTGAAGTTAGGAAAATCCCTCTGTATATCATCCCACATATGATACCATTTCATGACCACTTCGCCGTCCTTTGAAAGAAAGACCATAATCTCGACATCGGTCTTCTTCTTGATATCCGCCATTACTTCATATGTTTCCTTTATCAGGTCTCCGGAACCTGTTATACCCCATGCTATCCTTTTCATTCAAATCCTCCTACCAGATAATATCAGCAATAAAAGCCATTAAAATAATCGTTCAGTAACCTGCAAGTGATTCTTTCTTTATTCTCTCACCGGGCACGCCCATCGTATGAAGCATCCCTACCATGGATTCAACCATTGGAGGCGGGCCGCAGACAAAGAACTCCCTTGTCATGTAATCAGGCGCCTGATCCCTGATAATGTCCGCATTTATTCTCTCCCGGCAGCCATTCCATTCCTCTGAAGCCCTTGTCAGGGTCTGGAAGACCAGAAGATGACGGTTCTGGTGCATCATTTCCTGCAGCTCTTCCCAGAAGATCATGTCTTCCTCGGTCCTGTCACTACATATGAGTATCACATCAGTATCTAGTCCCGTGTCGGTGCAATATTTACAGATGCTTCTCATGGGCGTGACACCTATGCCTCCGCTCAGCAGAACTATCCTGTCATATTCTCCTTCAAAGGTCATCTTCCCGTAGGGTCCGCTGATCCCCGCAATATCTCCGATTTCCATGGAATCGAGAACATTGGAAAATTCATGTCCTGTAAGTTTTTTTGTAAATTCGATGTGCTCCTTTTCAGTGGGACTGCTTGAGAGGCTGAAAGGCTTGTGGGTTTTTTTCCCATTGATGCCGATAGTAACTATTATGTACTGTCCTGCCTTGAAATCAAAATCATCAGGTCTTTTGAACCTGAAACTCTTTATGGTTTTACTCCGCGGTAATATTTCAATCACCGCTTCCTCAAACTTCAAGATACTCACCCCTGTTGTACCTTTTTTAGCAATTGCGCGGTTTCCATCAGTTTCTTCATTGTCCTGTGAAGGCTTCTTATACCTTCGGAATCCTCAGCCACCCCTTCTGCACCCCGGTCCTGAGACCAGAAAGTTCCGCCAAAGTTGGAGCCGAATGACCCTCCTCCCACAGGTATCATTTCATTGATAACATAAAAGGCATGGATATCCTGGATCGCGGGTTCCTGACCCCCTACACGATCCCCGCCTACGGCAGCCGCCGCACCTACCTTATTAAGGAATACCTTAGGATCACGTGCGACAACCGCACGGCACCTGTCCAGTATTGTCTTTGTCTGGGCGCTTAGTGTGCCCTGATATACCGGAGTGCCGATGATCCAGGCGTCTGCCCATATCATCCTGTCATAGAGCTCGACAAGGTCATCCTTGTGTATGCATCCCTTTTTAGTGCGCACACAGTAGTCACAGTGGATGCAGAATTTCATGTTCTTTCCACTGGCAGAGAAATATTCAGTTTCAGCCCCGAATTTTTCCTGCGCATATTGCAGGGCTTCATTGACTATGTAATCCGTAGCCTTTTTTCGTGGGCTGCCCGATATTCCCAGCAAACGGATAAACTGATCGTCTGACATGCTGGCACTCCGATCCGGCATTATTCCAGGGTTATGGCCTCTGTGGGACAGGCATCCACACAGTTTCCGCATTCAACACAATCATCAGGTCGTGCAATGACGGATTTCAGGTTCCCTTTCTCATTCTCTTCAATGTCTATTACATCGGTCGGACAGGATTCAGCGCATGCACCGATTCCTTCGCATTTGTTCAAGTCTACTTTTGGTGGCATAATTTATCCTCCTTTCTTATTGTTTTTAAATACATATATAATCAACAATGCCGCAACTGTTGCAAATACCTTAAATCCCGAAGTTGACTCGGACTCAGACTTGGGCTGAGCCCTCGATTCCGGTGGGGTATCCGGATCATATACGATCCTTGATCTTTCCACCATATCGATTACAGGTACCTCATGAACATCTTCCCCGAACAGGTGATCGATCAGGTTCTGGGGTGCCGAACGATATTTCAGGGTTGCATCCACTGTAACAGGATACACTACATCCTCAGGTATTGGGAACGTATGTTCCTCAGTAACAGTCTCCTTGGGTCCTATCCTGTTATCTGAAAGGACCTGGTCGGCAAGCCAGAAACTCAATGTGGAATTACCCTGACTGTCGCCAAGCACGTTATTATAGATAGTCTTCGCGGAAACAATATTGCCGGTAGCATCTGTTGTTCCAGCTGAATATATCTCGCGGCCTTCAGCGTCGGTGGCCTTTACTTCAAGCCATATCTGCCGGATCTCGGAAACACCTGTAGGTATATTGTGGCCTGCGCCGGAATTAGTTATAGAGATATCAACCGTCACGTTCTCCCCATGATTTGCCGTTTCCGGGGAAGTCATATCAAGTGTTGCAGCTTTTTCCAGTCTCTCGATTGCCATGTCCTTCTGCTTCGTCGCTCCAAGCATCTCGGTCACGAACGCATTTCCACCCACCATACTATGAAGGGATATGTGATCCCTTTTAGGAGCACCTGAGCCAGCCCTGCCGGGGTTGGCCTCGAATTCGGTGATGCCCGGTGTCATGTGACAGTCCTGACAGGTCACGTCTTCCTGAGCATAGGTGCTGTTGTTCCAGACAGGATATGTATCATCTATCAGCAATCCATTAACCGGATGTGTGACTTCATGGCACATTCCACAGAATTCCGATTGCGTTTCTAGTTCGAGATACTCAGATTCGTGAAATGCGGATTCTGAATCATTGAATGGACCCCATTTTATGTCTCCGGGGATGACTATGAAAAGTGCGTTACCTGTACCGTTACTAGCTGAGACCGTGTGGCAGAAATCACAATTCACACCCTCCTTTGCAATCTCACTCAACCGGGAGCCGTCTGTGGGAGGGATCTCTCCTGCAACCACACCTATAGGTGTATGGCAGCGGGAGCAGAAAGAGTCAACAAGTCCGTCGGTATCCTCACTCGCAGTATCGAATTCCTCAAGATAGAAAGGGTCGACCAAAGCATTGGAATGCATTGTTCCTTCCCACTGCAAGGTAGTGATCGCATGACATTGCCTGCATCTGTCCGAGTCGGCAAAATCAGAGGAAGAGAAATCACCCGATGCCGTTGGTTCTGCTGCACTGGCAAAACCAAGTAACATCATGATCGTTGCGACAGCCATAAAAATGTGTACGTGTTTGATGTGCTGACCCCCCTCTTTTTCCTGGTACTTTACAATTGGAATTATAATAGATATTCTAAGCAGGCATCCTGTAAATCAGGATTTACAAAAACTGTGATGAAAAGGGATTATTGGAATCCCCTTAAATCCCCTCATCCCGATCAGTTCATTTCAGCATTTTCAGCGCATCTCTGCACGCTGCTACTGCCGGAGCACCGGATGTTATGAAGATCACATCCATTGTCTCCATGATCTCCTCTTTTGTAGCCCCGTTATTCAGAGCACTTTTCATCTGTGCAATGACGCAACGTTCGCACTGCTTTGATGCAACCACCGCAAGTGCCATCAGGATCTTTGTTTTGGCAGGAAGCACCCCGTCTGTGAGGATCTTGTTGTTGCACATGTTATATTTGTGCAGGAACTCAGGTTCAAGCTCTCCAAGTGTTTCCAGTATCTGAGGTGTGAATCCCAGTTTATCCGACATGTCGCCAATGATCTCTTCGTGTCCGCATCCTTTTCCTCTATTTTCTCCGCACATATTTCCATCTCCTTATAATAGTATAATAATCAGTCAAATCCGTCTACCATGGTCTGGTCCAGGCAATACTGGCACATGAGCCTTGGAAGTCCCTGAGGAAGCCTTTGAACGTGTGGAGGCTTTCCTACTGACACAGGCAATTCAAATTCTTTTGAATGGTCCATGCAAAGGCCTTTGCCACAGACAATACATACACAAACTGCTTCAGTGTCCTTTTCCCCTTCCATGCAATCGTAGCATTTCATCATGATATCACCTAGTAGTTCTCCGTCAGTGCTTTGTGGCAGGGCATGCAGAGCACTTTTTTCCAGTGCTGCACATCTTCGTATTTACATTCGACACCCATGCCACATTTCAGTTTTATGCTATACTCCCCTTCCCATATTGGAGTATCTTCCCTGACCAGATGATCCTTGCATACCCCTCTTCCGCAAACGATACATATGGCCACGGTATCGCTATCTTTTCCATTTTCCGCGCACTCATAACATTTCATTGTAATCACTTCGTTGATAATTCCGTTTATCTAAAACGAACTTCTTTTCCTAGAACAGACCGATTTACGAAATCCACTGCTACTGATAATATCCCTGCTTCACGAATCCCTGGGAATCCACCTCCACATTTACCTTTGCTAGTAAGTCATCTGACATTTCAATAATATATCTGTAACGGTGAACATACGATATTTTACAATACTGTGGTGCAGAATATCAGTATTTGAAAAGCCTGTCTCACACAAACCCATATTTCAGACATAAGTGCGTATCTTAAGAATTCAGCCCATGTTTCCGGATTGAAATTATAAGTGAATATGATATGTGATGCGCGTCAAATAACGATCCGTAGAAAGCCAGGCAAATTCACTATTAGATATACTTCAACAGTACCTTTCAAAGGTGACCAAAATGGAACCAAGGATAGAAACACTTGCACCTAAAAAACTCATTGGAATGCATAGAAGAATGTCACTTGCACAGAACACAGCAGTAGAACTCTGGAGAAGGTTCATGCCAAAAAGAACGGAAATCCGGAATAGAGCAGATTCCATGTACATATCCATGAATGTTTTTCCGGAAGGACAGAAAGGACTGTTATCAACAAAAACCTTTTTCGAGAAATGGGCGGCTGTGGAGGTCACATCTTATGATATGCTTCCTGAAGGCATGGAGACATATACATTGCAGGGTGGCAAATATGCAGTATTCATCCACAAAGGACCTGCCAGCGCCTTCCCAAAGACCATGCAACATATTTTCGTAAACTGGCTGCCAGACTCCGAATACGAACTGGATAACAGGGAACATTTTGAGATCCTGTCTGAAGATTATAACCCAAATGATCCGGAAGCTGAAGAAGAAGTATGGGTCCCTGTCAAATACAGTAAACAACAATAGCATTTATAATAGCATTTACAGGACGATAAAGAGTGCCGACCCATCGTCACTCTGCATTCTCAAGCAAGTATACAGGATAGTTCGAAAAAATTAAATACTTCATAGTAAGCATTATCTTTTTCACAAATATACCCTCTTTTCCTGCCGAATCAAACCAACAAAGTTTTAAATATGTATAGATACCTGAATAGGAACACACTTTAGAGGAGGATTCAAATGACATTTGGAATAGAATTTGTACCTAGCGACCCGGTTTTGAAAATAGCTCACTATGCAAAACTTGCTGAACAGCAGGGCTTTGACAACGTATGGATCACAGACCACTACAACAACCGTGATGTATACTCAACCTTAACCGTGCTTGCAATGAACACAAACAGCATTAAGCTCGGAACAGGTGTCACAAACCCATACACAAGGAATGCAGCTATCACAGCATCAAGCATTGC
Source organism: Methanolobus sp. (assembly GCA_033549165.1). Taxonomy (GTDB): domain Archaea; phylum Halobacteriota; class Methanosarcinia; order Methanosarcinales; family Methanosarcinaceae; genus Methanolobus. The sequence continues at coordinate 10,603 of JAWSUM010000079.1, forward strand.
TGCACTTAATGAGATATCAGGCGGCCGTGCAATTCTCGGTCTCGGCCCTGGGGACAAGGCAACCTTCGATGCAATGGGCATCTCATGGGACAAGCCACTTACCACAACAAAGGAAAGCATTCAGGCTATCCGTGGTTTCATCGCTGGTGACAAAGTGACCCAGGATGGCGACATGGTCAAGTTCAATGGTGCAAAGATGGCATTCAAGGCTGGAAACGTACCTATCTACATGGGAGCACAGGGTCCAAAGATGCTTGAGCTCGCAGGAGAGATCTCAGATGGTGTACTTATCAATGCATCACACCCTAAGGACTTCGAAGTAGCTGTACAGCAGATCGCTGCAGGTGCAAAGAAGGCAGGTCGTGACCCCAAGGAAGTTGATGTAGCAGCATACGCATGCTTCTCAATTGACAAGGATGCTGCAAAGGCAAAGAGTGCAGCACAGGTCGTAGTTGCATTTATCGTTGCAGGTTCACCTGACATGGTACTCGAGCGCCACGGAATCGATGTAGCAGCAAAGGCTGACATCGGTGGAGCAATCGCAAAGGGTGACTTCGGTGCACTCATGGGCGGCATGGTCACAAATGATATGATGGACGCATTCTCTATCAGCGGAACACCAGAAGACTGTAAGGCAAGGATCAACGAACTGCTTGACATCGGTGTAACACAGATCGTAGCAGGTTCCCCGATCGGACCTAACAAAGAGAAGGCCATCAAGCTCATCGGTAAAGAAATAATCGGATAAAACTAAAAATGAACGTCGGAGGCAATTAATGGCCCATCCAAAAATATTAGAGGTCATTGAACACGACGTCTGTACTGCTTGCGGGGCATGTGTATCAACATGCCCTGCTGGCGCTATTGTCATGAACAAGCGTGCAGAAGTCCGTGACCCTGATAATTTAGAATTGTACGTCAAAGGAGCAGCACCCGACGTATGTGAAGGATGTCTCACATGCGGAAGGATTTGCCCTGTAATTGACGGATATGTGGAAGACGAATTTGCAAATGTAAAAGAGTTCTTTGGAGCAAAGAGCAATATAAAAGGTCAGGACGGCGGTGTCACCTCTATACTGGCAAAGGCTTTGCTCGAGACCGGTACAGTAGATTGTATTGTCGGTATCACCAAGGATGATAAATGGGGTACTGAACTTATAGTTATGACCAAGCCGGAAGATGTTGACAGGACAACAGGTACCAAGTACACCTACGATTCAGTTCTTTCAGCCCTTAAGGAACCTTTTGAGAAATACGATAAGATCGGTGTCATTGGTGTCCCCTGCCAGGCACATGGTGCACGTCTCATTGTTGAGAATGCAAGTGACAAGATCGTTGTGATCCTTGGCCTGCTGTGCATGGAGAGTTTCTATCATGACGTTATGACCGAGAAGATAGTTCCTGAGATAATGGGACTTAGTCTTGATGATGTCGTCAAGATGGACTTCGGCAAGGGTAAATTCTGGAACTACACAAAGGACGGCGAAGCCCACAGCGTGAAGATCCCTGAAGTCGCTCACTACGCAAGGAACCCATGCCACCACTGTTGCGACTATACCTCAGTGTCCGCTGACATCTCACTGGGATCGGTCGGTACGCCGGATGGCTGGAACTGTGTGCTCATACGCACAGATGTAGGTAAGAAGATATTCGAACTTGTCAAGGACAAGGTTGAGATCATGGAAGATCCGAAACCAGGAATGGACCTGATCAAGAAACTTGCCCAGATGAAACACGATAACAACTCAGGACACTACCTGGAAGTGTGTGAGAAATTCACATTCGATGAATGTGGCATTCGATGATGGTTTCCCTATGCACATGAGAAGAGCGTTCTATATAGGACGCTTTCAACCATTCCATCTCGGGCATTACTCGATCATTAACAGTATTGCCCGGGAGGTGGATGAGCTGGTAATTGGCATTGGTAGTGCACAAAAAAGCCATGAGCCAAAGAATCCTTTTACTGCTGGTGAACGCGTAATGATGATCAGGCATGCTCTGGAGGATGCCGACATCGCTCATTATGCAATACCTATTGAAGACCTTCAGAGAAATGCAGTGTGGGTCTCACATATTACTTCTATGACACCACCTTTTGATTTTGTATATTCGAACAACCCTCTTGTCATCCAGCTGTTCAGGGAGGCAGGCATCGAGGTCCGGCAACCTCCAATGTATCACCGGAACAACGGCTATTCCGGGAGGGAGATACGCAGAAGGATGATCGCTGACAAGGAATGGAAGAACCTGGTACCTTCTGCCATTGTGGATGTCATTGAAGAGATCAACGGTGTCGAAAGATTGAAGCAGATATCCAAGACGGATATTGATTAAGCCTGCAATTTCTTTTTTATTCTTATTTTTGAATTGACCTGCCAGTCAATGCTTTCCTTATGAACTCATTGAAAGCGTCCGTGCAGCATCTACCCGTGGGGTTTTTGACATTGCACTGGCACTTTCCTTCAGGATCGTAGAATTTTCTGATAGCAGCCATATCCGTAAGTTCTTGCTCCCTTACTGCCTTGATGACATCCTCTTCGGTGATCCTGCTGCAGTAGCAGGCATACCTTGGATCCGCATCCAACTTAAACCATAAGGGGACTTTGAGATCCTTCTTTTCAAAAATGATACTTAGGTTCTCATTGTAATATGCAACATCGCATTTTTCATTCATGCAGATTCTATAGTCACTCTGACCCGCTCTTTCTATCAGCTCCTTTTTAACAAGGTGCCTTACTGTGACGTTTCTAACACGAATACCTGCCTGCCGGCAGACAGGACACAGGATAGCCTCGGTTGAATTATCCTGCTCACTCTCACTGGAATGAACGCTTACTAAAGGAATGTCAATCAGTCCACTTTTCTTTATTTTCGGGCTGCAACAATTGTTTGACACGAACATCCCTCCTGCTGAATCTTAAAATCTAGCTTTTTCTCAATTCAAGCTTAAGGCTTTCCAGCGGATACCCCGAATACTGCCTTTTACTGATATCCTTATCCTCATCGATTATCCTGAAATGAAAACCCACATCTTCTATTATACGAAGATAATCATCTCTCAGCAACGCACCGCCGACGCATGCACATATAAGTTCCTCGTTGTTCCTTTCCCCCTCTGTCAGCTCCTTCAGGAGCACAATATCGGAGATGTACATCCTGCCGCTGTTTTTGAGCACTCGGTACGCCTCTTTGAAGACCCGAGACTTGTCAGGCGCGAGATTTATGACACAGTTACTTATGATGACATCAATGGAATCTGTTTCAACCGGCAGGTGCCGGCCATGTTCCTCAGTGGTTCCGACCGG
>JAWSUM010000080.1:0-13715 GCA_033549165.1 Methanolobus sp.
AGTGAAGGCATGTTCCATGACGTCGTTGGAGGCATCCCATACCTCAGGACTTACAGGGTAGTGCGGCCTTCCGCTCTTAAGCCCTACAGCCAGTCCTTTCTCCACATAGCCAGCCGCAATTTCCAAACCACCTTTCATTGTTTCTACTGCCTTTCCAAGGTCCATGTATTCGATGAGCTTTGTGATTTCTGCAGGGTGGACTCCGAGCACAGGGAACGATGTGACACCTGTCTCGTTGATCTGCTTTGAGATGTCGACAGTTTCCTCGAAGACGGCAATATGGTCTTCAGGCTTTGTGACCCTGATGCCAAGTGTCCAGCTTGGCTTCATGACCAGGAATATGTGTGTTCCTCCTGCGTTCTGGAATTCCTTAACTGCTTTTAGCCCCCTGGCTCTGGGATCTATATGCATGTGTTCGTCTGTGATAGGGAAATTCGGTGTCATATTTTCATCTATGGTCTTTTTTTATCTAAAACAGTATGGATAAAAATCAAAACTCAGACAATTACTTATAAATGCTTATAATTTGAATAGTCTTCCGTGAAAGCAGATGTATTCTTAAAGCACAGGGAAGTAAGGCTTAGTCTTCTGTCGCTGGTCGGTCAGATCGGTATCATTTCCTTGGCCCTTGCTGAACTTATCTATGGAGATGTATCTTCCCAGCGAGCTAGTGCACTTGTAATCGTTATAATTGGTTTTGTCCTAGTTCTTTTTGTTACGCTAAAAAGACTTGCTCAATTAGCAAAGCTCAGTGATACTCTGAACATCTAGAATCCCATTACGAATTATTTTTGCAGTGGATATCATGCTGCTGGGTATTACATATATATGATGGAGTCGTCAATAAAGCAATTTGCTCTTTATGGTTGTATAAATTATTGGAAAGTGAGGATATGACTAAATCAGCAGCGGTTATTAAAGGCGATGGAGTCGGCCCTGACCTTGTAGATGCAATGCTCAAAGTAGCAAATGCCGCAAACAGTGATGTAGAGTTCATCACATGTGATGCTTAATTTACAGAGAAAAGGATTAACATGGCACAGAAATCGACAATCATTTATACGAAAACCGATGAAGCTCCGGCTTTGGCAACCAGTTCGCTCCTGCCTATTGTACAGGCTTATGTGAAAAACGCCGGAATCACTATGGAAACGAGGGATATCTCCCTGGCGGGAAGAATCATTGCCCAGTTTCCCGAAAGACTGACAGAGGATCAGAAGATTTCCGATGCCCTTTCCGAATTGGGAGAGATGGTCTTAACTCCGGAAGCCAACATTATCAAACTACCCAATATCAGCGCTTCAGTTCCCCAGATTAAAGCGACAGTCGCAGAACTCCAGGCTCAGGGATATGATCTGCCCGATTATCCCGAAGATCCTTCTAATGATAAAGAAAAGGCGATCAAAGCGAAATTCGATATTGCCAAGGGCAGTGCTGTTAACCCTGTATTGAGAGAAGGGAATTCTGACCGCAGAGCTCCTAAAGCTGTAAAAAATTATGCGAAAAAACATCCCCATTCCATGGGAGAATGGAAGTCCGACTCCAAATCCCATGTAGCCAGCATGACCTGCGGAGATTTTCACGGCAGTGAGGAATCTGTTGAAATTGAAGAGGCTACCAATTTCAGAATTTTCTTTACAGATGACGCTGGTAATAAAACACTATTAAAAGACAAAGCCCCTCTTCAGACCGGAGAAATCATTGATGCAGCTGTTATGAACAAAAAAGCGCTTCAGGCATTTCTGGCTGAACAGATAGAAGATGCCAAAGCTAAAGATGTCTTATTCTCCGTTCATTTGAAAGCGACAATGATGAAAGTTTCCGACCCTATTATCTTCGGTCATGTGGTTAAGGTCTTCTTTAAAGAGATATTTGATAAATATGGTGATCTGCTTTCGGAATTGGGTGTAGACCCCAACCAAGGACTGGGAGATCTCTATACAAAAATCCAGAATCTGCCTGGAGACAAACAGGCTGAGATCAAAGCAGATATAGAAGCTGTGTATGCCAAGAGACCGGCATTGGCTATGGTTAACTCCGATAAGGGAATTACCAATCTCCATGTTCCCAGCGATGTTATCGTCGACGCTTCCATGCCTGCAGCAATCCGCTCATCAGGCTGCATGTGGGGACCAGACGGGAAACTGAAAGATATGAAAGCCATAATTCCAGACCGCTCTTATTCGGGAGTGTATCAGGAAACTATTGAGTTCTGTCAAAAACACGGTGCCTTTGATCCATCAAAAATGGGAAGCGTTTCCAATGTGGGGCTTATGGCGCAACAAGCTGAAGAATATGGCTCACATGACAAGACCTTTGAGATGACTGGTACAGGAAAAGTTCAAGTTATCGATGACAACAATAATGTACTCATTGAACAGCCGGTAGAGGAAGGAGATATCTTCCGCATGTGTCAGGTGAAAGACGCACCCGTTCAGGACTGGATCAAGCTGGCCGTTAAACGAGCCAAAGCGACAGGCAATCCTGCAGTCTTCTGGCTCGATGAGAAAAGAGCTCACGATTCACAGCTCATTAAAAAAGTGAACAAACATTTGAAAGATTATGATACTGATGGCCTGGAACTATTGATCAAAGCTCCCGTTGAAGCGACCAAGTTTTCATTGGAGAGAATTAGAGAGGGCAAAGATACTATCTCTGTAACTGGAAATGTTTTGAGAGATTATCTGACAGACCTCTTTCCCATTTTGGAATTGGGAACCAGTGCGAAAATGCTATCAATCGTTCCCCTAATGAATGGCGGTGGACTTTTCGAGACAGGTGCCGGCGGTTCGGCACCCAAACACGTACAGCAATTTGAATCGGAAGGTCACCTGCGTTGGGACTCTCTAGGAGAATTCCTGGCCTTAGCTGCTTCTCTGGAGCATCTGGGCAACAGTTTTGATAATCCTAAAGCTCTGGTTTTAGCAGAAACATTGGATAAAGCGACAGAGCTGGTTCTGGAAAACAGAAAATCACCTTCCCGAAAAGTGAATGAGATTGATACCAGAGGATCTCATTTTTATCTGGCAATGTATTGGGCTCAGGCTCTGGCTGATCAGGAGAAAGATAGCGAATTAAAAGCGATTTTTGAACCTGTAGCTAAAGCTCTGATGGAAAATGAACAGAAGATTGCCAATGAGTTGTTAGAAGCTCAGGGCAAAGCTATGGATATTAAAGGATACTACGCTCCAGATGAGGAGTTGAAATCCCAGGCCATGAGACCTAGTGCGACTTTGAATGGGATTATCGATTCTATTTAATTTTATTGTGGAAACAAAAGGAAAGCCCCGGTTTCGGCCGGGGCTTTTTTGTATCTAAATAAGCAATGTGATTAGGGAGCTAAAGCTTCCGCTTCTGCTTGGGTTGGGAAGACAGACGCGTCTTCTATCATGAAATCGTCAGTTTTCGTGATGTGGATTCCGTCAAAGAACGTTTCCGTATAACTGACCGTATAACTGCCGGAGTTCTGTGTCCATAAAATTTTCTGATATTTGCCGATCTCTTCCGGATCATTGTTATCAGTGCATCTCAACAGGACAAGGTCAACCCTGTGGCAACCATTCTTGCAGGCGCATGGATGCTCGATTACCTTGGCGAGAGCGAGCAGTCAAAGGCAATCTTCGCAGCAACCGAGAAGGTCATCTCAGAAGGCAAGTATGTAACATACGACCTTGGCGGCAACGCAAAGATAAGCGAAATGACCGACGCCATTGCTAAGTATGTTGAAGCTGAGATGAAGTGATTCATCTCATTATCTCTTTTTTGCAGAAATCTGTGTAATTTTATTTCTAATTCATATATTAGAAATGCAGGTTGTATTTACTGAAGCCTAGATAAGTTTGTTGCGAAAAACCACTCCGTTTAGGCTAGATGTAATATATACAACAGTTAGTGTCCAACTGAAATTGATAGTCTTTCTCTGTTTTTGAGCCTTATTTGATTGTATAAGTCAATTGCACTTTCATGCTCTACTGAGACAATTACAGCATATTCTTGCTCATAATCTTCATCACTAATCCAGCGATTTTGGCATGTGACAACTAAAATAAGAGTTTGTTCAAAATCAAATTTTGGTTTTCCTTTATAGACTACAGTTCCTTTTTGATGAACACCTTTTTTCCGCAGATTGGTGCCAGGACTTAATTTGATTTCATTCTTTTTTATGGCAGTTGGTACAATTTCCTCTTCGGCTTCTTCAATATCAAGGGGAGTATATGCAGATACTATATCTTCAATTGATGCATTCTTGAATAGGTGAGTCTCGAATGCTGCACCCAAATATTCAATTCTATTTTTGTTTGTGGGTGGGTTAAAAACAAGTGTAACAGATATTCTTTTTTCTCCTTTTTCCTCTATAAACTCAGTGGGCAGGTTTATTGAATATATATGAAAACGATTCAACTTGACTTTATTTTCACTTATCAAAAGAACACGATTAGATTCTGATTTAAGTGCATTTTCCAAATTGGGTTTTCCATAACCATAGATTTTAAGCAAATCTTTTAACTGTTTATCCGGGGAGCCAATATCTATTGTTGAGAGATGCTCTGGTCGATTTTCAGGTAGAGATGTAGAAGATAACAATAATGCTTTAATTAGGTTCATGGATGCTCTAGGATATTCATTTATTATCGCAGCAACATGATTAGAAACCATAGGAGCACTGTAACTTGTTCCAGAATCCAATGTAAAAAGTCGACCCTCTTCTATCCATTTAGGATTAAGGGTAATTATTTTTGATTCCTCGCCAAAACCGCCTCCTCCGTTTTCTACAACATCAGGTTTAATCATTCCCTTATACCCTAATCCTACTCTAGTGATAGGTGATGGATAATCTGCATACTCATCAAAAAGAGTACTTATCTTTTTGTTAGACAGAGCTCTCACGGTCAATGCAAGTGCGGCAGGCGATGGGTCTATAAGTTTAAATAAATCTACAGATTCGTTAAGTAAATAATTGGGGTAAGTGGTATCGATTGGTTCGTCGATGGGTATATATTCACAATTTCCAGCAGATATTACAAAAATGATATTTAGCTCTTTAGATAATTCATCTATCAAACTAGCTAAATTAAATTGTCGTTTGTGGTTGAACATCCTTTTAGTAGCATCACCAAAAGATAAATTCACAATCTTACAATTTGGATAACTGTCTACAATTCTTCTAACGGCTGAATTTAATTGATGCTCTAATAATTCTTCTTCATCAAAGCTTGAGTTACCTTCTTCGTCTCTGAACATCACTTTCGCAGAGAATATCCATGCTTTAGGAGTAAATGTCTTGTTGTCTATACATTGTTGCAGATTTCCATATAGCGCAATGCCTGCAACACAAGTACCATGACCAACATCATCAGAAGTTTCGTCTTCTTTTATATGTGAAATATTTTTTGTAGCAATAGCAATTGCATCACCAACTGCATTCTCAAGCAAGGGATGACTAGACAATATTCCCGAATCGACTACTAAAATTCCTGTTGAATGCTCAGGTGGCTCACCATCTATTTCAATATCTTCTATATCTATGTTTAAAGATGTTGAAATTTTCATTACTGGTGGTCTGTCGATATAAGCAACTTCTCTAAGGCCTATTATATCTTCATACAAATTTGCATTTATGTAAACTCTTGCAAGGCAAAAATTATTTGTGATCATGATGTCTGATATCTGACCATTTTTCTCTTCAACTAAAGTGGTAAATCCTAAGAGAAACTTATCGAGTTCACTATTTTCCATCCTCCAGATTTCAACGTCTAAATAAGTAATTTCATCCTTATCAAAGGGCTTTTGAAGCAAGTTTTCACCAAGCTTCTCTTCTGGAGGAATGTCTAAAAAATCGTCGATAGCATCAAAATATTTGTATTTATCGAAGTCTACATATTTGCCTAATCTTTCTTTAAACTCTGATAACTCATCATCGCTTGCAAAAACAATCCAATAACCTTTATTGTCAGGAGATGGTGAAATAACGTTTACTCCAGAACGACGAAGCTCATCTCTAAAGCTATTTTCTGATACGTTTTGATTGACGTTAATTTTGAAAATGAGGTGTGGATCAAGATATCCAGCATATTTATTTTTCTCTTTTTTATGTTTTTCATGTATATTGGTAAATGATTGCAAAATGTCTTTTGAGAAATCATCTTTATTTCTTGATCCCCTTCTATATCCAAATCCACCATTACGTTTTCTACGAAGAAAATCATCGGGTATGGGGGGAAGAATAAGATGCTCAAAATAATCTGACATTTTTATACCTGTTTAATAATTTCCTTTCTTTTTTTCTGTTCAGATATTATTAATTTTATATCATCTAAATTAATTTCCTTTTTATTTAACATAATATTTCTTCTCAGAGCTTCTTGGCACACTTGAGATATATCTGCTGGTGAAAAACCTTCTGATAGTTTAGATAGTTCCAACATATCTAAATCTTTCGATTTATTCATAACTTGAAGATATTTTTTAAATATTTTCTCTCTTAGATTTTCATCTGGAATATCATAATAAAGTATTTCGTCAAAACGTCTCCATATAGCAGAGTCCAATAAATGTTCATGATTTGTTGCAGCAATTAAGATACTTCTTCCTCTATAGCTATCAAGCATTTGCATAAAATTATTAACTACGCGTTTAGTTTCCCCATGTTCATACGGATCATCTCTTTTTTTGCCAATAACATCAAATTCATCAAATAAGACTACCCATTCACCTTTCTCTATGAAATCAAAAACTTTTCTTAAATTAGTAGCAGTTTCCCCAAGAAATGAAGATACAATAGAATCAAATCTAATATGAACTAAAGGATAACCTATAATTGAACTAATGACATTTGCTGTCAAAGTCTTTCCTGTGCCAGGAGGACCGCAAAAAAGAAATTTTTGTTTTGGTTTCAGACCATAAGTTGCAAGTATTTCTCGGAACTTTGTTTCATTAGGAATTCGTTCTATTTTGCTCTTGAGTTCAGTCTCTAGAATTAGATCATCCAAACTGAAATAATTTTCTTTTATTTCTAAAAGTGGAAAACCTTTTTCACTATCTCTGGGAATAGGGATATTGGATTTGTATCTTTGAACAATGTTGTTTTCATGAATGAATTGATTCTGATTTTTAGAAGCTATGATTTTTCTCAAATCTTTAACAAGTAAATGGTGTTTCTTTTTTCTTTCATCTTCTATTATTTCAGTCGCGACTTTCATGAATTTTTCGTCATTGTCCTCTATAAATGACTGAAACATTTCTTTTATTTGTTCACTCCTCATGGAAACACCTTTTAAAATAATATTAATATGTTTTTTGAATCTTGTATTTTTCCTTACATCAAGGAACAACAAGCATTTAATTTTATGTATTGTGTTTGATTAATAAAACATAATATGCCTGTTATTCGGGTACTTGCTTATGAAAATACTTCACATTTCAATCCAATCATTTTATTTCAGATATGTTATATTAATATTTACTTCCAAGAATTCTTCCTGCTTCATTCTATGAATAATAACTTATTGTGATTGTTAAGTCTCTTTTTTCTGTCCATTGAACATATTTCCCAAACTTTTTAATGGATAGTCTCGATAACCTATAATGGGGAATAGTAGGGGAAGCATGTGTTTTCCCGGTATTCTGTATGAGGAGAGTGTGGAGTATGCCAAAATTCGAAGTATTCACGGACAAAAGCGGGAAGTACAGATTCAGGTTAAAGGCTCCGAACGGGGAAATAATTGCAGTTGGCCAGGCCTATGCTAACAAGGCTGGTTGTATGAATGGAATTGAATCCGTGAAAAAGAATGCTCCGATCGCAGATATTATTGAGATAGAGGAGCCGGAAGATGTCGAAAGTTGAAGTTTGTTTTAAAACGATGTCCAAACTGTGAAAAATAGATATGGCGGATTTTCCGCCATAACTGTCTGTTATACATTTTCAGCCGGCAGTCTTATCAACTGCCAGCCATCGGACCGATCAGTCTATGGTATCATGCATACGAGGTTTGATTCCGGGTGTGACGGTTCCCTCACTGGTCTCACCGTTTTCTCCATCCTCATCACGGTGCATTTCCTTTCTGACCATGGGGTTGAACATGAAGTACTTCTTGACGTATCCGAGTATCTCTTCATCTGAGATGCAGGAAACTCTTTTGTCCTCGTTGTAGAGCTTCTGGATATCGGCCTGGATGGAACGGAGGCGCTTGTCATTCTTCTCCACCTCGATGTTCACGTCCATCAGCTCATTGAGGGCTTCCTGGACCTTGAACCTCAGGACTTCGATACCGGATGAGTCTCCTACAAGGAAGTTCCTCTTTCCACCAACGATCTCAGGCGGGTAGGGCTCATAGGTGAAGGGGTTCTTGATAACGCCGGCGGTATGGATGCCCGATTCGTGGGCGAACACGTTATTACCGACAACGGACTTGTTCCTTGGTATCCTGATGCCAATTTCCTTTTCCATGAATTTACCAAATTCCACAAGGCAATCCATATTGTATTTGTCGAATCCCTCGATACGCCTTTTCAGGAACAGGAGAAGTTTTTCCATTTCCGCATTACCGGATCTCTCTCCAATTCCAAGGAAAGTGACATTTGACCAGTTGGCACCATGCCAGTATCCTGCAAGGGAGTTTGGAACAGCAAGGCCGAAATCATCGTGGCAATGGGTCTCGATGTGCTTTACATTCAGCTTTTCTTTGAGGTGTCTGACAATTGTTGGTATGCCATATGGTTCGTCCACACCTGTGAACGGTACGCCGAAACCGATGGTATCACAGATGCGTATCGTACAATCCGGATCTATCTCCATGATCTTCTCAATAAGGGGGAAGACGAAATTGTAGTTGTCAGCACGGGTCATGTCTTCGATATGTGCCCTTGTCCGCAGACCGTGGTCCACCGCATATTGCAACGCATTAAGGTATTTCTCCTCCGCTGCCTCACGGTTTGGCAATCCCATCTTGTCAAAGATGTGCGGATCGGATACGGACATAAGGATGCCTGTTTCTTCAATACCGTCAACTTCCAGGACCATGTCAATGTCTGCAGGATTTGCACGGGCCCAGCCTGTGATCTCCGGGAACTCATATCCCATGTCCTGCATCAGACTGATTGCTTTTCTGTCCCTCTCGTTGTAAACGAATGTCTCCAGCTTTTCAATGCCTATTCTGTGCAGATATTCGTATATCTTAACCTTGTGAGGGGTTCTCACAACGATGCCTGGCATCTGGGCACCATCACGTATCGTACTGTCACTGATAGACACTTCCTGCCCATATGGCAACTTTATCTTCGGAAGGTCATCATAGTCCCTGTATGTTTTCATTCTGTTCCTCCTTTAGAGCAATCTCTCCGATGTTCCCGGTATAACTGACTTCTCTAGAAATGGCAGGATGATCTTTTTCCATCCGGATAACGAGCGTTTCAACTCCGGGTAAACGTGCGTTATTAAATAACTAGCAGACTCTATTACATGACTTAATCCTTAAAATGCTTTTCTTTTGTCTTCTCTCAATACTTTAAACTGTCAAAGAAAACAAACTAACCTTAAATCTTAATACTTTTAAGGATTACATGATGACTATGTGGAGTGTAATACTCAAGAAATTTGAAAAACATCCGGCACAACAAAAAGTCCTGAGACTTTTGTTCGAGCGCGGTTTCCAGGTGAACGATGAAGGAAAGGTCATATCAGGCGAGATAGAGATCGCACATACCCAGCTTGCAAAAGAAGCAGGTGTTGACAGACGGGTTGTTGACTCGACAACAGAAACGATACTTTCCGATGAACTGTTAAGGAAGATCTTCCAGAATGTAAGGTCCCTTCCTTTCCTGCGTGACGTAGCCCCATTGCTTGGTCTCGGGGTAATAATTATCACACCGGACGATGCGGCTCACAAAGGGATAATCTCGGAGGTCTCCACTGTCATCGCGGGTCACAACATCAGCATCAGGCAGGCAGTTTCCGATGATCCCTTCTTTACAGCGGAGCCCAGGTTGACAATAATCACTGACACAAAGGTTCCCGGCAGCATAGTTGAAGAACTCCTTGCCCTTGAGTCCGTAAAAGGCGTGAGCATCTATTGAAAATGCCTAGAGCACTGCCTTTGCAAAGGCCCTGAAGATCCCGAACAGGTGCCTTGAATTCGAAGGGTTCAACAGTTTCTTAATAACAATGGAAGGATGGTCCATATCGCCGTATGCGGTAATGGTATCAAGTATGGATGGCTTGTTCATTGAATCAATGAGTTCATCCATCTCGGTGTCTCCCAGTCCTCCTATGAAGTTATGGATCCTCATGCCCATGTCAAGTTCCCTGCCAAGTTGTGCCTTCCACCGGCGCTCGTACTCTGAAAGCCGTTGCGCCGAATTGTCATTCTCAAGTGCAGCCCTGGCGGCAACCTCGCCAGCTATCCTGGCACATGCGGCACCAGTGTATATCCCTCCTCCGGACGTTGGTTTCACCTGCCCGGCCGCATCTCCTGCAATGAGCGTACCTTCGGCATAGGTCTTATTAAGTGGGCCAAGGGGAATGCCGCCGACTACCAGGTCAAGCTGCCCTCCTTTGTACCTTGAGGCTATATGTGTATTGTTCTTCAGCAGCCTGTCAAGGTAAACAGAGGCACTTTCAGCACTTCTGCTGTCAATGGCAAGTCCTATGCGTGCAATATTCTCATCCAGGGGAACCGCCCAGCCGAAGAACCCCGGAGCCTGTGAGCCAACGAACAGTTCTACAAAGTCCGGGTCAGGAGAGTTATACGGAGCTTCGATCTCTATGCCCGGAAGTATCTTCTTCACCTGTCCGAGGCCCGCCATCTTCGCGATACTGCTGCGCACTCCGTCAGCACCGATGACGACCTTTGCTTCGATATCTCTTATATTGCCTTCTTCCATAACAGAGAGTCTCCTGACTCCATTCCTGTTCTCAAGGCCAATGGCCCTTGTATTGAGTTTCAATTCCACTCCACTCTCAAGCGCCATTGCTGCCAGGGTCCTGTCAAAGTTCTTCCTTGAGACCACATATGCCTTGGTCTCTCTCCCGTCTATAGGAAGGCAGGTACCATTCATTGAATGTACGAAAGCACCGCGTACCTTGTTAAGGACAAAGTCATCAGAAGGACGGACATCACACTCCGATATTGCTCTTGTACTTAAAAGCCCCGTGCAGCTCACCGGTGAACCTATGGATGCATGGTCTTCTATCATAAGTACGCGTGCACCGTTCTTTGCAGCATATCTCGCAGCAGTTGAGCCAATGGGTCCTGCTCCCACAACAACGACGTCATAATAGGTATCCTTCATTTTTCCTTCCCCTCCGGATCAAGTCAATTATATCGCTGAATGCATTAAGAACATGATCGGGTCTTTCTTCGATAAGTTCTCTGTCCTTTTGTGGGTTCCGGTCCCCATAGACCGCATATGCGGCTACCATTCCCAGTTGTTTTGAAGGCATGATGTCCCTTCTCAGACTGTCGCCCACAAAAAGTGTTTCATGGGGCTGGAGTCCCATGGATCTCAAAGCATGCATGAAAGCCCTGTGAGAAGGCTTCTTCCATCCCGTGATGTCGAAGGTAAAATGGGAATCAAAGCAATCATAAAGGCCTACCTTTTCGAGCCTTGCCTTCGCATTCTTCATTTCCGCATCCGTGAGGATGCCCAGCATAATATCCATTGACCGAAGTTCCATGATGGTGTTCCTTACTCCGGGATAAAGTTCCACGGAACGTATCTTTTCCTTCTCATATATGTTGCAGCATTCGAGAAAACTGCTTTCCGAGAAAAGACCACGGTCTTTCATATAATCACTGATGTTCTCTATGCTCTCGAATCCATGCATCCCCCTGCGGAAATAGCTGAACAGTTCGTGAGCATCTCCCTTGCCCAGATGCTCAACGATAGCAGTACAGGCAAACATTTTCGCTTCTACGAAGTCGAACAGGGTGTTGTCCATGTCAAAGATAATGCCTTTGATGCCGTTGTTGTTATTCATTTGTTCTAATCGCTTTGTAGACATCCTTTCACTCAGCCTGCAATGAATAGTTTCCGGATGTATATTTAATATATTCTTTGAATTCGCCAGTAGTTCCGGTAATATATTTATATATCATTATTTTATATTAATGACAAGGATTTTTCCGTTGAGGGAATTTTCCATCTGGAGGGAACATATTGGTTACAGGAGCAAGATCCAATACAAACAAGAGCAAAAAAACAACATCTCAGGCATTGAGTTCTCATGACGAGGTTGCGAATGAATATGAAAAGGAAGGTTTCTATTCTACCTGCGGGCAGGCTTTCATACGCATATCCCCGCACAAAAGAGATTAATTAGATCTTAAGTTCAATGTGCTCTTAAAGTGAGATCTCCTGGAGAAAAAGCTTTAAGAATATTCCATTTCCTTTTGCCAATCCTTTGCTTTTATACTATTCTCTCTCCTTATATATGGTAATAAAAGGTTTGGTTATATACGAATAAATCCTAGTTTTTTATGTACACATCTTGACAACCTCAACCAACTATCTTTTATAATGGGTGTGTACTGACCACTGAAGCACCTATTTTAGGTGCTTCAAAAACTGTGGTAAACAAAAACAGTGGTAAATAGTACCAAAATGTTCGGGAACCCCTGCCTGATAGTTTTAGTCCGGCCTTTTACCGTTCAATCTTTCAGACCTGTTCTTATAGTACTGGAACAGTTCTTCTCCCCATTCGATGGCTGTTGGTTCAGAACTGAGGATAATGCGGTTGGTGTACCTGCCGTTCTTATCCAGCAGGGAAAAAGACATGCATTGATCACTCACAGTGATGCTTACAGGCCTGACGGGCTGTCTGTAGATGGAAATATGTGAATTGCCGTTCTTAAAAAGTGTTCCTATCTCTCTCTCGTACTCTCTTTTCAGTGATTGGGAGAGAGAATTCTCATTATAGGGTGCAGCAATCTCGGAATGCGTGTCACCTTTGAGTATATTGTATACCTGTTCGGTCAGTATGACACTCATATCGACACCCTGCTCCAGGAAACTGGAATATGGAAGAAGATGGGAAGGGTGGTATATTGAAATGAAGGTCGATATGTGATTTGAACCGTCTATCCTTTTTATCATCTCTTCCTGCTGTTCGAAGATACTCGGAAGGTTCGGTTCCAGAACTTCACATGCACCCAGCTCTCCGATCCTGTGTAGCAGTTCCCTGGGTATGGGACTGAGGTCGTGGTCTGTCCAGTAATCCATATTACTCTCGTGAACATTCAGGCTCATCAGGAGTTTTTCCATGTTTTCCACTATAGCCTCTCCTGTGGGCGTAAGGGTGTATAAGTCCCTGTCATAGCTCACCAGGTTCCACTCAAGCAGTTTTTTAACCTGTGGTATCATAGATTTCCAGGGAAAATTGAAAAAATCCTTTATTTCTTCTTTGGTTTTAGGACTTTCTTTCAAGAATAATAAAAGATTCTTCCTTTTCTCCGATAGAAATATCGTGTCAAGTAAGGAAGACCTCGTTCTAAACCCCCACTCTTATTAGGTCTTGCATACATATAAATTATTGCAAAAAGGCTTTTTTCTCTCATTATTTATTTGAGATGCTGCATTGACTTATTGAGATTGAAGTGAATGTGATCTGCGCCTGAATTATGCCAGGATCATTTCCAACTCTTGTCCAATATAATTTTCAATCTCCTGATCATAAAGGTACTTTGTTATAAAGCCGATACTTACATAAATATCCGGAGTCC
>JAWSUM010000081.1:0-13362 GCA_033549165.1 Methanolobus sp.
AAAAATGGAGGGCTGCCGAATCACTTGGAGGCATTGGGGATGCAAGGGCGGTCGAACCCCTTATGGAAATTCTTGCAAACACAAGCCAGGATGAAAAAATACGTTCATATGCAGCAAGATCACTCGGTCAGATCGGAGATGAAAGGGCTATTGAGCTCCTCATTGCCGGTCTGAAAGATGATACTCACCCCGTTCCGGAAATGTCTGCGTTGGCACTTGGGGAGATCGGTGACAGACGGGCAGTCAAGTCTCTTAGGAACGCATTGAAATATGAAGACACTGGGCTTGTTTATGAAGCAGCTGTTGCTCTGGAGAAAATGGGAGAGCCTGCAGCGGATATCCTGATAGATAATCTGGATTACAGGAGTACGGACGTAAGGAAGAATTCGGCCTATGCACTTGGAATAATGCAGGAACGGTCTGCCTTTGAACCGCTCCTTGAAGTAGCAGAGGACAGAACAGAAGATGAAGATGTGCGCAGCAGTGCTATATCGGCACTCGGAAGAATCGAAAATAAGGACGCTGTCGTCCCCTTGACTTCAATCATGGAAGACAGAAACGAACCTGAAACTGTAAGAAAAAAAGTTCCAAAGGCACTGATGTCCATAGACGAAAAAGAAGCGATCAATCCATTGATCAAGAATCTTGAGGATGAGGATATGGAAATCAGGATAAGCATCATACATGCGTTCTATGCAACAGAAGACAAAGAGGTCGTTAAAGCTCTGGAGAAAGCAATGCTTAACGATGAACAATGGCGTGTAAGGCATGAAGCTGCAATGACACTAGGTGAGATTAGCGGCCAGAATTCCACACCTGCATTCATTAAGGCGTTAGATGATGAATACTGGGGTGTGCGTTATACTGCAGCAGGAAGATTTGCTATATTGAAAGACAACAACGCAACCCAACCCCTTATCAATGTACTTGAGAACGAAACAGAACAACAGGTAAGATATACCATAGCATATGCCTTGGGTCAGATAGGGGATGAAAGAAGTGTACAGAAGCTCATCTGCATAGCAGAAAACAGCAACGAATATCTTAGCGTCAGATTACACGCTGCAGAGGGTCTTGGAATAGCAGGTAGCAAGAATGCAACAATTCCATTGATAGTGATATTACTCGACAGGGATGATTCACCGGATTTGAGAGTTGCCATTGCAAATTCACTTGCAATGATCAATGACCCAAGAGCTATCGAAGCCCTCAATAAGGTTGCTGAAGATGAAAAAGACTATCCGGCCGTTAGGGAAAGTGCCAGAAAAGCAATGAAAGAGATACAGGAAGCGTCCTGATCTCTTTCACTTTGCCCTAGAACTCATCGTCCTGCGAGTAACTCCTTCCAAATTTCAGTGCCAGTTCCGCCTTTTTGAGCTCCTGTCCCAGATAGGCTGCATGTTCCATCCTGGAAACAAGATCCATATTAAGGATTGTGTCCATGATCTCTCCCGCAGTCTTGCCGAGGATAGAAGCAGTATCGTGTTCTGCAAAGATGCATCCACCCTTTCCGTAAATATTGGGAATTATGCTTATCCTTATGCTGCCTTTGGGGTCGAGGGTCCACATCCTGCTCTTTTCCGCCCTGATAAACGTCTCCGGGAGAGCGGCATCAGTGCGCCTGCGCTTCTCCTTGATCTCAATAAGGTCTATGCCAAGGTCCTTGGGCGAGCTTTTGCGTTTCTTTGCAAGCATCATCATCTGCGAGGCCTTTTTGAGCTCATCGATGGAACCCTGGGTCTTATTACTGTACTCCGGCGTGAAAAGTATGCTTGCACCCACATCGGCTGCAATGCCACAAAGGGTTGCGTTCACACCTGTGGAATCAGCATCAATGAGCTCCGTTACGTTTCCGACACCGAAGAAGACGGGTATATCGGAAAACATTTCATGGAACCTGTTGTAGCGAACGATGGAACCAGCAATGTCGTGTCCGATCGGATCAAGCACAGGATCAGCGATAATCTTCCTGACACCCAATCTGCGGGCTTCTGTAATATTCCTCACAAGACTGTCAAGCCCTTCTCCGGAGTCAGGTATTACCACCGCTGCAACATCTGAGCCTGCAAGTTGTGGAGCAATGTTATCTATATTACTGCTGTCCAGGCTGAGAACTATATCGACACCGATTTCGAGCGCCCGGACAAGCAGCGCGGGATCGAGTGTATCGATACTGACAGGAAGCGATGTTACTGACCTTGCTATCCTTATGGCTCGCTCGACATCTTCGGGTCCTGCATGCAGGGAAGCTCCAAGGTCGATGATGTCAGCACCTTTTCGCACGAAAGACTCTATCCTCCAGGACAGGACATCCGCGTCAAGACCTGTGGCATCGACCACTTCTGCCATGACCTTCATACGTGAGTTGCCGCCGAGTTTCAGCTCACCCACAGTCATTGCGGGAGATGACATGTCTTCAAGTTCCCTGACCTTTTCCAGGGCCATTTCCCGCCTTACATCTAAAAGAAGTTCACATGCAGGAACCTCTGTCGAGAATTCGACCTTACCTGCAAATGGCAATACAAAACCCAGGTCATAGGCATGTTTGGGACCAAGACGGATATTGCATCCAAGTTCACCGGCTACTCTTGAAAAATCACCTGACACAAGGCCGGGGATAAAGATAAGACCATACTCTAAATTGTGCTCAGGACCATTATCGGATTGGGTAAAATCCCTCTGAATGGCCTCCATCAGTTTGCGGGGAGTGATAAATGCCGCTATCTTAGTATCAACAACAAGCACATCAGCGTTAGTGCCCACCGAATCCCTCACAGTCTGCTCTGCAAGGTGACCTGTAGCGACCAGTACTTTCATGCCTTAAAATAGTAATTTATACAGATAAGAATATCCTTCTAAAATAATTGCAAGGCCGGATATTAAAGGTCCGGCTGCATGGTATAAGAACAGGTTCAGTGAATGATATCGATGATAGATCCGCCGCCGTTCTTGGTGCTCACAGGTTCGACCACTGCGCGCCTGGTCCTGTTGACAGGGGTGCTTGCGTGCCTATATCCTCTCGGAGCATCGGAAACCGGATTTGGAGCAGCTGCAGCTTCGCTGTACTGCGGTCCAAGTACCTGGGCTGACTGGACGCCGGTCATGATAGCCATGACACGTACCCTACCCTCGTACTCATTGGTGATGCGGGCGCCCCATATGACATTTGCGCGGGGTGACAGTTCGTATGTAAGTGAAGCGGCAATCTCCTCGGCTTCCTTCAGGCTGAGGTCGGGACCTCCTGTAATGTGCACAAGGCTTCCGGTCGCGCCCCTGTAATCAACATCAAGCAATGGGTGGTTAAGTGCGGAACGGACAACATCATCACTCTTGTCCTGGTTCTTGCTCTCACCTACGAGCATTACTGCAACGCCGCCGCAACTCATGATAGCCCTGATGTCGGCGTAGTCGAGGTTGATGAGTGAAGGCTTTGTGATGGTCTCGGTGATACCTTTCACAGTTTCAGATATCAACTGGTCCATGACCGAGAATGCCTGATCGATAGGCAGGTTCGGGACATACTCCAGAAGCCTGTTGTTGTCGAGTACGATTACTGTGTCTGCGGCACGGCGGAACTCCTCGAGACCTTCCTCTGCCTTGACCGCTCTTGCCCTTTCAACCCTGAAAGGACTGGAGACCATACCTACAACAATAGCTCCCTGCTCCTTTGCGATCTCAGCTACAACGGGGGCGACACCGGTACCGGTTCCTCCTCCCATACCTGCTGTAACGAAAACAAGATCGGCGTTCTTGAAGACCTCTTCAAGTGTGCCACGGGCAAGTTCTGCTGCCTTGGCACCTACTTCGGGATATCCTCCTGCACCCAGGCCACGGGTCAGAGTCTTTCCCACAAGGATCTTCTTGTCCGCACGGATAAGGTCAAGATGCTGCTTGTCAGTGTTTATTGCTACAGTCTCAGCCCCCTCGATACCGAGGTTGTAGAGCCTGTTGATTGTGTTGTTACCTGCACCGCCACAACCCACGATCATGATCCTGGGCTGACCAAGAATGTCTAGCTGGTCGTCTACTGCTATCGTCTGGCGGTACTCTTTTTCTTTTTCTGTATGTTTTAATGCTTCCTGGACTATCGATTGCACATTCATCCCCTCACGGATATGTTACATCGCGGTATAGTATTCGCTTTTTTGATTTTGCTCTTAGACGTTGAACCATTCATCAACGTTTATCAACGTTTCATAATTCTGTGATTGCTATATTTCCTTTATTGTTTTTATACTTATGCTTTTATGCAACTGAAATATGGGAACTGGACGCCTCCCTCAACTACCAGGCACATCCAAATCCCTTAGTATCACAGAAACATAAAGCGAAACAAACGATGTCATATTTCATATTTAAAAATAGTAATATATAAGCATATCTAAGTTGCTTATTTATATGATAGGACATATAGAGTCCTAAACTACAGTGGCTTAGATGCTACTGTTTTTGTAAAATAGCCATAACCTACATTTAAGATCGGGATCGGAGAGTTTTTTTGAACGAAACATACCTTGCATTGGCACTTTTTTTAGTGTATTGGATAATCGTAATTGTCCTGAAACGAAAAGGTATACTGGAAAAATACAATATCACCACCTATGGCCCCGTGCTGATGATACGGACCACAAAGGGACTTAAACTACTGGATAAGCTTGCAAAACCCGGAAAAGCCTGGAAAGTGTACGCAAACATCGGCATAGTGCTCATGTTCATTGGCATGATAGCGATGTTCCTGATAGTCATACTTTCGGACATAGCACTGCTCAGTTCCATCGGGGACAACACCATACCCGAACCGGGAAAATTCAACGAGGCGAGAAACATTTTCCTGATACCGGGCGTGAACGAGTTCATACCCCTTACCTGGGGAATCATCGCACTGATAGTCACCCTCGTGGTCCACGAGTTCTCACACGCCATCCTCTGCCGTGTGGAAGATATCAGGGTAAAGTCCATGGGAATACTGCTTGCACTTGTACCCATCGGAGGATTTGCCGAACCGGATGAAGAAGAGCTCTTCGGCAAGAAGGACGAAGAAGACGATCAACCGGACCCCTATGGAGACCGCAGGCTGGGACTCGTGATCGATGAGGAAAAACCTGAGACCAGAATATCACGTCACGAAGAGATACCTGAAAAAAAGGCAACCAGAAACCAGAGAGCCAGGATCCTGGCTGCTGGCGTGATGGCAAACTTCGTTGTGACCCTGATAGCCTTCTCCCTGCTCTTCGGACCTGTGCTTGGTGCAATGGCACCACTCGGAAACACCATGGTCGTGGATGTGAATGAAAATTCTCCTGCATATGCTGCCGGGATAAGGGAAGGAATGATCATTACGCAGCTTGATGACACAAGCATAGCAAATGTAAGTGAAATGCTGCTTTACCTTGATTCTGTTGAAACGGGATCATTCGTCCAGGTTCATGCTGCAACAGACAGAGTCGTTTCAGCCTATGATGTAAAGGTAACAAACTCCGATCCCGACATAAAGGGCATCATGGTACAGGATACAGTCGAAGGATCGCCCGCTGAAGAAGCCGGTTTTGAACCAGAGATGTACATACGGAGTATAGACGGAAATTCCATGAGAACTGTCTCGGATTTCACAGATTATATGAGTTCAACAGTTCCCGGCCAGAAAGTCATAATAGAAGTATCCAATGGACAGGATAGCATCAATGAATATGAGGTCGAACTTGCACAACACCCTGATGCAGACAAAGGCTATCTTGGAGTCTATACAACGGGAGACGGATATGTGGAAACATCCCTTGGATTCTCTGTAGGTGAGTTCCCTGCACGCGAATACCTTACAGCCCTCAAGGCAATACCTTCAATGCTTACCGGAGTTGCCGGCTGGGTGATAATTCTCGGACTTCCGATCATAGGATTTACCGGGGAGGGATTCCCGGGATTCAGCGGTACACTGGCACAGTTCTATGAACCTGTCGGCTGGGCTGAACCTCTTGGAATAGGGTTGTTCTGGATAGCCAATTCCCTGCTATGGATTGGATGGCTCAACTTTTATGTGGGCCTGTTCAACTGTCTTCCCGCAGTACCCCTGGACGGCGGGCATGTCTTCAGGGATTACCTGCATTCTGCAGTCTACCGACTTACAAAGAACGAATCAAAAGCAGAACGTCTGTCTGGAACCATATCCGGAACATTTGCATTAATGATCTTCATGTCATTCATACTGATGATCTTCGGCCCATACCTTGTACATGGATTCTAAAACGGCATAATAAAAAAGGGATTTAAAAGACGGGTGGAAAAGAGATATTTTGAGTAGATACAATGAAAAATAGTCACCTTTTGCATAAGGCCTTCATTAAATCCGTTTTTTTTGTCCTTGCAGTGATCATTACCTATGTCCTCATTTTCATTCAGATAATGAAGTATGAGCAGCGATATGAATTTGCCGATTTCTTCAATGGCTTCTACTGGGTAGTATGTACTGTAACTACTGTTGGTTATGGAGATATTGTTCTGGAATCAACAACAGGTAAGATGTTCTCCGTATTAGTGCAGTTATCAGGCATTCCTCTTGTTTTCGGATTTCTCTTCACCCTTGTGATAATTCCCTGGGTTGAAAAGAACATACGTTCCGGACTGCCCACAAAAGCATCAAGGAACCTTAAAGAACATATCATCATATGCGGATACAACCGTCTTGTTGAAACCCTTATGGAAGAGCTGAATGAGGATAACATACCTTACGTGCTCATTGAAGAGGACGAGGAACTTATAAAAAGACTGCTTAAGAGGAACATACACACTATTTTTGGAAGGTCTTCAGAAGAAGAAACACTGAAGAATGCAAACATAAGCACGGCCCGTTTTGTAATTGCAAACCGATCGGATGAAATGAATGCGAATATCGTCCTGACAGCCCGCAAATTAAGCGATTTGAATATCATTGCTATTGTTGAAGACAGTTCTAACAAAAAATACCTGAAATATGCAGGTGCCACAAGTGTAGTATCGCCAAAGGAACTCTATGGCAGGTTCATTGGAAGAAAAGCAGTCGATCCCTTCGTAAGAAGGCTTACAGGAGCCACCGAGTTCTTTGAAGGCATAAGTATAGTAGAATTCCCGATCTATCCGAAAAGCCCCCTTATCGGAAAGACAATCAGGAACGCAGCTATCAGGGAAAAGACCGGTGTTAACGTAATTGGCATGTGGAAAGGAGGAAGCCTGTCTTTTAATGTAAGACCCGAAGACGTGATCAGGGATAATTCTGTGTTGCTGGCCATAGGCGCTACCGACCAGCTATCTGAGCTTAGAAAACTGACCCAGCGTTTGGAGTGATAATCATGGACATTACAGGAGACGGACACCTGATCGTGTTAGGCTGTGGAGACGTGGGGAAAAGAGTGATCGAAACCCTGCAGCACGCTGACATCAGTTTCATTGTTGTTGATTCTGATCCTTATAAGCTTGAGAACGCAGACTTTAAGCATATTATCGGCAATGCAACCGATGAAGATATACTCATACAGGCAGGCATCAAAACCGCTTCAGAGGTCATTATAACCTTAAATGATGACACTAATGTGATCTTTGCAACACTGATCGCACGTGGCCTGAACCCCAAGTCTACTATTCTCGCACGAGCTAATTCTTACAGATCCATCGATAAGATCTATAAGGCAGGCGCCGATTATGTTGCAGCGCTTTCCATAGTTGCAGGGCAAATGCTTGCAAAGATGACATCATATTGCCTTGAAGCCTCCTGCAAAAGAATGGATGAGGATATCATGCTCTATGAAGGTATCGATATCGAAAAACATAATGTTGACAGGGATTCGATCTTCATTAACAGGACCGTGGCAGAGCTGGATCTGAGAAAAACAGTCGGTTGTACAATAATAGGGATCGAGCGAAATGGTGAAGTGATCACCGACATTCTTCCGTCCACCGTTATCAAGAAAAATGATACCATAGCAGTCGTCGGCGGAAGGGAAGAGATAAGCCGGTTCAAAGAGAAGTATGTAAAGAAACAGAAATGACGACCATACACCGAATTCAGGCGCTGAGATAATGGAAGATATGCTGATTGTGATTGCTGTTTTTCTGAGTTCGATCATATTCTCCATGCTAGGTCTTGGCGGAGCCATCTTCTACGTGCCTTTTTTCTACTGGACAGGCATGGAGCTTGTTGGTGCTATCACAACAGCCCTTTTGTTGAACGTTGTAACCTCAAGCTCTGCGACTGTGATATACCTGCGTAAGAAGATGGTGGACCTGCATATTGCACTACCTTTTATAGTAGCTTCTGCCATAGGTGCCCAGATAGGTGCTTATTTCACAAACCTCGTCCCGGTCGACATCTTGCTATTCTTCTTTGCCCTGCTCATGATATTTGTCGGGTTTGAAATGATCTTCGGATGGGCACAGGGGTCCTACCGTAAAAAAGAGGTCACCGGCAGAAAAAAATATGCGCTTGTGTTTGCCGGAGGGATGGTAGTTGGTATCCTCTCAGGCATGTTGGGAATAGGAGGCGGTTCTTTCATGGTCCCAATGCTGCTTTTGCTTGGTTATGGGATCAAGTATGCCTCTGCAACATCAGGCTTCATCATCATATTCACATCTTTGTCCGGTTTCATTGCACATACAAGTTCATGGGAGCCCGATATCCGGCTGATCACCTATATTGTGCTGGCCTCATTCACAGGAGCCCAGCTTGGATCACATCTGATGTCCGGCAGAATGAGAGCAGAAACCCTGAAAAAGATGTTCGGGGCTATACTGCTGATCATGGCGGGGAGGATAATAAGCGGCTTGCTGTGATAGAAACCTTTAATACAGTAGGCATCAATCAGTACATCCCTGTGGGCTCGTAGGGTAGCCAGGATATCCTCATGGGCTTCGATGCTTTAAGTTGCGAAGTTACCCATTGACCCGCGTTCGAATCGCGGCGGGCCCGCTGATATCATATTTTAGGCAAGAACAGCAATAAGTGCCCGGAGATCAAGGCACTCATTTAGTCTGAAAAGCTAAAAAGGGATTATATCTGGATAAGATCCATCTCAAAACCTACGACAGGTTGTCCGAGACCGAAATTGACGATGGCCTGCGGGTCGAACTCACCCATGACACCGACTTTTTTCCCGTTCACGATTATGTCTGCTCTCCTGCCTTCCATGAAAGCCGGATCGGAGGATTCTGAAACCTCATATTCCAGCATTCTTTCGCGCATGACCGCATCTACAAGTTCCCTCACTTCCGTGAAGTTAGCCTGGGCATTGATGGAGACCGCTGCGAGATGCAGGCCGGTCTTTCCGTTGACAACCACATCACCCACCTCGAATATGCGCTGAGGGAGTTCCCGGTGCTGGTTCATAGACAGGATCTCCATGAGGTTCGGAAGAACTGTGGTCCTTACCATGGTCTGGTCCTCGCTTATGGGATGCATGACATATGTCACATCATCGGTAAGTTCCCGGCACATCCATTCGAAGTGTACTTTTTCACTTGTAAGAGTGAAGGGCATTACCTGCAGGTAGCCAAGACCTGTCAGTATTTCTCTCATGGAAGAGCTTATATCTGATATCTCGTGGGAACTGCCAACAGTTGCATTCATCGGGAATACTGCAGGTATGTTATTGAAACCGTACCCGATGGCAATATCCTCTACAATGTCAGAATTGTCCAGGATGTCCGCACGATAGCGGGGTATCATTACTTCAATGACGCCTTTTCCGAGTTCGCTGGCACCAAATCCCATGCGATTTAGCTGCCTTATGATCTCTTCGGTCGGAAGGTCCAGACCTATAAGGGAATCGATCTCAGATCTTTTCAGTATCTTCACACGTGGCGTCAGATCCAGCGGGATATGTTCTGTGCCATCAGCCCCGATAACCTTCACATACTCCACCTGCCCACCACGTTCTGCAAGCGCTGTTGTCACGATGTTCAGTGCAGTATATACCTCATCGCCCAGACCCGTTACATCCACCAGCAGGTCAGTGGTGTTCTCGTTTACCATCGTAAGAGTACCATTGATTATCGGTGGGAAGGAAAGGACATTGTCGTTGGCATCCAATATAAGAGGATATTTCTCAAAGTCTTCTACAATATGTGCGAATTTCACACCTTTGGGATGCTTCTTAAGTATCTCCCTCATGGACATAGGTTCTGTGAAATCAAGAGGGATAAACTCGAAGTCAGGGTCTGCTGCTATATAACGGAAGGGAGGCTGTACCTTTGAGAGATCATGTACTCCGATGGATACTTTCTTCCTGTCACGGCCGAGACCCCAGTGCAGGGACTCCTGCAGGTCCATAAGGCTCTTGATAGAAGCAGAACTGAAGGTTACGCCTCTAACAATGGCACATCCGAATACAGGACGGATGTTCTCTATCTCGGCATCCTTTGATATCTCAACCTGATACGGCCTGACCTCATACTCACGGAAACCTGTATCTATATCAAGGAAACCACGCATCGCACGTGCCACACCCTCAACGCTGTAGAGGTCCGGGCGGTCGGGGAAGAATTCGATGTCAATGGAGTCCTCTTCTATGCGCTCGATGTCCGCGCCTATCATCGGTACACGTCCGATGATGGTATCTTTATCAGTCCCGGTAAGTTCTTCAAGATCTTCATATGGCAGGGTTATTATAGGCATGCAGGATATCCTCTCAATTCCAGATTGCTTTCATATTTCTACCTGAACATATCAACCTTTGGATTTAACTTTTTTGAGTGAACTGCATTTGAATTTCAATTCCCTGAAATGTAAGTCAGACTACGTGTACATAAAAATCAAGCTTTGAAGATAATTTGTACAAATTACTGTAAATATAGCATATATTGACAATAATTGAAGTATATTGTGTACATGCTGATTTTAAACATGTACATAAAGAATATACAGGAGATTCAGAGATAACAAATTATCTTCAAAGCAAATAAAAAAATCACGATGTTTATCATCGAATGATTCGATAACATCCATCCGATACAATAACTTTAATAATATGTGTAATTATAATATGCACGTAATATAATAATCAACACATTCATCAAACGGTGACATTAATGGCTGATGCTCAAACCGAAGATCCTAAAAACAAAGAGCTTGAAAAAGCCAAAGAAACAGATAAGGCTGATGATATAGCATCAACCTACGAAAGTCTGTCCGCGGCTGATGATCATTCTTCCAGTTCGAATCAAGACGATCGGACAAATGAGGAAGAAAGTGGTGATTCCCTGGAGACTTCAAACCTCCTTGAAAAATTAGCAGAGATCAAGAAATCAGATCAGAGGCTTGAAGAAGAATTCACCTCGATCATCCACAAAAGTCCTCTAAAGAAAAAATCCACAGATGAGGAGGAAGGAAGCAAATCATCTTTTTCAAATAAACATTCAGATTCTGAAGCTTTTAGACCTATCGAAGATAAAGGAATTATCGATTCCGGATCGGATACTTCTAAAGAGGAAGCCATTTCAAG
Organism: Methanolobus sp.; assembly: GCA_033549165.1. Taxonomy (GTDB): domain Archaea; phylum Halobacteriota; class Methanosarcinia; order Methanosarcinales; family Methanosarcinaceae; genus Methanolobus. The sequence goes on from JAWSUM010000081.1 coordinate 11,463, forward strand.
CTTATCTGACAATAAGGAAGAATTGAACATATTACTTCCCAGGTCAGCAGTTTTTGGGCCTAAAAAGACAGAGTTATCTTTGAAAACGAAAGAAAAGATAACTGTGCCTGAAAAAGATGAAGATGCAGAGACAAAGGTCAAGAGCATCCTTGAAGAAAAAGCCAGGGAAGAGAGCATAGTCGTCACAGATGAGAAAGAAGGGGAAGAAGCGATCAATGACCTTGAACTTGCCCAAAAAGAAGATGAGAAAGAACCGAAAGGTCTTGTAGGGAAGATCAAAAAACTGTTCAAACAGGCAGAAGTCGAGAGAGAGCCATATGATCAGGAAATACATGGCCCTATAACTGAATTCAAAGGTGTGGAAGGTTACCAGGAAATAGAGCGTTATTGGGTAAATGAACCATACACATTTATTGTTATACTTTACAATGAAGACATCAACAACCACCTTTATTTTGTAGTGGAACCCGAACTCACTGATTTCGAAGAGGTTCTCCTCAACGAGATCAAAGACAGACTTCGTGACGTTCTCCTTGTTGAAGAGATATCCGAGAACGAAGAGGATAAAGAAAAGGTCCTTGATGCCAAAATATGGTCAATAATCCAGGATTATACCCTTGAGCTCACACCTTCGATACTTGCCAAGATATCATATTATATCAAGAGAGATTTCGTCCGTTTCGGGAAGATCGATGCCCTGATGTACGATGATTCCATAGAGGATGTATCCGGTAACGGACATGATGTGCCCATATTCCTTTATCACCGCGTTCACCAGAACATTGCTACGAATATCGTCTATGAAGAGGATGAATTGAACTCTTTTATCATCCAGATGGCACAAAGGAGTGGTAAGCACATCTCAGTGGCCGAACCCATGATCGATGCCACGATGCCTGACGGATCAAGGATCCAGATGACGCTGGGTACATGTGTCACTGCACACGGAAGTACTTTTACGATACGTAAGTTCAGCGATACCCCGATCACCCCTGTGGACCTCATCAAATGGGGTACTTTCTCAGCAGAGGCCATGGCTTACCTGTGGCTTTGTATAGAGAACAACAAGAGCCTGATATATGCCGGCGGTACAGCTTCAGGTAAAACATCTTCCCTTAACGCAGTATCCCTTTTCATTCCTGAAAAGGCCAAGATCATTACCCTTGAAGATACACGAGAACTAAAATTGCCACATCCTAACTGGATCCCGAGTGTCACCAGGGATTCATTCACGGCAGATGAAAGAGGAGCGGTGGATATGTATGATCTTCTTAAGGCTGCTCTACGTCAGCGTCCTGAATACCTGCTGGTAGGTGAGGTCCGAGGTAAGGAAGCACTGACACTTTTCCAGGCAATGTCCACAGGTCACACAACATTCTCAACGATGCATGCAGATTCTGTCGCATCAGCCATTCACAGGCTTGAGAATCCACCAATCAGTGTCCCGCGTACGATGATCCAGGCTCTGGACATCATAAGTATCCAGGCACAGACATATTCAAAGGGTAAGCGTGTGAGAAAGAATCTCAAACTTGTAGAGATCATCGATATCGACCCCAATACCAGGAATATCAGGACCAACGATATCTTCGTCTGGGATTCCGAATCGGACATCTTCGTAAGAACAGGGGAGTCCAAGGCTCTCTTCGATATCAAAATGCGCCGCGGATGGGGGCAGGGGAAGATAGACCAGGAACTCTACTACCGCCAGAAGATATTCGAGTATATGGTGAACAATAACATCAGCGATTTCAATGAGATCTCAGGGATAATTAACGCTTACCAGTCAACACCTGAGAAAGTGCTGAAGAAACTGCAGCTAGATTGATAGCGGGGGTTACACCGTGGCAAAAAAGAAGGGCTCCTCTGAGATCGAAAAACTTAAAACAGAAGAAGTTGA
>JAWSUM010000082.1:0-13318 GCA_033549165.1 Methanolobus sp.
ATGTGAAGGTCATGGTAGGCGGCGCACCCGCAACCCAGAACTGGGCTGACAAGATCGGTGCCGACTGCTATGCTGAGAATGCAAGTGAAGCTGTGGCAAGAGCCAAGGAACTCCTGCTTTGAGGTGATATGTAATGGCAACAGAACATGCTTTGAGGATGGGAGACGGCAAGCGGATCTTCCTGACAAAGGAACAGATAATGGCGGATCTGCAGGAAGGCAGCGCAGATGCAGCGGACCTTGCTGACATACCTGTACTTAGTGGTGACGAACTGGAGAGGATTGCAGAGATCATGATGATGCCTGCCAGAATGGTGGGTGTAGAGCCTGGAAAGGAGGTCCCTGTGACCCACGACATCGGTACCATCAGGATTGACGGTGACCAGGGTAACAGCGGTGTGGGAATACCTTCAAGCAGGCTTATTGGTTCCATGATGCACGAGAGGGCTTTCGGTGCAGATACAATGGAACTCGGTCACATCGACTACAGTTTCAAGCCAGTGAAACCCGTCATAGCCCAGGAGATGCAGACAATGGAAGTCTGCCAGCAGAACATGATCGTTCCCCTGCTCTACGGTTCAATGCCCAACATGGGTCTCTACTACACACCGGACGGTCCTTTTGAGAACCCCGGTGACCTTATGAAGGCCTTCAAGATCAGGGAAGCACAGGAGTCCATGGAACATGCAGCCAATCATTTGACAAGGGACACTGTCTGGATCATGCAGAGGATGATGGCTTCAGGTTCGGATGGTGTTAACTTCGATACCGTGGGAGCAGCAGGTGATGGAGATATGTATGCTTCACTGCATGCTGTTGAAGCTCTCAGGAAGCAGTACCCTGAGATGTACATTGAGGTGGGTATGGCCGGTGAGCTCCTGCTTGGTCTGCACGGTGAGATGGAGTACGACGGTACAGTGCTTGCAGGTCTCTGGCCTCATCAGCAGGCTCCCCTTGCCGCAAAGGCAGGTGCCAACATCTTCGGGCCTGTAGTCAACACCAACACCAGCAAGTCATCCCCCTGGAACCTGGGAAGGGCAGTTACCTTCGTCAAGGCAGCAGTCAAGGCTTCACCAATCCCCTGCCACGTCAACATGGGCATGGGTGTGGGCGGTATCCCGATGTTCGAGACCCCGACCATTGACGCCGTATCAAGGGCAAGCAAGGCGATGGTCGAAATTGCCGGCGTTGACGGCATATAGATAGGGGTCGGCGACCCGATGGGTATGCCGATCACTCACATAATGACCTCCGGTATGAGCGGTATCAGAGCTGCCGGTGACCTTGTCGCAAGGATGGAACTGGCAAAGGGCATGCGCGTCGGTGACGCAAAGGACTATGTTGCCAAGAAGCTCGGTGTTTCCACAATGGATCTCAGTGATGAATATGTGATGAGAGAACTCAGGGAGGAACTCGGGATAGGCGTCATCACTTCAGTTGCAGGAGCACCCAAGGGCATTGCAGCCAAGATGAACATCGAGAAACTCCTGGACATCAAGATCAACTGCTGTGAAAAGTTCAGGGACAAGGTGAGCAAATAATATTTAGTTGCTGTCAGGCCCGGCGGTGTCGGGTCCGATGGCCTATGCATACCTGCAGACCCATAATAGCGAAAAATAACCTCCAATTATTGTTCGGTAAATAAGACCTGGATATGGTCCGTAAAGTTTGCAGGTTTCATTTTTATTATTCAAAGAGGTGAAATGAATGGATTCAAATAAAGAAGCTGGAGTTGACTGGCAACATGCAGAGCAATGTGCAAAGGTTGTCTGTGAGACCAGTGAGCTCGAAAGGACGATCGACTGGAAACAGGGCCTGGCAATTGCGATCGGTGTACCCCTGCTTATTCTGCCATCTATAGGTTATTTTGCAAGTTATCTTTGGTCTTTTGCTATTATCGTATGGGGTCTGTCGGTATTCCAGGGTTTCATGCAGAACCTTGCCTACGGTGAGCTGGCAACGGTATTCCCGCATGCATCAGGACTGCCCGGATTTGCCCAGAACGTTTTCAAAGGAAAGGGAAAGGATAAGTATGACAAGGGTAAGCTGATCGGTGGATTCAGTGCCTGGAGCTACTGGTTCGCATGGAACCCTGTGCTGGCCATCTTTGCAATACTCGTAGGCAGCTACCTGCACGGGCTTATCCCTGCACTGTCCGGTTTCTCAGAGTACAGTCTCTCCCTGGCAGCCGGTATAGTCATATTCGGAGCGCTTATCATCATCAACTCCAGGGGTCTTTCAAGTGGAGCGACCATGGGATACATACTTGCTTTCCTCTCGCTTGCACCACTGGCCATCATCACTTTCTCACCGTTTGTGAGCGGTGATTTCGTACTGGCTAACATAACAGGTTCCTGGCTTCCAACCGACTGGGCATGGGACCTCCACCACATACTGATCCTGCTGGGTATCTTCGCAATGGCACAATGGAGTGCCTGTGCATGGGAAACCGCTGCCATATACGGACCCGAGTACAGGAAGCCAAGTTCTGACGTACCAAAGGCTCTGTTCAGTTGTGGTATAGTCTGTCTCTTTACCTATATACTCGTACAGATGGCAGTGACCGGTACTCTGGGAATAGATGGATTGCTTGCAGAACCTATCTCTCCAATGCTGCCTCTCGCACAGGCTGCCATGGGACCCATCGGAGCCTACATCTCTATCATAATGCTGGTAGCTGCAATGGTATTGATCATACAGACAGCTTACCTTGGTTCCGCAAGGGCCATGCACTCACTTGCAACAGAGGGTAACCTTCCAAGAGTATTCGGAAAGATAAACAAGAACGGTACACCTGTCTTTGCAATGATAGTCATCGGTGTGTTCAACCTGGCTCTCATTTCCCTTGGAACCCCGACAGCCATCCTTGCAGCATCTGCAATAGGATACGTATGTGCTAACGGCATCAGCCTCTTCGCCTATGTGAAGGCAAAGACAGACCCGACACTGGCTGCCCGTGACAGGCCATTCAAGGCACCATCCGGATGGAAGAACGTGGCCATGCTATTCGGTCTCTTCAACCTTCCACTATGTCTGATAGGTGTCGTCTACCTCAACAGCCTTGAGATCGGATGGACATCCACCTGGGTAGGTTTCATCGTACTGGCCCTGTATATACCACTGTGGTATTACTCACAGCACGAGAACCATGTCCGGAAAGAGTCCCCACAGTCGGTCTGAGAACAGGAATTCAGCAGTGAGCATTGGGAAATGCTTACTGCGATATCACTTTTTTATCAGGATTTTTTAATTAGAAATTCTTTACAAAATAGATTTTCAGAGGAGTTGAGTTATGCATTCCGATCTTTCTTTGTAATGGTCGAACAGCTCTCTGCTCCACTTCAAAGCCCTGGAATCAAAGCTCATTATGATCCTGTGATCATACTGGCCGCGGTTATCAAAGAAACAGAGGAAAAGAAAGCGATCAGTGGTAACGAGTGTTGCAAGACCGGATATTTCCTTAGAGATCGCCAGTTCCGTGTTCTCCATTTTAAGGAATTTCCTGACCTCCTCAGGATAGTCCTGATGCATCCTTTCATATACCGGACTGCTCAGGACAAGTGAAAAATCGATACCCTTCTCTGCTAGTGCCGAGTAAAGGGAAGGATACTCGGGATGGAAATATGCGTTGAAAGCCCTGATATAACTGGATTTACCTATGTTCTCGGTGAACTCTTCAGGGAACTCAAAAAGGTAGTTCAGGTCCGGTTCTATTATCAGATAGTTGCCAAGCTCCCCAAATCTCTTCAGGATATGTCCGGGAATGCCGTTGAGATCACGATTCAACCAGTAACTGCTGTTCTCTTCGAAGACATCAACTGCATTCAGCAGGGGCATCATATTCTCGACAAGTACTCTCCCCATATTGGAAAGGATATAATGGTCGTTGTTCTGTATCACAAGTCCCTGTTCCTTGAGCTTCTTTATCTGTGGAATAAGGGCTGTGGATGTCACGTTCAGGCTTGTTTTGATCTCATCACGGCTCTTTTGGCCTTCCATGAGAAGCAGGAGGACATTCTTCCTTTTTTCCGAATTGAAGATCAGGTCTATTAGTGAGCTGCTCATCTTGATCACCAGTATATTTTCCATGAATCTAGTTCGGATAGTCCTCTTCTATGGGATGCTGATGGCAATTCTCATTTCCGCCCCCTTTGTCCATTTTGTGCCTGTACAGTGCTATCTCTATATTGCTGCGCAGGTCATCGACCTTGAATGGCTTGACTATATAGCCGTAGGGTTTTGTGAGCTTTACCCTTTCCAGGACATCAGCATCCGAGAATGCCGTAAGGTAGATCACAGGGATGTCGAATCTCTTATGGATCTCTTCAACAGCCTGCACTCCGTCCATATTCCCTTTTAGCATCACATCCATAAGGATGAGGTCCGGGAAGGTGATCTCGGTCATCTTTATGGCTTCCTCTCCTGTGGATGCAATGGCCGGGACAGCATATCCCAGGTTCTTGAGCTTCTTCTTTATGTTCAGTGCAATGATGCTCTCGTCCTCGACGACCAGTATCTTTATCCCTTCCATATCTTCACCTGTGAAATTGATCAATTAAGTGTTATTGTGAATCTTGTTCCCTCTATGCTCTCAAGTTCAATGGTACCGCCTATCTGGCTCGTAAGTGTGGTGACCAGTTGCAGACCCAGTGAATCGGTTTCCTGGAAATCGATGTCCTCAGGGAAGCCGACACCGTTATCCCCTACCGCAAGGGTGAGTTTCCCGTCATTGAAGTGAAGTTCCACATATATCTCTCCCTCCTGCCATATCCTGAAGGCATGTTTGAACGAGTTGGAAACAAGTTCGTTCACTATCATCCCGAGGGGAATGGCGGTGTCCATGTCAAGGAAAACAGTATCCACATCCATTCTGACGTGAATCTTATCTTTATCCATGATGTATGAATAGGATAGCTCGTTGACGAGTTTCATGATATAGTCTGAGAAATCTATGCTCTCCATATCCTGGGATCTGTAAAGTTCCTCATGGACCAGGGCCATCGATATTACCCTGTTCTGGCTTTCCCTGAAGGCTTCAATCACAGTTTCGTTGTCGAACTTTTCGGATTCGAGGTCAAGCAGGCTTGAGATTACCTGAAGGTTGTTCTTTATACGGTGATGTATCTCCTTTTTGCGTATCTCTTCCAGCCTTTCACGTTCATCGATCATCCGGGACAGGGTCTCTCTTGTTTTCTCTATCCCTTCGGTGAGTATCCTGAAATCCCCTTCTCCGTATACTTCCACCTTTCTTGAGAAATCGTTGTTCTGAACTGCGGTCAGCACCTGGCTTGAATCCTTGATTATAGTGTCAAGCTGTGCTGCAAAGTTGTCAAGGGTATCCGCAAGTTGCTTGAACTCTCCCTTGACGTTCAGGTTTGAGCGCTCGTTAAGTTTCCCGCTGGCGAGTTCATTCGTAAGCCGGATAGTATCCCTTACAGGTGTTATTACCGTTTCCAGTATCTCGTTGAGACCCATGGGTATTTCCCTGAAATCGACTTCTACATCGGTATTGGCCCTTGAATTGAGTTTTCCCCTGATGGCGTCGTTTGAGATGCTCTTGAAGTCCCGGACGATATTCTTGATAGGCCTGTCAAAGGACATTGCGATAAGATAGGAGACCCCCGCCATGAAAATAACGGAAGCAAGGGATATCTGCAATAGTTTATCGCTAAGGGTTGTCACGCCTGCAAAGATCTCATCCCTGGGAACCACGAGTATGAAAGAGAAGTTGCCTGCCCTGATGGGCTCATAGAACATGACGACATCTTCCCCGGTAACGGGATCTACCGTTTCCACATGGCCGCTCTTACCTTCTCTGATGTCATCGGCAGTTTCGGATATCTCAGGTATTTGGAAGTCATAGAGTGTTTTGTCCCCTATCCAGTCCTTGTTGAAGGGATGCGAGACAAGTATTCCTGTATTCCCGGTCATGAAAGCATAGCCGGTGTCAAATGCCTTGACATCGCTGATTTCATCATCAAGGTAATTGAGTGAAACATCCACACCACCGATTCCCTGGAATTTGCCGTCCTTCATGATGGGATATACGTAGCTCACAATGAATACGCCTTCGTAATAGTAAGGCTCGGTCAGTGTATCGTTATTTGTCAGTTTTGGGACCTGGTAATAATCAAGGGTGTCGTAATCCAGCAGAGGATCCAGCCTGATCTCCCCACCGATCTTGTTCCAGTAAGGAATGAACCGGCCGGTGGAATCATGACCGGCAGCGTTCAGGAAAAGTTCGTCCTGGCCGTCAAAGGCATCGGGTTCATAGGCAACGTATGTACCCAGCAGATGGGGATGTTCCACCAGCAGATTATACAACATATTGTTTGCCTCTTCCCTGCTCATGGAATCATAGCTGCTCATGCTTACGGCAATGGTTTCTGCGATTGCCTGGTTCTTTTCCATGTCCCCGTTGAAGTCGTTTGCATAGTTGCGGGCCATCTCCGTTGCCTGCCTGTATGCAAGTTCCTCCTCCTGTGTCGTGACAGTGGAAATGGTCATTGCTGTACTGGCCATAAGTACGAGCAGGGTGCCTGCAACTATATACAGTATCAGTTTCGCCTTTAAGGACATGTTTTTAAATTTCATCTCTATGGCCTTTTATTTCCTTAATCTCTTATTCCGTGGTATCTACTGGGATGTAATTCTCTATTTGATTTGCTTGGTTTAAAATAATCGTATGGTTAGATTATAACGGCGTTATAATGCTACAACGGCATTATAATTATTGGACAATGCATAGCACAATTTATAAATAGGCAAGCTGTCAGAAAAGCAGATCTTTTCATTTCTGATCCGGTTTTGTATGGTACATGCGCTTCATGTATCCGAAATTGATGACTTTAATTTTCTATTTTTATACTTTTCGGTAAAGACGCTCAAACAATTATTATAAATAATTATTGGTTTGTATATGTGTATATACGGCTGCTTTATTGGTAATTAAACGCTATCAGAATCCATGTACAACAGGTAGGTTCATGGTATTTGAATGCTAGTTTTCAAATTTCCATGCGTAAAATATAAATATTAGCTGTGTGTAGGATTAATTGAGGTTCAAAGTAGTCTTTATCGTTTGTTCAAAGGTCTATATCCATCTAAGGCTACGTATAATCTCTGCAGTAATTCGGCTCCACAACTCCTTTGTTTCTAACAAAGGAGTAGAATTTCTGCATAATACCGTTGTCATTGACTGCTTTTTGAACCGTAGGCACAGATCTGCTGACAGAGAGCAGTATTTGTTGATTTTAGAATAAGGATGATTTACAATGCGGTACAGCCTTGGAATAGATGCCGGTGGAACTTACACTGATGCGGTTATAATAAGAGATGACGACGGGGAGGTCATGGATCTCAACAAGTCCCTGACCACTTATCCTGACCTGCTCACAGGTATCAGGAACTGCCTGGAAGGGCTTGATCCGGCTCTTCTGCAAAAGGTCCATTTTGCTTCAGTCTCAACAACCCTTGCAACCAACAGTGTACTTGAGGATACGGGTTTTCCCGTGGCTCTCATACTTGTCAACGAGAGTGAGGTCCCTAACAGGTCGAGGATAGAGCATTTCATATGTGTCAAGGGTGGCCATGATGCCTCTGGTAACGAGGTGTGTCCCCTGGACACCGGGTCTGTAAAGATGTTCGTTAACGGGACCAAGGACAGGGTATCGGCCTTTGCTGTCTCTTCCTACTTCAGTGTGAGAAATCCGGACCATGAGCTAAAGGTGAAGGAGCTTATCATCGAACTCACAGGTCTTCCGGTTGTCTGCGGGCACGAGCTTTCCCAGGACCTGGGCGCATACGAGCGTGGGGTGACCGCGTATCTGAACGCGCGTCTGATACCTGTTGCACGGGACTTCATGAATGCAGTGCAGAGTGAACTCTACAGAAGGAATCCCGATATGGAAATAATGATGCTCAAGTGTGATGGATCAATGGTCGGCATCCGGGAAGCCCTCAGAAAACCGATAGAATCCGTCTTTTCAGGTCCTGCAGCAAGTCTTGTGGGTGCGTCTTCGCTCTCAGGTCTTGAAACCTGCGCAGTTATCGATGTTGGAGGGACCAGTACAGATGTCTCTCTCATGCACGAGGGTATACCGACACTCTCGGATTCAGGGGCAATTGTCGGAGGATGGCCCACCAAGGTCAGGGCCATACGCATGGAAACCTCGGCCATGGGTGGTGACAGTCATGTCTGGGTCAAGAACCATCTGACAAATATCGGTCCGAAAAAGGTAGTGCCTCTTTGTCTTGCTGCAACCATCTATCCAGAGATCATGGAGAAACTCGCAAAGGGCCAGACCATCCTCAGAAACCAGTATGGTGAGAATATCCAGCTAACCAAGTTCTTTGTCAGGACAGGTAAGACCCCTTCAGACATAAGTTCGGTGGAGAAGGAACTGCTTGACAGGATAGGAGACAGACCGCTTGCTGTAGGCGAGATATACTGGAACGAGAACCGTCTTCCAAGTCCCGGTACGCTTGATCTCCTTATCCGCAAAAGGCTTATCAAAGGAATTGGTTTCACGCCCACCGATGCCCTGCATGTGCTGGGTGATTATAATGAATGGAATGCCGATGCATCCAGGATGGCGGCCCGAAAGCTGGCTGCCCTGGCTGGTACTGATGAGATCGAGTTCTGTATGGAGATCAAAAGAAGGGTCGCCAGGAACATGGCACTCAACCTGGTCTCCTTCCTTCTCGAGAAGGTTGACAGGGGCGAGATCGACAAGGTACTGCTGGGTGGGTCTTTTGCAAGGTTCAGGATCGATGTTCCTGTTGTCCTGCTGGGCGGGCCGGTGCCTGCATACCTTGATGAGATGAACAGGATCCTCGATGCAGAGCTTATAGTTCCCGAGAATGCAAGTGTCGGGAACGCGGTGGGGGCTGTAGCAGGCAAAGGTGTCAGCAGGCTGGAGGTCCTCATAAGATCGAACTACAGCGAATCCAAGTATAACCTGCGTGCAAGGTCCTTCATTGTTTTCTATCCCGGAGGAAAGGAGGAATTCTCTGATTATCATGAGGCCCTCAGGTTCGGGGAAAAGATAGGGACAGAGCTGGTGCTGGACTATATGTCCGCTTCCGGGCTCGATGAGAATGAGGTTAAGATAGATATTAACAAAAAGGACATTCTTGTACATGATGTGGGAATACCTGTTGAGACAAGACTTGTCTTCCTGGGAATAGGAAAAACGAGATAAACTGGAACTAAAGGTGTGGATATAAATGCAATACAGTCTGGGAATAGATGCCGGTGGGACATACACGGATGCAGTGATAATAAGGAATGCCGACAGGGAGATAATCGATGCCAATAAGGCCCTGACAACTTACCCTGACCTTTTGAAAGGTATTGAGACTGCGATTGACGGTCTTGATGGAAAGTATCTCAAAGATGTAAAGCTTGTCTCTGTCTCAACGACCCTTGCAACCAATACGATACTGGAAAAGACCGGATATCCAGTGGGGTTGATCCTGGTCGGAAAGCATACCCTGCCTGCAAGCACTCCCATCAGGGAATTCGTGGTCGTGGAGGGAGGTCACAACCTCAATGGGACTGAAGATGAAAGGCTTGATGTTGAAGCTGTCAGGGACTATATCCTGAAAGTAAAGGACCGCGTGTCGGCCTTTGCCGTTTCTTCCTATTTCAGCGTGAGGAATCCTTCTCATGAGCTTAAGGTAAAGGAACTGGTTACCGAACTCACAGGCCTTCCGGTTGTCTGCGGGCATGAACTCTCCCAGGACCTGGGTGCATATGAGCGTGGTGTGACTGCGTATCTGAATGCCCAGCTTATCCCCATAGCAAGTCATTTTATAGATGTGATACGCTCCGATATAAAGAAAAGAGGTATCGATGCCAGGTTGATGATGCTAAAATGTGATGGCTCCGTCATCGGAATAGAAGAAGCTATGGAAAAGCCTATAGAATCGATCTTTTCAGGCCCGGCAGCCAGCCTGATGGGTGCTGCTTTTTTGGCGGGAAGTGACACCTGCAGTGTTATCGATGTTGGCGGGACAAGCACCGATGTCTCACTTGTGCACGGGGGTCTTCCCGAACTTGTGGATACCGGAGCTGTGGTAGGAGGCTGGCATACAAAGGTCAAGGCGATACGTATGGAAACCTCGGCCATGGGAGGTGACAGTCACGTCTGGATCAAGAACCGAATGGTAAATATCGGTCCCCGGAGGGTCATACCACTCTGCCTTGCAGCTGTCAGGTACCCGGGTTTTACCGAACTGCTCAGGTCAGGGCGCACACCTTCGCGCGTCCAGCTTGGAGAGAATATACAACCTACGAAGTTCTTTGTAAGGACTGGCAAGCAAAGCACCGGTCTTAGCGGGTATGACAAGGACATATTCGGGATAGTAGGTGATGAGCCTGTATCCATCAATGATATTTTCTGGAAACTTGGTAAACCCATATCTCCTGATCATATCGATAGCCTGATACAGAAAAGACTGGTCCAGGCAATAGGCTTCACACCTACGGATGCCCTTCACGTGATGGGTGAATACACCGACTGGAATGTTGAAGCTTCCATGGTAGGGGCTAATCTGCTTGCAAGGCTGACGCCTATGGATGAGTACGAGCTCTGCAAGGAGATCAAAAAGGAAGTTGCCGTCAATATGGCTTTGAACCTTATGGGATTCATGTTTCATGGTGTGGAAAAAACTGAGATCGAGAAGATTCTCAGGGGTGATTATTATTCCCAGTTCAAGGCAAATGTGCCTGTCGTCCTGCTCGGGGGTCCGGTCCGGGCCTATGCTGAAGAACTTGGTGAACTGATAGATGCGGAAATAATCGTTCCCAAGTATGCCGAGGTCGGCAATGCTGTTGGAGCACTCGTGGGCAAAGGTATCAAAAGGTTAGAGATACTCGTGAGATCATTTTATAAAAAATCAGAACGATCCATCCTTGTGTTTTCCCCGGAAGGCAGGACGGAATTTGCATCGTACCAGGATGCTATCAAGTATGCGATGGAACTCGGGAACAAACTTGTCCTTGACTACATGGCAGATTCAGGGTTCGAGTATGATGATATTGAGATCGATGTCAAAAGGGAGGACATTACCATGGACGAAGATGGCGGAGTGCCTATAGAGACAAGGCTGGTTTTCCTGGGGGTCGGTATCCCAAAGGCTTAAACCTCCTGTTTTTTAAGCTCGAAACCGGTTCAAATGATTGAAGGTCCTGTAATCCATTGTTCCATGGAAAATTATAAATAGTCTTTATTCCTACTAACTTTTGGCGTAAGCAGTTCATGTGGAAATCGGATCAGGTTGATCGAATGGACTCTAAATCCGTTTAGCCGGGTTAAATTCCCGGGGTTTCCGCCACTTCAACAGAATATCATTGTGTGCCTGGTCACATAATGATAAAAATCCCTTTTTATATCTTATTTTAAGGACAGGCAGGGTCCCATCTTTTCAAGGACTTTCTTTATATGTGATAATTCGGTTTTTTATTTTGACCGTTAGTATTTTAAAGGCACTATCTTTAGTATAGCGAAAAATATATAAGTTAAGTATTGTGTCTAGCAATATTCTTAAAGACTATAAAGCACAATTCCAGAGTTGATTTCAACTCTCATGTAATCCTTGAAATAATAAGTTCTGGTAAAATCATGTCTGATGCATTATCTGTAGAAAAAAAATTGGAAGCGGTTTATAACAGCAGTCCTGTTATCTCATTTCTGTGGAGAGCAGAAGGTGAATGGCCTGTTGAATCTGTCTCAGGGAGTATCTCCCAGCTGGGCTATACTGCTGAGGATTTCCTGTCAGGGGAACTACTCTATGGGGACATTGTGCATCCTGAGGATCTTGAAAGGGTTCATCTGGAAGTTGATAAACATTCCAGAAAAAGAACTTCGACTTTTTTTACCCTTAACTACAGGATATTGACAAAATCACGTGAAGTCCGCTGGGTTACAGAAAGATCATTTATAAAACGCGATTCAGAAGGCAACATCACTCACTTTCAGGGCATAATCATTGACAACACCGAGCTGGAGAAGACTGAGAAGGCATTGCTTGAGACCGGACAGAAATATCAGATCATCTTTGAAAAGTCACCTGTGGGCATACTTTACTTTGATGAGAATGGTGTGATAACCCACTGCAATGAGAGCTGTGCGCATATCCTGAAAGCACCGGTGAAAAAGATAATCGGGTTCAATGTTCTGACCTCTTTGCCCGAAGGGGACCTGAAGAATGCCGTAGAAATGGTTTTCCTTGGAAAGCATGGCTATTACGAAGGTGAACACCTTTCTGCCATAAGCGGGAGACCATTGCCTGCTAAAGCAAGCTTCACTCCTATAATGGATGAAGAAGGTTCATTGATAGGTGGCATAGGGATACTCGAAGATACTGCTGCACGTAAACATGCAGAACAACTGATCCATCTGAATGAACTACGCCTGGAAACGCTGCTCGAGCTCTACCAGATGCAGGATGCTTCGATGCATGATATAGCGGAGTTTACCGTACAGAAGGTCGTTGAACTCACGGGCAGTAAACTGGGTTATCTGGAATTCCTCAATGAGGATGATAGTGTACTGGAGATGTACCAGTGGTCTCATGAGGACATGAACATTGTACCCAGAAACGATGAACCTTTTATCCATCCTATACGTTCGAACGGTATCTGGGGCGAAGCTATAAGGGAACGCAAGCCAGTTATCGTCAACAAACACTATGTTTCTGATTCAGATGGCAGCGTCTACTCCAGGTCGAGTGTGACCCTGTTGCGCCATGTTACCATTCCAATATTTGAAAGTGAGCAGGTGGTTGCTGTAGTAAGTGTTGCCAACAAGGATTCCGATTATGATGAATCGGATGTCAGGCAAATAACACTTCTGATGGAAGGTATGTGGAAACTCATACAGTATAAACATACAAGCGATGTACTTATTGAAGCGTTGAAAATGCGCCGGGTACTTGAATCCATCATGAGTTCCAGTCCTGCAGTGGTCTTCCTGTGGCGGCCTGAGAAGGACTGGCCTGTTGAATTCGTATCAGAGAATATCTCTCAGTTCGGGTATGGTGTGGAAGAGTTCATTTCAGGGAAATTGATCTATGGTGATATAATCCATCCCTCGGACCTTGAAAGGGTCCGCCAGGGAATGGATCGGGTTGCCAAGGAAGGTTTTTCTGATTTCAGCCAGGAATACAGGATACTGACAAAATCAGGCCAGGTAAGATGGGTCGATGAGAGGACCCTGGTGCACTATAACAAAAAAGGAGAAATGGACTATCTACAGGGTATCATTGTAGATGTAACTGAGCGTAAACAGGCTAATAGCTACATGCATATCGAA
>JAWSUM010000083.1:0-13261 GCA_033549165.1 Methanolobus sp.
GAAGTACGAGAGTCTTCGGGAACTACGGATCGCTGCTGGCTCACTTATATAATCTCATGACTGTTTTTTCTACAACGGTAATAGTAAATTAATATTGTGACCTCATCCTAATCATCGTAAGTGAATCTGGCGGCCATAGCGGCGGGGTAACTCCTGTACCCATCCCGAACACAGAAGATAAGTCTGCCAGCGTTCCATACTGTACTGAAGTACGAGAGTCTTCGGGAACTACGGATCGTTGCCGGTTCACTTATTAAATCTTATTATTACTCTTTTTTTGACCTATATCCAATACCAAAAATATATCTGTGCATTTGTATCTTACGCAGAATATACTCAAAAGCATCTTTATACTATCAAATACTTTCATTGATTGTTTCTCTCTCGTTCGAAAGTAATGGGGTCAACAGACCCTTGTTACTTTTTTAGGGAAAGTCCGGATTCCTTTTTCTCAATAGCAAAGCGTAGTTGGTTCCATACCAATACTAATTTGCTAATTGCGTTTGTTGAGTCTGGTCAGATTTGACAATGCACTTTTTGGAGCTCTTACCGTATTCTTATCCGGAATACTATCTTCTGATATTTCAGGCTATTTTTCCGAATATATTGTAGCGGCTTTGTCAGTTCTTTTACTCGGTATGGGTTCTTTCGCTGTGAATGACTATTTTGATTATAAGATCGACAAGGCAAATAACAGAACCGACCGTCCTATTGCACAGGGAAGCATTGGCAGAAAAACAGCTTTGTATGTGGGTCTGGCTGGCCTCCTTCTTTCCGTCATAGTTTCTCTAAGGCTTAATCAGGTTGTTTCTTCATTCCTGATTTTCAATGCATTTGTTTTTTTCATGTATAGTTACTACCTGAAAAAATTATTTTTAATCAAGAACTTCATCATGGCCTACGGTTTTCTTGCCATGATCCTTGTAGGGACACTGGTTTCGGATTTAGTGGTGGAACCATTGACCATGTATTATGCTATCATGGGATTTATCGTCGGGCTGGCATTTGAGATCATGATCGACTTACGTGATATGGAAGGTGACAGGGAATTCGGTATATCTACACTTCCTTTAAAAACATCACCGGGATTTGCAGCTTCTGTTTCTGTGTCCCTGTACGTGTTGATCATGATACTCGATCCACTTCCGTATTTTGTAAATATCGATTCGTCCCTCTACCATGATCCCCTTTTCATGATAATGATAATGGTTCCTGTAGTGCTCTATGTCTTTGTATCGAAATCACTTCTTAAGGATGCGTCAAAGAAGAATGTTCTCGGGCTGAGGGAACGAACTATCAATATAATGCAACTCGGTTCGTTTGCATACCTGCTTGGATACCTTTTATAGCCGGTTTCCCGGCAATAATTATAACAGTGTGTAACATCTAATATTTGTAAAATATCATGTGGGGAATCAGATGAAAGAATATGATCTCATTGTAATTGGTACAGGTTCAGGTACGAACTATATTTATCCCATGATGGACGCGAATCCTGATATGACGGTAGCCGTGATCGATAAGGACGAACCCGGAGGGATCTGTCTTACAAGGGGCTGCATACCTTCCAAGATGCTCCTTTATCCTGCGGAGCTTGTAAGGGATATCAACAGATCCGGTACCTTCGGAATATATGCGAATATCGAAAGTATTGATTTCAAGGCCGTAACGGACAGGATGAGATCGGCCATTTCCGGGGATATCGGGGAGATAAAGCGCAGTTATTCCCACAATCCCAGGATCGACTACTACAGGGATACGGCCGAATTCACCGGACCATACACCATGAAAGTGGGCAATGATGAGATCACTGCGAAGATGATCTTTCTGAGCACCGGTTCAAAACCCATGATCCCTCCCGTCAAAGGTCTCGAAGACACGGGTTATCTTACCAGTGACACGGTCCTGGATCTTGAAAAGCTTCCCGAAAGTCTTGCGATTATCGGTGGTGGTTACATCGCCGCCGAGTATGGGCATTTCTTCTCTGCAATGGGCTCGAAGGTAACGGTAATTGGCAGGAATCCGTTCTTCATCTCGGAAGAAGAACCCGAGATATCGACTCTTGCAAAAAAAATGATGTCTGATTATATGGATATACTCACGAACTGCGAGGTCGTTGAGGTCGTATCTTCACCGGAAGGCAAAAAAGTGATCTGCAAAGACCGTGAGACTGGTGAGGAGACGGAAATAGTTGCAAACGAGATACTGGTCGCCACAGGCAGGTCTCCAAATACCGATATCCTCAAGCCTGAACTGGGAGGGATCGAAACCGATGAAAGAGGATGGATAAAGGTCAATGAACATCTGGAGACCTCCGTGAAGAACGTGTGGGCATTCGGGGATGCCACAGGGAAATACCTGTTCAAGCATGTTGCAAACCATGAGTCCACTGTTGTCTACTATAATGCGGTACTTGGTGAGAAGGCTACGGTAAATTATCATGCTGTCCCTCATGCGGTTTTTTCCTATCCGGAGATTGCCGCTGTGGGCATGAACGAGGCCCGGGCCGCAGAACAGTATGGTGAGCAAAATATTGTGATAGGATTCTACCGTTTTGAGGAAACCGCTAAGGGTCTTGCAATGGGTCTTCGTGATGAATTTGTGAAGGTCATCATTGAAACGGAAACCCAGAAGATACTGGGTGCCCATATCATAGGTCCCCATGCTTCCGTGCTCATCCATGAGATAATCCCTTTGATGTACACCCCCGAGCAGAGCACCCATCCGATAATGCATGCGATGGACATCCATCCCTCCCTGAGCGAGGTCATCAAAAGGGCCTTCTATTCAAGGATGCATGTCAGTGAGTATCATATGATAATGCAGGCACTGGGGCTGGAGGAACGCACGTAGTCAATCGTCCGTAAAACGGCACATTTGCATTACTCATTACCGTCTAAAGGAAGCTCGAAAATAAAGGAAGATCCTTTTCCGGGTTCACTTTCAACCCGGACATTTCCATTGTGCATTTCAACATATTTCTTCACAAGGGAAAGTCCAAGACCGGTTCCTTCGTGCATGTTAATGGTCTTGACCTGCTCAAAAGGCTGAAAAAGACGTTCCTGGTCTTCTTCCGAGATTCCAATCCCGGTGTCAGATATAGTAACACGGACCACGTTTCCTGCCTTTTTCGCAAATACATCTACCTTGCCGCCTTCAGGTGTGAATTTGATGGCGTTGCTTACCAGATTATAGATTATCTGTTTGAACCTCAGCTTGTCAGCATATATCGCAGGAATATTTTTATCGATGCTGAATTCAAGGTATATTCCTTTCTTTAGCGCAAGAGCCTTGATGATGTTACCTACCTCCTCAAAAGTTTCAGAAGTGCTGAAGTATTCATAATCAAGCCCCATCTTTCCAGCTTCGATCTTTGACATGTCGAGTATGTTATTGATTAAGTCCAGCAGGTGGTTGCCACTATTATAAATGTTCATTATATAGCGCTGCTGTTGTTTACTTAGCTCTCCTGCAATACCATTAGAAAGTATTTCGGAAAAGCCTATTATCGAATTTAAAGGCGTCCTGAGTTCATGACTCATGCCCGTAAAGAATTCATTCCTGGTTTTGCTCGTGGCTTCAGCCACCATTCTCTCCTTGAGCAACCCATCAACTTCCTTTCTGGCAGTGATGTCCCGGCCGATTCCAACAATCCCAATACATTCTCCTTCTTCGTTTAAAAGTGGAGCCTTGATAGTCTCAATGAAAATACGCCTGTCACTGTCATCAATGCATTCCTCATATATCATGGTCTCGCCGGTTTCTATTATCTCTTTGCCAAGATTACAAAAAGATGTAGCCTTTTCTTCATGGAAAAGCTCATGATCGGTCTTTCCTTTAACATCGTCGGCCGGGAGAGCCACATGTTCCGAAAAGGCCGGATTACATCCCATATACTTCCCACTGTTATCCTTAAAGAAGACCATATCGGGAATGGAGTTCAGCAGTCCGCTAAGTATGGATGTCTTCTTTCCAAGTTCATCCCGCGCGACACGATGTTCTTCAACCTCGTTTTTCAGTCTTTCTGCACTTGCGACCGCTGGCATCCAGCTGATTATGCCGTATGCAATGAATATGAAACTGAGGATCTCCCCGAGTATGTTTTCGAAAATCATTTCGACCATGGTACCTTCAAAGTATCTCTCAATGAACCATATATCATCAAAGGCATCCACAGTGTAACCCAGAGCCATTAATGCGAAACCTGCAACAATGAACTTCCATCCTGTGTTGGATATCTCCTTGTTCTTCCTGCCGGAAAACCACAGGTATAAGGTAATGAAAATTAGTACAATTGCAACAAAGGATTCCTTTACCAAGTTTCCCAAGAAAGATCCGTCCAGATATTTATGTGTATAACACGTGTGACACTTTTGCGTGGTACATGTTGCATATCCCTTGCAAAGTACTTGTATATAAGACTTATTATTTTATTTTACATATCATTAATTTCTTAAAGTACTCTTGTGTGGCAGACTGCCAATAAAAAAGTGAAGGGAATGGACCCCTTAATCTATTATTATTATTATTATTTTTATTTTTATTTTTATTTTCTTGATTTCTTCACGTTCTTTATGGCATCCACTGCATCCTGTGGGATGAAGACCATTCCATTGCCGTTGTCCGCCTTTGGAGCATAGACGACTTATACCGTCAAGTTCGATTTCCTCTCCACCGTCAATGGTCATTACATCCTTGTTGACAGGAAGCTCGGCAGTCTTGTCATTGTATGTGATCACAAGAACAGGATTCTTCGGATCTACGGTGTTAAGTACCACATTCCAGGGAAAGCTTCTTCGACATTGACAAAAAGCCTTTCACTGACGTCAGAAAGTTTGAACCATAAAGTTTTCGCGATGTGTGTGGCAATTTCAGTGTTATCGAAAGTCCTTCCATTTTCGTCCAACCTTGGATTATGAGTAAATCCAGATTGGATTTAGCTGCCTGGGATTTGTATTTTGCACAAATAGACTATTTAGGTGCATGTGCCTACTTTGCAACTACTGAAGGATATATGCCTATAGTAGGGTGTAAACTCTCTATGTATCTGTATGATCATGGGGTATGCTGAAAGGCAAATCAAGTGAATGTGACATGCTACATGTGTAAATCCCCTTTTTGGGGTAAAAATCATATATATATATATATATTCCTTCTCTTCCGTGATGTGTGCCGGTGTCCTATTTCCGAGACCCGGTGCCATACATCACATAATATATTCATACAGAAAGGTTTTCTTAGTACCAAATCATAATTCTTAAATATTCTTAAGTACTTATTTTTTGTTGGAGGTTATTGTGGTATGTTAAATAATAGTTTTGCATTAGCTATGCTAATCGCTATTATAGCTTTGGCTGTAACAGGATTTGCATCAGCGAGTGAAGATCAAACAGTAGAAATCAATTGTGTGGAAAAGGAATGCTTTGAGGAGACTGCCTGGGCTGCTCAGTCTTCTCAGTTAGTAGGAGTTAATCGCTTTGTAGACCAGGGCAATTGGGCGACCTACGTCATCTACAAGCTTGGTACATATGTCGACCCTGAGGCACATGGAAGGTATCCAATCTATGCAGGACAGACCTATCGGACTGGAACGCTAAAGGTATATGACGAAACTACATATCAATCCGAAGGAGAATGCGGTCCGGGATATTATGGCACTATCTACGTTCGGTATGTCTCAAGTGGATCTGAACCCACTTATAAAGATGGATATGTTGGCTCATGGAATGGGTTTACAGAGTATCACCTTCAGGTAGTCGATGAAGTCGAAGGTTTTGAGGCTGTAAGAACCTTCAGCAATAAATTTGGTTGGAGTAACCCCATTCCTGGACAGTTCGACTATTCAGAGGAATATGACATGAAGAAATCTTACACTGACTGGATTGAAGTAGAGGTATGTGGCTACGACTGCGATGTTTTCATTGCTGCCCACAGTGTTATGCAGTGGTGTGGTTACCCGGTAGCAGCTTGAACAGGGTGCAAAATACCGTAGTACTATTTACTCCCTCTTTTTCTTTTTTTGGATAACGGTAAATGAAAATCGGATTTCTATGCTTTTCTAATATTGCTATAGTACATGCACTCATCAGGCGTGAAAAGAGGCATTTCTACAGACTCCTTCACCATCCTTACCGGTGCTCCGCGGATAAGTACTGCAGGCACACTTTCCCCGGCTTCTCCCATGAGCAACTGTGCGGCGGAAACAAGATTATCAGCAACAGCCTTCCGGGTTATCTTCATCTCCTTTCCAAAAAGGTCAACCGTTCCTCTGGCATCTTCTACCGGAACTATTCCGGAGGTTCCGAGTGCAATGCCTACACATCCCAGCCTGAGAGGCTGTGTGCGACTGTCACCCACTACCACACCGATATGGCACTTGCACTGCTTCTCTATATCCCTGCGGATTCTCTCCGCGCTTCCCTGCGGGTCTGCGGGTAGCAGCACAACATATCCTTCCGGAGCGTTGGAGCTGTCGATACCAGCATTGGGGGACAGGGTGCCGTCTGTGATGGTAAGTGCTGCACCCGGCACGCCTCCGAATATCTCATCACATTCCTGCAGGATGAGTTCCATTTCCCGAGGGTCAAGATGATACTCTCGTGCCAGTTTCTCCGCTTCTTTGCAAGGTTTCACGTCCTCAAGGCGCACAAGACGGTTCTCGGATGTTGCCAGCGGCGATTCTGCAATGATAAGTACATCGTTGTCCTGGAATTGTATTCCCTGCTTTCGGAGGGAATCTATTATGACCTCCACAATATCGCCCCCTGGCCGGATAAGCGGTGTCCTTATACCGAACATCTGCAAGGACAGGTGACCAGTCTGCATTCACTCATCTCCTGACAGGTAGTTTTTCATTATCTTTATCGCGCAATAGTCGCCGCACATGGAACAGGGCCCCTCGTCCGGACACATCCGGGCAGGTCTGTCAGGATCAATGGCGACCTCGGCCTGTCCTCTCCAGTCGAAGATGGCCCTTTTTCTGGCAAGCATAAGGTCGTTGTCGCTTAGACCGTATTTCATGGAATCTCCTATATGTGCGGCTATCCTGAATGCGATGAGTCCCTCCCTGACCTGCTGGGGATTCGGCAGGGACAGGTGTTCTGCGGGTGTTATGTAGCAAAGGTAGTCCGCACCTGCACCGCTTGCCATGCTTGCGCCCACAGCACCGGCTATGTGATCGTAGCCAACGGCGATATCTGTTGGCAGGGGGCCGGCTACGAACAGCGGGAAGTCTGCTTTTTCCTTGTACAGCCCCACAGAAGCCGGTATCTCGGATGCCCGGATATGGCCGCCCATACCGTTGATGATCACCTGCACACCCATCTCGTTCGCTTTTTTTGCAAGGGCGGCATTTGTTTCTATCTCCATCATCTGGGCACTGTCCTTCAGGTCATGGACACATCCGCTTCTCATGGTATTTCCAAGGGAGAGCACAACATTGTTTTTCCTGAGTATCTGCATTATCTCATCGAAATGCTCTATGAAAGGGTTCTCACAGTCATTGAGCAGCATGAAACTGCTGGTGAAGGACCCGCCCTTGGAGACCATACCCATTACCCTGCCGGAGCCTTTCAGTTTTTCCAGCATTTTCCTTTCGACACAGTGGAGAAGCACTGAACTAACACCCTCATCGATGTGTTTTTTCAGATATGAGAGGATGTCATCAAAGGTGACGTTGTCCATTCCACATTCCACGATGGTCTGGTAGATGGGAACAGTCGTAACGGGAAGTTCCGTATTATCGAAAACCATCTTTCTGATAGCAGAGATGTCTCCTCCCATGGAGAGGTCCGTAATGGTAGCTGCACCGTACTTCTGTGCAATCTTCACCTTCTCGATCTCAGCATCAGGATCTATCGAGGCTGACGATGTCCCGAGGTTCACGTTTATCTTTGTGCTCGCACCCTTGCCGATAGCAACAGGCGGGCATCCCTTGCGTGTCATTATGACAAGGCTGCCGTTTGCAACCCTTTCCAGAACAAGTTCTTTTTCAATGCCTTCTGCCCTTGCAACTTCAAGCATCTCAGGCGTGAGGGTACCACTCTTTGCATGGTCTATCTGCGTTTTTATCATTAAATGTTCTTCCTGATCCCGGCCATTCCAAGCATTCCGGGTGTATTATCGTGTTTTCCTATCGGCATAATATGAATTCCACGGCAGAGTTTTTGAAGTTCGGTTATAGTTTCTGCGCAGATGGATATGCCTTCATCCATCGGCTTTTCAGCCCGTTCCATCCGATCTATTGTTTCGGCAGGCACATTTATTCCCGGAACATTCTCATTCATAAAACGTGCCATTCTGGCGGATTTGAGAGGAATGACTCCGGCAATTATCGGAACTTCGATATCATCTGTATCTTCCATGAATATCTCGAACTGCCCTATATCATAAACTGCCTGCGTCTGGATGAAATCAAGTCCCATTTTGACCTTTTTCCGCAACTTCATCATCTGCATGGTCTTTGAGGGGTCGGTGTTGGTAACCGCGCCGACTGTGAATGCAGGCGGATTCCCTATAACATTGCCTGCAAGATCCTGTCCTTTCTTCATTTTTCTGATGATATCAAGGAGTTGCACTGAGTCCACATCGTAAACCGGTCTTGCACGGGGATGATCGCCTTTGGTGGTGTGGTCGCCTGTCATCACACAGATGTTCCTGATGCCAAGCGCATAAGCCCCAAGAAGTTCGGACTGCAGTGCAAGTCTGTTGCGGTCCCTGCATGTCAGCTGCATGATCACCTCGTGCCCCGCATCCAGTAACACTTTGCTAACCGCTACCGGGCTCATTCTCATGACCGCCCGCTGGTTGTCGGTTACATTGAGAGCATCGGCCCAGTCCCGTATAAGCTCTGCATCCGCAAGAACTTCACAGAGGTCAGTTCCCTTCGGAGGGCTGATCTCTGCGGTAATTAGAAAATCATCTGATCCGAGTTTGTCTTTGAAGGTCAGGGACATCGAGGGATTATATGCAGGTCCGGTTTTTAAATTCATCGCAGCAGAAAATTGGATTTGTTTTTCAGGAGGTAACCTGGTTAATTGCATTTACTTGATTGGTAATGATTTTTTCAAATTCTTCGGGTTTATCAGGGTAAAACGCAAAATTTCCATTATTTGTTTTAACTTCAACATAGGTGGAATGTTTCACCCGTCTCTCAGCTCTGGATAATAATGCTACATAGAAAAAAACGGTTAATGTAATTTTTGAGATGGCTAAATGAATCGTTGCTTCCACTGGAGCATGCATAATTTGATATCTTTGAATAGATTGGAATGTATCATAACAATAGTATCCGATTACTCCTATTATACACAGGTACACTATGCTGCGGAGCAGAAAACTAATATTTTTGGTTTTTGTATCTTTTATGTTTTGTACATCTAGTGTTACAGGATCGAAAAATCGTCGATGGATTATTATCTTACTGTTTGTCATTTCCAGCTTAGTACGGTCTTGCAGAATTAATGCTGCAATAATCAGATACCACAAAATATAAGCCAATATTTCAAAAGCTTTGCTGAAGATGCCCAAGATTAAAAAGAAGTAAACAACTATCATTGGACCTATCAGGATTGTCAGTAGGCTGAAATCTTTGGGTATATCCGCGCGAATTTGATGTGTGCAATGTTGCGTGCTCATCCATATCTCCCAGTAATCTATAATTCTGATCTTGTCTCTTAATGTGAGGGCATTGGGAATCATGTGCTACGGCTTTCATGACCATTGCATCAGGAGGTCGAGCCTATCTTTCAGGATTTGGTATTTATGCTCGTTTTCAGGATATATCTTGATCTCTCCGGGATTGATGTCTATTTTGATGATCTTTTGATATCTGGAACAGCTATAGAGTCGGTAATGACTGAAACCGAAAACCAATATCATAAAAATAGGCATGAAAACATTTATTCCATCTTCAAGTCCATATTTGCTGATGGACTCATATATGTTAGAGATTTGTATGCCCCAGATTATCAGAACGGATATTCCCATTACAATATACTGGATCTTTCTATGCTTATAGCTGCTGTTTTCAGTGTAAGTTACCTTTTGGATTTTGTCTTTTGACAGTATCTTTTTTCCAAAAAGATTATTCATCCGCAATCTCTCATTATCAATTGATATTTTCATGCTGCTCTGGAAAACAAGCAGTACCAATATTGCAATAGTAAACAGAGCAAAGATCAGGTAGGTCCAGATCGTTCTGTAAAGGTGGTCAATGAAAGATGAGATTAACCACAAAAGTATGAGGGCAATAAGTATTGCTAATGAGCGCAAGTCTATCATCACTACAGGGACACGCATTTTGTCAATGCGGTAGGACTCATTCTTAATCGCTTTATCAGATATGTTCTTATGTTCTGGTGACAATTAAAAAACTCTCATGTTCTTGATCTGTGAATATTTTCTTTATGCTATCCGTTTTATACAGTGAATGAAATATTCTTTCATTCAACCACTTTGCAATTATTTCATCGATTACAAAAAGTTTTTTTAAGTTTTAAGGTTTTTGGCCGAATCATCAAACTGAAATTTAGAATAATTGTTTGCAAAAAGAGTAAAAACGTTAGATGTGAACTAGCTGAAATTTCCGTTTCTGAACAAACATGCCATGAACACCAATAGTAAGGTTCCCAAAATGCCAATTGAATATGTCTGTTTGTCTTCGCTGTCAGAATCGTTCATAGCTCCTATGTTTTGATCTGCGGTGCAGTCAATCAATGCCCTGATATATCCGCCTTTGTAATTCCTATGGTATTGCTTTGCTACGGTCTCCTTTATGCCATTGCTTTCCGTAAGTGTTTTTCCTTTAGTACCATAATAAATGATGAAATAGTGGTCCAGGCCGTCTCCGAAGGGTTTCACTATTACTTCAAAGTATCCGGAAGTTTCTTCGCTTTCATATCGTGTTACATTAAGATTCGCCGGGCTCAAGTCAGTTTTGTTTTCATAGTCCTGTCCCTCTTCTGTAATATCCACAGTATCACTGAAAACGTCTCCATGCTCTTTCAGGTATCTGCAAAGTTCCTTTTCTCCTTTTTCCAGATCTTCCGGATCATCAAAATACCATACTGTCATAATGGTCTTACTTGTGTAATTCATGGAATCGGAATACTGTGATATCGCAGGAAAATAGGGGGACGGGTCAAGTTCGTTATCCTTGAGATAGTCAGGTACATACCAGTATACCATGCCTTCCGGTCCCGGGAGTCCCGGGCCGATTGCTATCGCGGATAAAGCGGTATGTGCAGCAGCAAACAGGACAAGAATGGCCGTTGCCAGTAAGATTATTTTGCCGGATTTTGTTTGTAGCATCTTCATGATGGCTTCTCCTGTATTTCGGTATCAGCAATCATTCTGAAATCTTCTGGGTTATGGCTATAGAACCTGAACTTTCCTCTCTTGGTAACAATCTCAAGGAAAGAAGGACATCTGAGCCTCTTCTCTGCATTAAAAAAAAGAATTAATATAAAAATCATTATCAGAGAATTGGACAGGACTGAAAAAATCATTGCTTCAATAGGTCTTCCATCCGAAAATGCTCTGTGAATAAAATAATAAGAATGAAAAGAAGTGTATGCCAAACCTGCCAGCATCAATATATAAAATAAAAAGTGGTATTTACGGCTGATATTGTTCTTTACTTCTGCCCGATTTATATCTTCTTTTTTTATTGTTATCTGGTTGAAAAAACGCCTGTGAATTCTGATTATATCGTGAGTTATTTCCACGGTAGTCATGTCCTGTAAAATAAGTGCTGCAAAACAAAGGTACCAGATTGCAAGGTACAGTATATCAAAAGCAGGTGATTGCAAGCCCAGGAAAAGCATAACAAGTAATGAAATAAATGGAATGAGGACAATCCAGACAGTGCTGAAGTCACCGATTATGTCCACATGCATCTTTTGCTTTAGAATGTATTGAGTATTCATTTTGTTGTTCTCTGTCTTATTAATATCCAACTAACATTAATAATTTATTTATCAAACTTTAGTATTTATTTGAAGCTATTAACTATTTATGGTTGAAGATTCCAACTTTAAGTTTGTGATTGGTATTTTTGCGAAAGCACCACTGCATTCCATCATAGTCCTATATTCATAATACCTTCAGTGATAACCGTGATTATGCAGTCGGTTTTTCTGGTTCTTAATATCAGTGTTTACCATTGTTCAATTTTTTCAAGTATTATTCACGTTTTTGAAATAAGTTCTTAGTCACCAGAGGTCAGTTCAAATCAGAATTATATCAATGAATCAATTACATTTGCCACTATAAATGCTATGAATATAATGATAAGCCAGTGCAAGTTTCCAACCTTCCAGTTCCTTTTGCGAGCCAGCATTTTTATGATCAGGATCATTAAACTAAACGCGGCAAACCAGATTAGGAGATTCGTCTGAGAATATCCGACTATGAAACCATATTTGTTTAGCATGTATTCCTCAATTATGCTACGTATTCAGTAATAATTCTTTAATTCATTAGGATTTTATGGTCAAAGTTCCAACTGATGCCTACAGATTGATTTTCAAAATAGCTTGAGTCTTCAAAATCGCTGGCAGAAGATAATCATTTTGTATAATTGCCGGTTACAAAGATTGTCTACTCTTTCTTTCGCCTTTTGCCAATTAACCACTCTCCTATTATAACATATCCAAATCCTATGAGAATCCCAGCACGTATCCCATACATAAGGTCATGAAACAGGTATCCTAGTAACGTGCATACAATAAGGATTGCAATGAAATGTAAGAATCGTTCTTTGACAGGAATCTCTTCCATACTTTAGTGCCCCTTAATTTTGCCTTTCACGATATTCAGTTGGAAATATGGCCATAATCTATAAATTCAATCTTTTTTATTTGAAATATAAATAATTGTTAAATATCTAACTTAGTATATATGGTATTCTTCTGAATCCATCTATGACTCATCAAGAGATGGGGCCAAATAAAAATTGAAAGTAAAATCGTCATTGTTTTTGAAAATATTATGCATCATACTTCTGATCTCAACTGGCTGTTTTACTGGAAGTGCCGAGCCTATAGTAGTACCAGCTTCGAAACTTTGGCTCATTGAAATTCCTACCTCTCCTCCTTGAAATGGCTGTATGTGGCAAAGGTGACAAAAAAAGACCAAAGATACTCTCCTACATTTCAGCTTTTGATATCATCATAGTACAATAAAAGCATAAGTGGTTTTCTACAAGCCAAAAAAAAGAAAATCAATAGATTGATTCTGCAAATCAGATTAGCTGTATCTC
>JAWSUM010000084.1:0-13250 GCA_033549165.1 Methanolobus sp.
AGACCTGCACCCTGCGGCAGATGTCTGCCAGCTTCCTCCTCTCAGTACCCGCATGACCCTGGAAGAATTATCAGCATCTTCCCTGGCACTGCCGTCTGCGGGGGAACCTTCGTAACTGTCATGATACACGTCCTGCATCCATTCCCACACGTTTCCGTGCATGTCATACAATCCCCATGTATTGGTTTTCTTCAGCCCCACCGGATGGGAACCGATATCCTGGTTCCCATAGTAACAGTACTCATTTAGCCTGGATTCGGAGCCCCCGAATGAGTATCTAGTGGAAGTGCCTGCTCTGCAGGCGTATTCCCACTCGGCTTCGGAAGGAAGACGATATTTATCAGTCTCCTCTTTCTCATTTAACTTTTTAATGAACTCCTGTGCGTCATTCCATGAAACCCTGTCAACAGGCCTTTCATCTCCGCCAAACCGGGAAGGATTAATGTTCATTATCAGTTTCCACTGCTTCTGTGTGACCGGAAATCTGCCGATATAGAATGATCTTTCAATGTCAACTTTATGAACAGGCCTTTCATTCTTGTACCAGTTACTTTCGTCTGTCGGTGAACCCATTTCAAACTTACCTGCGGGTATCAGTATGAACTCCATACCAATTGAGTTCTTGTAGATATTTGAAAACATTGTTTCATCCACTTCCCGGCTTTCCTGCCTCTTCTTCCATTGATCGTTAAGTGTGCCGGAAATAGTCTGGGAAAAAAGGATCATGTATTTCTTTTAGTCTCTCAGAGATCCGGGTCCGTTCTAAGTACGCATATGTGTCGCTGTATTGTACAAAAAACAAAAGTGACAGGAGGTGACTATCTGCCACTTTGTTTACTATATATCCGTTATGAGTTTTCTATCTCTTTCCACTTAGGAAGTGTCACATGGAACGTACTTCCCTTTCCGACCTCACTTTCGATCCAGATATCCCCATCATGCGCAACAACAGTATCCTTGCAGATATAAAGGCTTGATTCAAGACCCTGGTACATCCTTGATATGGTGTCGTCCACCTGATACATCTTGTAGAACAGGCGGGGTATGAGGTCCTTTTCAATACCGTTGCCGGTGTCGGTTACAGTTACATGGATGTGATTATCTTCGTCGAATACCTTCACTTTTATACAGTTCTCTTTAGGTGTAACGGTAATAGCATTATGGATTAGGT
Source organism: Methanolobus sp. (assembly GCA_033549165.1). Taxonomy (GTDB): domain Archaea; phylum Halobacteriota; class Methanosarcinia; order Methanosarcinales; family Methanosarcinaceae; genus Methanolobus. The sequence continues at coordinate 1,172 of JAWSUM010000084.1, forward strand.
AAAGGAACGTCTCTTCCAGTTTTTCCTTATCGCCTCTTACGGGAGGAAGGCCAGCCGGGATATCCCTCTCCAATGCCAGTTCCTTTTCATCTATAAGCAGTATCTGATTGAGCAGCACGTCCGACAGAACGCTTCCGATGCTCACAGGTGCAAAAGAGTACTCCATCCTGCCGGATTGCTGCATACTATTGTACAGGATGGCATCAATAAGGAGTTTTAATCGTTCCGAGTTCATCAGGAGAGTGGAGATTGCCTCTTTCTGGGAATCGTCGAACAGGTTAAGTGTTTCATCATCAAGTACGTCATACCCGCGCAAGACGTCATCACCTTTTTTCAGATTGTCTTCAAGGAACTCCTCTTTCATCATGTTGACAGATCTGAGCTTGGTATTCGCCTTTGACAGTTCTTCGGAATATTTACTAAGCGCGCTTATCAATTGTTTGCTCTGGATGATCTTCCACATGCCCTGCATCAGAAGTGTAAGCTGGCGTACATCTGATTCATCGTATTCATCCTCCTTGTTTCCGACACCCACAACTGCGACTATGTGATCCCCGTCAAAAATGGGGACATTCATATGTCTTGTTAGCCTGACGTGTCCCTCAGGATAGCCTTTTTTCCATGGGTTGGGGGCAGAATAATCATTGGTGATTATAGCTTTTCTCTGCTTTACAGCCTCTCCCCAGAGTCCGGTGGATTTCACAGGGTAAATGAACTGCTTATCGATTATGCCGCATTCGGTCATAGCAGTGTTCGACCACGAATGCATGATCAGGTCTGTCTCATCAGCATTCATGAATGCAAGGTATCCCAGTTTGCTCTCGGTAAGGCGGACAGCCTCCTCCTTGACAAATTCTGCTATTTCATCAAGGGAAGCAGTTGTCATTTCATTGAGCCTGATCAATGCCTCCAGACGGGATTCGTTCAACTGTTTGGCCTTTTCAGCCTTTTTGCGCTCCGTGATGTCACGTCCGACTGAAAGTATCGTCTTCTTTCCATTGTAGTTGATCATCCGCGCGTTTATTTCCAGAGGAATGACCGAGCCGTCCTTACGGATCGCTGCAGCTTCATACATAGCCTTATGTTCTCTCTCGATCACTTTGATCAGTTCACAGGCACGCTGTACATACCATGAAGGCACAATATCCATTGGAGATGATTTCAGGATATACTCCTTCGGATAGCCAAGATTATCAACAACAACCTGGTTCACATCTATGAGATTCCCGTTAAGCTCGCTTACATAGATCTGGTCGTTGATGTTATTGAAGATCGTTTTGAACTTATGCTCGGATTCCCTGAAGGTCTCATTGACGATCCTGTGCTCGATCTCGATGGCAGCCAGGTCCGCATTTGCTTTAAGGTACTGGTAGCATGTTTTCTTTGGCTTGTTCGGGAAATTGAAATACATGACAAAGACGCCGAGTATCTCTCCTGTTGAGGCTGTTATAAGTTCAGCCCAGCTTGCCTTGATATCAGCCTTCTTCGCAACTTCCCGGTACAGTGCCCAGTAAGGATGCTCTTCTATATTATCAACGATCACCCTTTCTCCCATATAGAGCGCAGTACCTCCCGAGCAAACACCGTATCCTATTTCAAGGCCTTCCATTGCCTCCTTGAAGGACAAAGGAAGGTTGGGTGCGATGACGCGGCATATGTGCTTCTTCTTCTTGTCAAGCAACATTACAGCGCATGTCAGGCCCGTGCGAATCCTTTCGGCATTGGTGACAAGCAGCCCCAGAACATCCTCAAGAGATATCTCAGTGAGCGCCTTCCCGTCATTTGCTTTGCGCTGATGTGTGATCATCTCATGATGTTTACGTTCGGTGACATCCAGGACAGTGCCTTCAAGATGTACACTATTGTCATCATAGGTTTTTATGTGCACCCTGTCCTCAACATAGCGGATCTCATCAAACCGGGTTATGATCCTGTATTCCTGGACAAATTCGCTTAGCTGCTTATTCAAGTATTTTAAGGATTTTAAAACAACCTTGCGATCCTCAGGATGGATAAGGTCAGCGTATTTAACTTCGCCTGAATAAAACTCATCTGGCGTATATCCGAATTGCCATATGTTATTGGATATGTATTTAACTGGAAAATCTTTTTCGATCTTCCTTGAAATCACAATAATAGGACTATTATTGATTATTGATTCCATGCTGATCTGTGGATGGGATTGTTCAGTCATGTTTTTTCCAATTTGTGATTCATTCCGGAGTTCATATTTATCCAAAAGCAAGTTCAAAACAAAAATATGAAGAGGGTTATATTGCAGACAGACCTCCCATGGAAACCGGTCTGATCTGTCTGTAATTTATAGCCTTTACAGGGCAAGCTCCTATACATCTCTTGCAGCTCATTCCCAGGCAGAGGTGTGCAGTATAGTCTGCGTATATATCGCCGTCCTTTGGAACTATCCGCAGGGCATTCTCTGGACATTCACGCTCACATATTTTGCATTGCATACAACCCTTTGATTTTTCCTCTATGATCATATCAAGGTCTTTAATGATCCTGATACCTTCATATCCGATCTCCTCAATATCCTTGCAGACTCTTCTTTCGATAGATGGCGTATCAGTGATATCCGGTAATCCCGGCATGCCATAGGACTTAAGGAAATAGTTGTACATTTCATCCTGCATCCCTTCAGTCCAGTAGGCTAGCTCACATGTGTAGATGTTCTTGAATGTGTCATTTGAGGCCAGCATTATGTGATCTGCCTTTATCCTCTCTGCAAGGTCCTCTATCTCTTTGAGTTCATATTTCCCGAGAATGATATCCTTTGCAAGTTCCAGGGATGTATTCCCGAACTGTACTATCTTCTTTGAGAAAACCGGTGAAAGGCCGATCTTCCTTCCTTTTTCAGCATCCACATAGGTACCGGATGCACCTGACATATACATGTACTTCAGATCCTCATATTTCACGCCGGATTCTATAAGCAGTGTCAGATGCGCAGCCCTGATGGCGCCGATGGCTTTTCCGGCCTCTGCTATATCTTTATTCTTAAGGAAGATACCCTCACCAAGCACAAGTATCCCGTTAGGGAGTTCAGGCAGTTTCTTGATTATGCCTGTGGTGATAGCCAGTGAAATTGCAGAGATCACACCCGTTCCGGTTATCCCTTTGGGCTTAACATCACCTTTTTCGATTATAACACCTGTCACAGGATCTATAAGGTCACCTTTCCCGGCTCCCATATCCTCATCCAGTACGGTCGTTCTCCAGTAACCGCCTTCCGGATTCACATCGGAGATCGCGCCCGGGCTGGCAAGCATCCCGCATCTGATGCCCTGTCCTTCGATAGCAGGTCCTGCTGCAGCACTGCAGGTTACTATACGGTCACCTACTTTCAGTGCCATTTCAGCATTGGTACCATAATCAGTCACAATCGCGACATCTTTCTGTTCAATGAAATCTGTCTTGACCATCATGGCAAGGGCATCGGCACCTATCTCATGTTCAATTGAAGGGAGCACGATTATCTCACATTCATCCAGGCCGGAACCTTTGCCGAATATCTCACTGCCCAGGTAGATCTTCAGACCTCTTTTCACATTTTCGATACCAAGCCTCTTCTGCATGTTCTTGCCTGCATAGGCCAGGTCCCTTATTTCGATGTTCTGGAAAAGAGAAAGCTGAATAGGGTTGCCACACACTGCGATTTTGTCGATCATGTTAAGAGGTATCTGCAATTCATTAAACATTTTGCAGATCGTATGGGTAATTATCCTGTGCGCACTGTCTTCACCTACCTGGATAGCAAATCCCAGGTGGTCGATTACATTCCCTCCAGGGAGGGGGTGTTTCATTGTCATTACTGTCTTTATAGTGTTCCCGGTCCTAAGGTTCAAAAGCTGCAGACGAAATCCACTTGTTCCAAGATCCAATGCAATTCCGTACAAACATATTCCTCCATACGATTTATGAAATTATAATGTTCATGGCTGGCAGGCCATGCAATTATGCATACAAGCAATCTGTGAGATAAGTATAAATAACGACTTCGAACAAAAAATAAGAGCTGGCGATGTAATCGATGAGCCTAATCTAAATAACGCGGTTGATAAAACAAATAGCAGCAATAAAAATAATGCAATCGATTAAATCAAAACGTTTTTCCTGTATCAGTATGAAAACTATAAAAAAGAAGCAATGTCTATAAGCAGTTAGACCGGGTTTACTTCACAGGGCCTTTTAGTGTGTGGAGAGACCCTGCAAAGTATCCAAGGTTGATGTGAAAAATCACACAGCCACACAGAAATGGTATAGGATGCGTGTTTCTGAGAGTTAAACTGATGTGGAGGTAGATTTATAGACCCGGAACTGTGCAATTACATTCATCATCTGTTTTTCTTCTATCCTCTTCGGACAGGAGCAAAGTTCAGTATCCTGTAAAAGCATATATAATAACCTATGGTAATTAATCAAAGATACCCATATAATCAAACAGGTGTACCCGATTCAAACAATGGATTTTGAGAATAGGCAAAACAGGATCTCCAGCTTGCAGGAAGACAAAGGTCAAAGAGCAATTAATGTCTTTGATAATATCAATAGTATGGATATGTCAATGAATAATCCGGTGTTTGAAGATATTGTACTATCGATAATATAGCAGAACTACTATAAAAATATTTATAAAATTTCTTTGGAATACTGCTTATAATGCATAAAGAACTCACGACCCCATTGCCTTGCGCTTTCTTCAAAGCTTATCACTTTCTTGTGGTCAAAGAATCCCTTCTTATTGAAAAAAGAGAGCAACAGAAGATTATCGGTAACGGATATCGCACCCGGAGTTATTAAATTCTCGTCACAGACAAACAGATGGGAATTCTGGGATTCCATTATTGACTCGTATTGTTCGGTATATTCATCCCTTAAACGTTCATATACCGGCCTGGTAAGTATAAGATTATAGTTCACTTCATTCTCTGCCAGTTCAGAATAGTTTTTAGGACAGATCGGACAGAAGTATGAATAAAAGGTGCATACGTTCTTTGTATGTTTGAGGCTATTGAGCAACTCTTTCGGGGGTTCGAAAAGATGATTGAGGTCTGGTTCGTGTATAATTACCTCACCCAGGTCACCGATTCTGTCCAGCAGGCTTTCAGGTACTCCGGAAAGGTCCCTGCTATCCCAGAACTCCTTGTTCCCTTCAACGACATTCAATGCTTCGATCAATGGTTTGATCTTTTTCATGATGATCTGGCCTACGTGGGTCAGTCTGTACTCATCATCCTTTTGTTCGATAAGGCCCTGTTCAAGCAGTATTTTCACCTGAGCCATAATAGCACTTGTCGTACCGTTGATGGACTGTTTTATTTCGTCGATAGTTGCCGGTCCGCTAAGTAGCATGATAAGAGTATTCTTCCTTTTCTCTGACAGGAACACAGTACTTATCAACTCGGTTTTCATGGTAGGATCACTTGCCCTCTTGCTTAAATACGATTATTCATACTCTACTGAACCTGATGGTCGTCAATCAATAACAGAAATTATTTTAGTGTTCAGATACCCTTGTTCTGAACCTTTTATTGGCCAGGCCTTTCCCCAAAGGTATTGTGATACCTTTTAACAATTGACTCAATGTAATTAGATGTTGTCCTGGTGGCCCTCTTAGACATATAATTTCTCAAAGGGAATTCGGTATGACAGTGTGTGCATCTGGCAAGTTCGCATCCCCTTACCAGATCCGGACATCCTGCACAAAGTTTTGCTCTGGAATAGAACAGGTTGAAAGATCTGCCGCATTCCGGGCAAAGGAGTACTTTATTGGCATCATAGAAGTTCTTGTTCACTCCTTTTCGCTGAAGTTCAAAAGAATACCTTTCATCGCGTGTAAGATCATCAAAATATCTTTTTTCATATGACATATCTTCTCACCTTCCTGACTGCTGATACAAAATTTGAGTTTGGATGTATATATAACGAATTATCTTGAGAAATCAAGCAATTACAGGATATCTTCGGTCGTATGAAAAACAATAGCTTTGATATTATCAATACCATTTACTCCAATCCGGGCTTAGATATAAGAGACAAATATATCCATATTCTTTTTCCCATAAGGAAAAAGGAGAGATCGTACTTTAAAAGACTATCTGTTGCTGGCTATTCTTTTTCTTTTTGCGAGGATGATCGAATATGTACAGGTTCAGTTAAATATGAGGGATAATGGCATTTGAAAAACTGTTCGGGCAGGATAGCATTGGCAAATGCAGGCTGAAAAACAGGATCATTATGGCTCCTGTCGGTAACATTAACATGGCGGATCCTTCCGGTCGCCCTCTTAATAAGATGATCGAGTACTTCATCGAAAGGGCAAAAGGAGGCGCGGGGCTACTGATAACTGGCCTGGTTCCTGTTTCATATGGTATCGATCCTACCATTTCCGAAGAGAACAACACCACTTATTTCCCCCGCATTGACGGCTCATCAAGGACCCGTCTCAGCGGCTGGAGGGATCTCACAGCAGGTGTAAAGCCCTATGGGTCGAAGATATTCATCCAGTTGTCTGCAGGTCTTGGAAGAGTTGGCTCTCCTGAGCCTGCATTGAAAGGAAAGATACTGAGATCCTCTTCATGGAACAGGAACTTCTACATACCACAGGTCCCCCATCTCCCTCTTTCCGATCGTAAGATAAAAAAGATAGTTAAAATGCTCGGACAGGGTGCAGCCAATGCAAAAACAGCCGGTTTTGATGGTGTACATATACATGGGCATGAAGGATACCTGATGGACCAGCTGACCTCTGCTCCATGGAACAGGAGAAGGTTTGGTAGGTACAGGAACAAGTTCCGGTTCGGGATAGACGTTGTCAGGGAAATAAAGGAGCGTTGCGGGGAGGATTTCCCGGTAATATACAGGATGGACCTGACCCAGGCACTTCAGGAAAGCTACGGGGACGAGATATTCAGGAAACGTTTTCGCGGAAACGAGCGGACCATTGAAGAAGGGCTGAATTTCTGCACTGCTCTCTATGAAACCGGGGTGGATGCATTCGATGTGGATAAAGGCTGCTATGATAACTGGTTCTGGCCGCATCCTCCATCCTATTTCGATGATGCTGTCTATGTCAGGGAAATGGCCGGCAGGCTGAAAGACCATTTCCGGGAGAATGGCATATCCGCAAAGGTAATAGCAGTTGGAAAGCTCGGTAAACCTGAGAAGTCTGAAGAGGTTCTGAATAATGGATGGGCAGACTTTGTGATGTTGGGAAGGCCTCTGCTGGCAGATCCCTACTGGCCCGCAAAAGTAAGGGAAAACAGGGTAAGGGAGATAATCCATTGCATAGGTGATCATGAAGGATGCATCGGATCGTTTAAAAAAGGGGGTCATCCGTGCTGTTCGGTCAATCCTTACACTGGGTTTGAGGATACCAAAAAACTGGTCCGGACGGATATCAGGAAGAAGGTCGCTATAATAGGTGCGGGGCCTGCCGGGTGTGAAGCGGCTATCACAGCCCATAAAAGGGGACATGATGTGACCCTTTTTGAAAAGACCGGTCAGATAGGCGGACAATTATTCCTGGCCGGAAAAATGAAGATGAAGCATGATATCAGAAGATATCTTGGGAACCTCCGGCATCAGCTTGCTATCCTGGAAGATGGAGGTATGGAGATCGATTTCAACAGAGAGGTTGGTACCGGCGATGTCAAAGACATGTTCGATGTGATCATCTGCTGCAACGGGCTGAAAACGGATATATCTTCCATTGAAGGTCTGGAAAAGGTCAAATATCTTGAAGCCAGGGAGTTCCTGAAAAAGGATATGGAATTGCCGGAGGGAGCTGAGAATATCCTTGTGGTCGGGGGCGGGATTCTGGGTTGTGAGGTCGCTTATTCTCTGGGTTATGAAAAAGATGTCAATGTAACCCTTGTCGGAAGAAATAAGGACCTGATGCCTGAGACGGTACTGGCTAACCGGGCCCAGATGCTCTGGATGATGATGGGCAAAGGCTCTCCTTCGGGAAAGAAGGAAGATATTCTGAAAAGACCTGTTAAGGTCTATAATGCTTCACAGGTTGTGAGTTTCTCGGGCGCGAAGGCGCATATAGTATCAAACAGGGCAAGAAAGAACCCGTTCACACCATGGAAGGACTTGATCCCTGAGAATGTGAAAAATCCTTTTGAAAAGGAACTTGATCCGGATAATGTAGAAGATATCACCATCGATACTGACTTTGTCATCTTTGCTACAGGCGGACAGGCGGATGATGCATTATATTATAAGCTTCTGGAAATACAGGCTGCAACCGAAATATATTGTGTAGGGGACTCAAGCAGTCCCGGAAGGGTCTGGGAAGCAATAACAGCGGCAAATGAGATCGCCAGGAATATCTGATATCGCGTTCTCTTTTCAATTACTGAAATTCTTTCTGTCAGGTTGTGTAATCGAAAATTGTGAATGACCTAAAGTATCCCAGAGGGTCCCGGCAAAGCCGGCACAACCCGATAAAATGAACAAAAGTAATCCTCGACTTTTCCTCTCAATGCCATAGTCCTGAGTACGGCAGTGAAGGAATGTGCCGCCTTCGGCGGGTTGTTATGTTGTTCTTTGTTTTCCAATTGTTTTTAGTAGAAATAACAGAAACACAAAGTTGCGGGAACACTAAGTTGCAAAGTTGTTTTTCCATTGCGCCTTTGCGTCTTCGCGACCTTGCGTTGATCATATCACAAGGATTTCTACAGAGTAGATATTCACGCTTTTGATTTTATCAAAGGCTTTCTTTTTCTCTCTGCCGGAGTTTTCCTGAAGGTCATAAATCCAGAATGCCGGATTTGCAAAATCCACATTCTGAACAGGGAATATCACATTGATAATATGTGCATCTTTGATTAATTACCACAAGTTATTATTTATATTCATATTGGATATGGTAAATTGTCAATCATTACAGATATCCAGATCTGTTCCATTGACTTAAGAAATCACAAGTCGGACCAACGGGAAAGAATGCAGGGAAAGAAAAACCAGTTCTTGAACGTTGCTAACAAAAATTAGGAGGCATTCTATGGAAGAAAATGAGATCATCAACGGACTGACAGATGCAGTAGTTGACGGACAGAAGGATCAGGCAGCTGAATTATCCCAGAAGGCACTGGATGAGGGTATTGACCCATACATTGCAGTTATAGACGGTCTTGCAAAAGGAATGGAGATTATGAGCGAGAAGTATGAGAAAAAGCAGGCTTTCATGCCACATCTCCTGATGGCCTCCAATGCAATGTATGCAGGTATGGATGTGCTTGTTCCTCATATCAAGACAGAGGGCTCAGGCAAGAGAAAGGTCCTTGTGATCGGTAGTGCCGAAGGGGATGTCCACGATATCGGAAAGAACCTTGTCAAGACCATGATGAGTGCTGTAGGGTTTGAAGCTATCGATCTTGGAAAAGATGTACCGATCGAGACCTTTGTAAACGCAGTTGCAGAGAACAGGGCAGATGTCGTATCAGTAAGCACGCTTATGACATCAACAATGGACAATATGGCAAGCGTTGTGAGCGGTCTCCAGAGCAAGGGAATAAGGGACAGGGTAAAGGTCATCGTAGGTGGTGCACCAATAACCGCCGACTTTGCAGAAGAGATCGGAGCCGACGCAACCAGGACCGATGCCATGGAAGCTGCAAGGTGGGCAAAAGAAGCAGCGGAAACACTGGTAGCCGGAAGATGGGATTAAGATGAAGATCTGCTAAAGATCCATAGCATGATAGTCATTGCTCTTTAATACCATCGACACCCGTACAGAGGTCAGAACAAGAGCAGATATGTGGATCTTTTGCAGAACAGGTGACCGGGACCTGATCAGACCAAAGGAGGAATCTGTATCGTCACCCGGCTCCGGTCACCCTATTTCATATTCTACTAAAACGATTTCAAATTATTAAGGAGTTCACTTCAATGGATGAATACACACCTAAACAGAGATTGGCACGCGCATTAAGAGGAGAGGCAGTAGACAGAATGCCAGCCATCTCAGTCACACAGACAGGGACCGTGGAACAGATGGAAGCCTGCGGTGCCTTCTGGCCGGAAGCAAACAATGATGCGCAAATCATGGCAAGGCTTGCAGAAGCAGGTCACACTGTGGTCGGATTTGAGGCTGTACGTGTGCCATTTGACATAAGTGCGGAAGCTGAATTCTTCGGATGCGGCATAAAAGCAGGTACAAAGGAACAACAGCCATCCGTGAGCAGCCACTGCGTCAAGGATATCCCGGATGTCGAGAAGCTTAAGAACTTCGACATCAACCAGGGTAGAGTAGCAACGGTCTGTGATGCCATCAAGATCCTTGCAGACAAATACGGAGACAGACTTCCTATCATGGCCAGTATGCTTGGTCCTTTCTCACTTGCACAGCACATGAACGGTGACGACTGGTTCATGGCGATCATGACCGACGAGGAGTTTGCAACGGCACTCATGGACCTTGCAACAGAGTTCAATATTGCATATGCAAAGAGGATGGCAGAGAACGGTGCCGACACCATGGTCATCATCGACCCTACAGCAAGTGCAATGCTAATTGGTGACGAATACTACCAGAAGTATGTAGTTCCGGCACACAAAAAGATAATTGATGCAATGCGTGAGATGAACGTAGCAACTGTAATCCACATCTGTGGTGACACGACGATGAGTCTTGAGCTCGTGGAGTCCTCGGGCGTGGATGCTATCAGTGTAGACCAGAACGTGGATGTGGCAACCGCAAAGAGCAAGCTAAGCAAGGCGGTTATCATCGGAAATCTGGACCCTGTGGCAGCACTCTGGAAGGGAACTCCCGAATCGATCAAAGAAGTCTCACAGAAGGCCCTTGACGCAGGCGTTGACCTACTTGCACCGGGCTGTGGAATCGTCAGCAAGACACCGAACGCCAACCTTCAGGCAATGGTCGGGATGGCAAAGAGCCACAAATATTAAGATCAAAGATAATTTCTCCGGATAGTATCTTTCATGTTCGGATCACCTTCTGTCGGAGAAATTAATACTTTGGTATGGTGGAACCTGGATGACTATGCTAATAGTCAGGTTTTGTCCGGAAATCTACCTCCACACTTCCCTGGCCAGTGAGGTTCCACTGGCTTATTTTTTTTGAGGAGTGTTCCGGGAAATACCTGAACAATAATCCGGTTCGTCTGCAAATGAACATACCGCATATATGAGAATTTGTAGTGATCAATATGATATCTCAATTAAGAGTGTTTTTAGGTATCCGGAATGCTCAGAATGACCTGTCCTTCAATTATCCGAAAAACCCAATTGAAGATGAAAGCAGGCAACTTCTTACTAACCCGCATTATTTTTTCATATTCATGCTTTCCGTTATATTCGGTGTTCTCATTTATTACAGGGCTACCGTCGATGAGATAATACCAACCATCGTTCTCTCGGTATTATGGATAATTTTCTGGAAGAACAGTGAACAGAAGGGCAGAATATTCCTTGTCATAGCATCCGTGTTCGGATATATTCATGAGCTTCTTGGAGTCAGGTACGGATATTTTACCTATCTCGGAGGATTCATAGGTGGCTCTCCGATCTGGCTTATTCCCGGATACGGAACCATATTCTGGTCATCCTATAACCTGTGGAAGGGATTCGAGGAAAGGTATTCGGCTGAGAAATGGTTCGGTCTGAGCAATTATTTCGTTGCCATAAGCCTTGCAGCAATTTTTGCCGTTGACTATCTTGTATTCGATATGTCCGAAAACCCTGTAGGGATACTGATCAAATTCAGCCTTGCATTCATGCTCTTCAGGACATTCGAGGGTGTGAGGCTTGCCTATTTCGTGGCATTCTTCACAGTACTTACGGAATTCACAGGTGAGATGCTGGGTACATGGTACCATCCGGATTTCTCGCTCCTGTCCCTTATGGCCGGGTATGTGTTCCTGCTGTGGGTATGCCTTACGCTGGATGATATTTCAAAAGGTAACAGTTCAAGGTCCGGAAAGGAATCACTGGCGGCTGTTGTCCTGACTACTTTCTACGTATTTACGTTACTGGGAGTTTTCTCAGTATAAGACAAAGGATAAGAAGTTGATAACCCCGATGCAACCGGATA
>JAWSUM010000085.1:0-12958 GCA_033549165.1 Methanolobus sp.
CGTGATAGTCGTGGACAATATCAATCCCCCGTACCTTGAATCAATAGCGGATTATGCACTTGCAATGGACTATTTCATAGACACCTATACCGATGATAAGGTCAAGTACAACCTGCTCTGCCAGGAAGCAAGCCTGCTTGCAAAGGATATGAACTGGGAAGCACCGGCAAAACAATATTATGAACTCCTGACAGGTACAAGGATGGAATAAGATGTCAGAGATCCGCAAACACTACTTCCTTGAAGAGTATTGCATAATAGCTTCCGGACGGGGAAAACGACCTTCAGCACCAAAGGCATGTGATGAAGGCAGGGTATCTTCAAGTTGTGTTTTCTGTCATGGTAACGAGGACCAGACACCTCCTGCCACGGCAGTATATAAGGATGGAAAGGTCCTCAGGGATTCTGAAGACAAGCGAGTGACCGGATGGAATGCCAGATGTATCCCAAACCTGTTCCCTGCATTATCACCTGATGCAAAGGAGATATCATCTTCTGATTTTGAGACTACTAAAGGTTATGGTTTTCATGAGGTTATCGTGGAAAATCCTTTTCATGAGAGCAGGCTGCACCTCTTTAACGACGAAGAGATACTGCTCCTCATGCAGGTGTACAGGGACAGGGTGATGCATTACCAGTCAGAAGATGGTATTAGATATGTATCACTGTTCAAGAACTGGGGCAAAAAGGCCGGCGCATCCCTTGAGCACACGCACACGCAGCTAATCGCGACCCTGCTGATGCCACCCAGCATTCGGAGGGAGATACAGGCCATAGGCAGCCTTGGTAAGTGTCCATACTGCGATATCGTTGAAAAGGAGAAAGATAAAGAGAGGCTGGTCTACGAAAATAGTGATTTCATCGTTATAGCTCCATACTACTCGAAAGTGCCCTATGAGCTCTGGATACTGCCGCTGGAACATGTCAATCACATATCCGGCTTCAACGATGAGATGCTGCTTTCCCTGGGAGATTGCATACGATATGCCATTTCAAGGCTGGATGCAACGATCCCGGAACTCGCGTACAACTATATGCTATTCCAGGTCGAAGAACAGAACTACCACTTCAACATAAGGATACAGCCTGTAACATCAATTGCAGCAGGCTTTGAAAAGAATACAGACATATATATCAACTCAATGCCCCCGGAACTGGCAGTCGACCACCTGCTGGACAGGGACTGAGTTACATGATCTAAGGGAGGAAAATTATGGAAAACCTAAGGATTGCGATGTTTTCATGGGAAAGCCTTTACTCGGTAAAGGTAGGGGGACTTGCTCCGCACGTTTCCGAGCTTGCGGAAGCGCTTGCATCAAGGGGTGATGAGGTTCACATATTCACCCGTAACCAGGATATGCCTCCCTATGAGATCGTCGATGGAGTACATTATCATCGGGTCAACCATTCCCTTGACGGAGGTATAGTCCGGCAGATGGACAGCATGTGCGATGCCATGTATGCTGCTTTTATAGATAGCAGGAATGATTTCGGCAACTTCGACATCGTGCACGTGCATGACTGGCATCCTGTGAATGTGGTTTGCAGGATCAAAGATGATTTTGGAATTCCTTTCATTATCACATACCACAGTACCGAATGGGGTCGGAATGGCAATGTCCATGGAGGCTGGTGGGAGGCCACAGAGATAAGTCACAGGGAATGGAGAGGAGGATACGAATCATCCAGTGTCATCGTCACCTCCGAGGCCCTGAAATCAGAGGTACAGTACCTGTACCAGATACCGGACTACAAAATGTCGATCATACCCAACGGGCTCTACGAGAACAACATGAGGATGAAAGTTGACGCAGGCAGGATAAAATCCGAACATGGTATACATCCTTTTGCACCTGTTGTCCTGTTCGTGGGAAGGATGAACTACCAGAAAGGACCTGATATACTTGTACAGGCAATACCAAAGGTACTTGAGAACAGATGGGACGTCAGGTTCGTACTGATAGGAGAAGGGGAAATGCGACCCGTGTGCGAGAATCTTGCAGCCCGATTATCGGTCGGCGATAGCTGTCACTTCCTTGGCTATGCCAGTGAGACCGTCAAAAAGGAATGGGTCAACGCCTGCAATATTATGTGTGTGCCAAGCCGCAATGAGCCATTCGGTATCGTGCTGCTGGAGGCATGGGATGCCGGCAAGAACATCGTAGCAACCGATGCCGTTGAACTGGTGGACAATTTCAGGAACGGTGTGACCGTATACAAGAACCCCGAATCCATTGCATGGGGGATCAACTATGTGCTGGACAACTATGCCGACGGTGAGCTCGGAAAAGCAGGAAGGGAGCTGCTTCGGGAAAAGTACAACTGGGACAGGATAGCTGAGAAGACAGTCGAGGTCTATCTGGACGCAAAGGCTTGATAATGCCTTCATTAAATGATCCCGGATCTAAATGGAAATGGAAAAAAGGTGATATGAATGAAAAAACTACTCACCGGCTATTCAAAGAAAGTTGGACTCGTACCGGGTACGATTATCCATATAGGTGATCATAAAGATGAAAAACCCAGGATCACCCTCATCAATTATGACAGAACGAACTTCGAGGAAAGAATTGTCCAGAATGTGGAAGATTGTTTTGATCAGCAAAAAAATGGTGTGACCTGGATAAATGTCGATGGGGTGCACCAGGTCGACATCGTTGAGAAAATTGGAAAGCACTTCGGACTGCATCCACTTGTCATGGAAGATATCCTGCACACGGACCAGCGTCCAAAAATGGAGGATTATGAGTCGTACATATATCTGGTACTCAAGATGATGTGGTACGATGACATTGAGAACGACATAAGGGTCGAACAGATAAGCCTTGTACTGGGCCCGGATTTCGTTATTTCCTTCCAGGAAGGTGAAGGCGACACCTTCAATGCCCTGAGGGAAAGATTGAGGACCTCAAAAGGGCGTATCCGCTCCCTGGATGCCAGTTACCTTGCCTATGCCATGATGGATTCCATAGTTGACAATTATTTTGTTGTTCTGGAGAGGGTCAGTGAGATCATAGAAACACTTGAGGACGAGCTTATTGAAAACCCTGTTTCTGAGACTCTCGAAAGTGTTCATGATCTGAAAAAGGAGATAATATACTTCCGCAAGTCCGTATGGCCCCTCAGGGAAGTTATCAGCAGTCTGGAACGATCCGAATCTCCCCTTATCGCAGATTCCACGCAGGTGTATCTGAAGGATATATATGATCATACTATCAGAGTGGTAGAGAGCATTGAAACTTACCGTGACATCATTACCGGCGTGATGGACCTTTATCTTTCCAGTGTCAGTAATAAGATGAACGAGGTAATGAAGACGTTAACTATAATAGCCACCATCTTCATACCACTTACCTTTGTTGCCGGCATATACGGCATGAACTTCGAGTACATGCCCGAACTCAGATGGAGATGGGGATATCCAGCCGTGTGGATTGTCATCATATCGACATCCACTGCCATGTTCATATATTTCCGCAACAAGAAATGGCTATAAAACATTGTAGGACCCAATAATGTTCGATAAATATACTCCACCCTTCACAATAGAGACTGAAGATATCAAAATATCAGTGGAAAAGGAAAATGGGAACCTGATCTACAGGAGATCTCTATACGGTGATGAAATAGAAAAGATACTTCTTCATAAAGACGGTGAGTTCCTCATTAACCCGATCGAACCTGTGAACATTCCCAAGGCACTGAGTTCTTTTCTGCTTATAGAGTTCCAGCGTTCCGTGATGATCGCTCCTTATGATAAACAGAAGATACATCTGAAATTCCCTGTGGAGATAGGTGTATTCGTATCAAGGAAAGAAGGAGACCATGAACTTATAGACGTCCTGTCACTTGCTTTCAGTAAGTTCACCCTCTACGGAAATCCCACCCGGGGGCTCATATGCAAGTACTGGGAAAGCGATGTCCATTCTTCCTACACACACCCCGATATACTCCATGAAGGAGATCTGGAACTGGAGATCGTGAACGAAACAGGTAATTGGATAGAATTGAACAAGGCTGTGTTCAATGCATATGGAATGAAGATATATTACGGTTCAGACAGGCTCTCAATGAAAGCACAAATGAAAGTAATAAATAAAAGTCTTGCAGAAACAGATTTTATGACATATTCCCTGACACCAGGCCTGTACAGATCCGTAGAACTGTACACGTCACGCAAGATCCTGCTTAACGGCTCAAAATGTATAATGGAGTATGGGTTATGAACGTTACCGGCTTGATGGTTTCAGTACCGGCTCTTTCAGACACACTCCTGAAAGGTGCAGGAGTCATATTCGTTTTGCTTGCTGCTCTTATCATCGGAAAGGGTCTGACGATATACCTGGAGAGGTCCTTTAAGGAGAGGATGGATAAAGAGCACCTGAATATTCTGCAGAAAGTTACGTATTACGGAATAATAACACTTGCTATTGTAGTATTCATTTTCCCGATACTTGAGATAGAACCGTCCGGCCTTCTGGTGGCCGGTGGTGTTGTAGGTATAGTGATTGGTTTTGCAAGCCAGAGCATTGTCGGGAACTTCATATCCGGCCTTTTCCTGATGACAGAAAGACCCATCAAGATAGGTGACCAGATCAACATCTCCAACAGCGCGGGATATGTTGAGGACATAAACATGATCTCCACTATCATAAGGACCTATGATGGACTTTACATGAGGATACCGAATGAAACAGTATTCACGACCAATATAACCAATTATGTTGCAAACATGGTCAGGAGATTTGATTACGTTGTTGGGATACGTTATGAGGATGATGCCGACGAGGCAATAAAGATCATCAGAGATATAATCGATAACGAACCTTTCGCACTAAAGAGCCCCTCTGCAGGCATCTTTGTCGATAATCTCGGGGACAATGCTGTCAACATCCTGGTGAGAATATGGGCACCTGTCACCGAATGGTATGACCTGAAGACCAAACTTCTCTGGATCATCAAGAAAACACTTGAAGAGAACGGTATTGAGATCGCCTTCCCACAGAGAACTGTGTGGTTTGCCAGCGAGTTGCAGACAAAGAGGAATCCTCATATCGAAAATAGTGATATTGAGAACGATGGAGCATTTTGAGGACTGAACTGATGAAGACAGTATGCGTATGTTTTGAGGTGCATCTCCCATTACCTGTCAGATGGTACTGGCCATGGGAGGGTTACTCCTCTCCTGAGATGAATAAATATTTCGATATGGAGAAGGCCTTCCAGAATTTCACATGGCTGGAAAAAGACACGATAGAGATTAACAGTGCCCTGGCAGATTCTATCAGTAATGGGGGAAAATACGCTTTTGATATATCAGGCATCTTTCTGGAACAATGCAAATGGGCGCCTGGCATACTGCAAAGCTTCAAGGAACTGGTCGATATGGGTGCAAGCCTTATCGCATCTCCTTACTATCATTCGGTCTGTCCTTTATTTTCCGACCTCGGGGAGTTCAAGGCACAGATGAAAATGCATCTCAATTCCCTTGAGAAACTTTTCGGCACAAAGCCCCTGACCTTCGCAAACTCCGAGCTGCTGCTGGAGCAGAAGGTCATGGGACTTGTCAGGGACATAGGATTCGAATGCTTCATTTCAGAGGGCTCTCATAATCTCATGAATGGCGGGTACCCTGCATACGTATATGATAATGAGGTTCCGACACTCCTGCGTCATATCAATCTCAGCGAAGATATTGAAAGAATGTTCTCTGACAGGAAATGGTCCGGATTCCCATTGATACCACAAAAGTTTGCCGCATGGATCGCTGGTATGCAGGGTGATGTTATCACACTTTACATAAAGTACGATGCCCTTCAGACACATCTCCACAGGAACACGGAGATACTGCAGTTCCTGAGAGAGCTGCCAGCAAGTTTAGAGCAGCAGGGTATTGAAATGCTCTTACCTGAGGAAGCTGTTGCAAAATTCAGGAAAAAGGAGCTGCCATCCCTTCACTCTAAAAAGACAGCACGTTACGGCATGCATAATCTGCTCGGCAACCATGCGCAGCATCTTTACATACATGAGATCCAGAGCATTGGTGACGAACTTGCCAGCCATGGATCACATACGAATTATGAAAAGCTCCTGAACATTTACCGCCATCTTCAGCAGAGCGATATTCTTCTGGAAATGAATGCTGAAGGACGCCGTCTTGGATATGAGAAGGCGGTCAATAATTTTTCAATTATCTCCGATCTGAAGCGAGTTATGGCGGAGTGTGAACAATGAGATCACTCTGCTTTTATTTTGAAGTTCACCAGCCACACAGGTTAAGATGGTTCTGGCCTGACAAAAAATCAACCGGGTTTGAGAGATATTTCGATACCGGTATCAACAGGGAGATATTCAGGAGGGTCTCAGAGAAATGCTATCTTCCTGCAAACTGCACGATCCTGGAACTCATAGATGCCACCGGCGGGGAGTTCAGAATCAGCATGTCAGTCACAGGCACCCTGTTGAGCCAGTGCGAAAGCTGGGGTGAGGATGTGCTGGATTCTTTCCGCGACCTTGCGGATACTGGTTGTGTGGAATTCATTGACGAGACATATTATCATTCCATTGCATCACTCTTCGAGTCCAGGGAAGAGTTCATTGAAGAGGTAAAGGAGCACCGCGATGCTACTTCAGAACTGCTCGGGGTCGAGCCGGAAGTATTCAGGAACACCGAGCTGATGTACAACAACAGTATAGCAGGACTGGCGGCTGAAATGGGATATAAGGCAATACTCACTGAAGGTATCGAGCGGGTGCTGGAAGGAAGGTCCCCAGACCATGTATATAAGGCAAAGGGCAGCGATATTGCTGTGCTTCTCAGGAACTACAAGCTGAGTGATGACATTGGGTACCGTTTCTCATCCCGCTGGTGGGAAGAATATCCATTGACAGCGAACAAATGGGCAGATTGGGCATCCTGCAGTTTCGGTGAAACGGGCAATATTTTCATGGACTACGAGACCTTCGGTGAACATCAATGGAAGGATACCGGAATATTCGAATTCCTCGGGGCTCTTCCGGGCGAGGTTCTCGACCGCGGGGTCAGGTTCCTCACACCTTCCCAGACCATCAGGAGCTACACGCCTGTCGGCGAGATAGATGTAGGGGATTTCTCCACCATTTCATGGGCGGATATTGAAAGAGATACAAGCGCCTGGTTAGGGAACGATATGCAACGACGTTGTTTTGAAGAAGCAAAACTACTCGGGCCCTATGTAAAGGCAACAGGCGACAAAGAACTCATAAAGATATGGAAACATCTGCTTACATCGGACCATTACTATTACATGAGCACAAAATGGCTGGGTGACGGGGATGTACATTCCTATTTCAGCATTCATTCCTCTCCCTATGATGCTGCTGTTAATTTTATGGCAGTGATGATGGATTTCAAGGAAAAGGTGTTCATGAAGCTAAGGTAAACGGAATAAGGACTTTATTTGCTGCCAACGGATTCTATTAAGGAGTTAAAAGGAGTTAAAATCATGGTGCGGGATCTATGCATGTTCTCAAAGGCGGATGAAAAGGCTGAAGTCATCTGGTTCAAGATAGCCTATGAAAATACTGTACACTCGGAAGCGGACATAACCTCCCTTTTTGCCGAGAAAGAACTTGATGTGAGGTTTGCATATCTGGACAGCCTTGAAGACCCTTCAAGAGGCAAGTATGTCATCTTCACGGAAGTTGAGAAAGGCAGGGATGTCAGCGGTATTGTCAAAGAACTGAAGGAACTGGATGTAGTGCTTGATGTGGAATACGGAATCTCAAAAAACCAGGTGATGCAATCAGTGGAGTTCCCCTTAAGCCTTTTCGGAGAGAGGGCCATCATTCTAAGGGCCAGGACATTCGTAGACATCCTCCGAATAGTCAACGAACATGTTCCGCAAGCTGAAGGGGTCCAGATGCTCACCGGCATAAAAAGCGGAACATCTGCGGTGAGACTTTTACGGGATATCATCGATGTTGATGAGAATAACTGCTTTGACCTGCTCAAAGAGCTTTTTATGGCTGCCGGATGGGGAATGATCGAATATGATATTGACATACAGAGTCTGAAAGGTACTATCAGGACCGGGGATTGTTTCATATCCGACACATACAGGGAAAGTGATGTCCCTGTTTGCGCATACATCAGCGGCTTTTTTGCAGGATTCATATCCGAAGTTACAAAAAGAACCGTGCAGGTACATGAAAGCCAGTGCCTGGCAGCAGGAAACATGTTCTGCGAGCATATAGTGGCTCCTGCGCCAAAGGGTACAAAGACAGAGCATATCCTCAGGGGAGAACTGACTTGATAAGACAACCAAATTCCATCCTGGGTAATCGGCAGTTACTTGTCACCATGGGAAAAAAGGGAGAACTTTTCGGTTTCTTATACCCTGGCAGGGACTTCGCCCAGCATCTGGAAGAATCCCAGGCCTGCCTGTATGACGGGAACAAACTGATCTGGTCCAACGATCATGACTGGCATGTCAGCCAGAGATATGTCGAGAACACGAATATCGTGAACACCGAACTGGTGCATCCTTGCGGGCTGAAAATGCAGATCCGGGATTTCGTTCATAGGGACCAGCCCATACTGATACGCAATTACAGGATAAGCTCAGCCAGGGGATTTCATGGCAAGTTATTTTATTATTCGAACTTCCAGGTTGGAGAGATGCAAAAAAAGAACTCGGCATTCTGCGATCATGAATCCGGGATGCTGATCCAGTACTGGAAAGATTACCATATTGGAATAAGCTCGCGACCGGCGTTCGAAGAATGGCAGATAGGAAAGGCACTGGATACGATCTGGTGGACCAATGCCAAGTACGATATGGAAGACGGA
Source organism: Methanolobus sp. (assembly GCA_033549165.1). Taxonomy (GTDB): domain Archaea; phylum Halobacteriota; class Methanosarcinia; order Methanosarcinales; family Methanosarcinaceae; genus Methanolobus. The sequence goes on from JAWSUM010000085.1 coordinate 8,831, forward strand.
GAGCTCCAGAACAACCGTGAGGACATAGGCAACATAAACAATGCCATCGGATGGAAACTGGATATAGATCCTGGTTCCACGGCTGAGATAAGCGTACTCATCGGTGCTGCATCCACAAGACAGTTGCTTTACAGAAGGATCCGTGATATACGCAATGAGACCGTGGAGAGTATGCTCAATGAGACACAGGAAAGCTGGATCAAATGGCTCTCCAGGAAAAAGCTCCTAGGATTTCAGGACCTTCCCCGCTTTGAGTTCGTGAAGCTGGAACTTATGGAGGCATTCAACCGTTCGTTACTTGCACTGAGCATCCTTAACGACCCGGCCAGGGGCTCCTTTATCGCAGCACCGGAGTTCGACCACGACTTTGAGAAAAGCGGTGGCTACGGTTATTGCTGGAACAGGGATAGTTCGGAAATTGTTATCGCGCTTCTAAATTCAGGATACCCCGAATACTGCGAACGTTTCTTCAGGTGGTGCAAAAAGACCCAGCTTCCTGATGGTTCCTGGTTCCAGCGCTACTGGCTTGACGGCAACGCAGGTTCTTCATGGGGAAATTTCAGTTTCTCTACCCAGATAGATGAGACCGGTTCCACGCTCTCTGCGATGGAGAAGTACTATGACGGCCTTGAGCCCATCCTTAAACGGGAGTTCCTTGATAATATCTGGGCAACTGTTCTGTCAGCAGCCGAATACCTTATGAGAAGAACCCCTGAAGGTATGCATGAGCCCTGCATATGCCTGTGGGAAACCTACCAGGGTGTTTTCACCTACACCAATGCTGCCATTTACGGCGGACTGGTGGGTGCTGCGCGGATGGCTGAAGATTACAACGAAACAAGCCTTGCCAGCCGATGGCTTGAAAGAGCCGGGCTGATCAAACAGCAGACAATAGAGCGCCTCTGGTTGCCTGAGGAAGGGTACTTTGCAAGAGGATTTTCCCATGGAAGAATAGATAAGGATATCGATGCCAGCATCCTGGGTACGTTCGTACCCTTCAATATGCTCTCAGCAGATGATGAGAATGAAAGGGAAATGATACATTCGATGATCGGTAATATCGAGTCAAGTCTTAGAGTGCCGGTGAATGACCACTACGGTATCAAACGTTATGAAAAAGATACCTATATCGACGGCAATCCATGGACAGTGACAACCCTCTGGTTGTCAAAGGCTATGCTCTCACTTGCAAGATCAATGAAAAGAACATATGCTAATACCGAAAAGAACGAAGAATGGGAAATAATGACAACAGAAGCACTGGAATATATCCGGTGGTCACTTAGGGGGACCACCTGTGCCGGAATGCTGCCGGAGCAGGTAAACAAACACACCGGCAGGCCGGCATGGGCTATTCCACTAAGCTGGAGCTGTGCCCTTATGCTTGACAACATCGTCCTTCTGGATGAACTTAAGTAGGGCCTCATACCATATTTAATCAGGGGTTAGATACATGCAGGATCTCAGTTATGAAAGAGGTAGCGGTGACAGGTTCAACTGGGATTGCCTGAACAGGGAATGGATAATCACCAACGGCCTTGGGGGATATGCTTCGGGTACTTCCCTGGGAATGAACACAAGAAAGTATCATGGCCTGCTGATAGCATCCATGAACCCGCCGGTGGAACGAAGATTGCTGCTCTGCTCCCTTGACGAGGAGATTATAGCTGACGAGGAGACATACCACCTTGCCGCACATCAGTATCCAAAGACCGTACATCCGGGTGGTTATCTCCATCTGCAGGGTTTCACCGTCGAACCTGTGCCTACATTTCGATACATTGCCAGAGGGATAAGTATAGAGAAACAGGTGTTCATGGTCCACGGTGAGAACACCACCATCATACTGTACAATATCCACAATCCTCTTGATACACAGGTATCCCTGCGTGTGTTCCCGCTGGTCAATGACAGGGACATTCATCATCTGACCAGAGCCGAAGATATCCGGTTCCACCAGGAACCTGCAAAGGAAGGCACTGTCCTGAAGAACGGACAGGGCACACTCCATCTGGATTCCAATATGGATTTCAGACGTGAATCCCACTGGTACTATAATCTGGAATATCCTGCCGAGCTCTCCAGGGGTTATCCTCACATGGAGGACAATTTCAATCCCGGATACTTCGAAGCGGAGGTCGGAAAAGGCACTTCTTCCTTTTTCATCGTTGCAGCCACTGAAGATACCGGAATCTCCGACATAAAGGATGTCAGGAACTTACTGGAAAGCGAGATCGAACGTCGTGGGAAGCTCGTAGAGAGCTACGACAGCAATAATACCTTCCTGCGGCGACTTGTCACTGCCGGCGATTCTTTTATCGTGAGAAGGAGGTCAACAGGTTCAAGGTCAGTTATCGCCGGTTATCACTGGTTTGCGGACTGGGGAAGGGACTCAATGATCTCACTACCGGGCCTGACGCTTGTGACAGGCAGGTTCGATGTTGCCAGGGACATACTCTCTACCTTTGCTGCGAACTGCAGGGAAGGACTTATACCCAACATGTTCTCCGATCTGCCCGGCGGATCACCAATATATAATTCGGTGGACGCATCCCTCTGGTTCATACATTCCCTGGGAAGATACTATGATTATACCAAAGACCTGGGATTCGTCGACTCCGTATGGAACACCGTTGAGGAGATCATCAGGAGCTACCGCACCGGCACAAGATTCGGGATCGGCATGGATGAGGACTGCCTTATCCATCATGGGGGTCAGCTCACCTGGATGGACGCAATAGTAGGTGATCTGATGATCACACCCAGGGCAGGTAGAGCCTGTGAGATAAATGCACTCTGGTACAACGCCCTGCGGTATGCCGAACTCATGGGAGGGAGCATAGGAAAGGAAACCGGGGAGCTACAGGAGATCGCCGGGACCGCTAAGGACAATTTCGAAGAGAAATTCCTGAACGAGGAAAAAGGCTGCCTGTATGACCTTATATCCGGACCAGGGTACACGGGGAAGGATGCATCGGTCAGGCCCAACCAGGTGCTTGCGGTCTCGCTGCCATTCACGATGCTTTCCCGGAGCACGGAGAGGAGCATAATGAAGGTCGTCACTGAAGAGCTGCTGACACCCTATGGTCTCAGGACACTTTCTCCCTATGATATACGATACATAGGAACCTACCGGGGAGACCTGTTAAGCAGGGACACCGCATATCATAATGGTACCGTCTGGCCCTGGTTGCTCGGTCCCTATATCACAGCGTACCTTAAGGTCAACGATCACTCCCCTGAAAGCAGGTCATATGCCAGAATGCTTCTCAAGGGCCTTGAGAGACAACTTGATGAGGCAGGCGTGGGCACCATATCAGAGGTGTTCGACGGAAATCCACCCCACAGACCGGGAGGATGCATTTCACAGTCCTGGAGTGTTGCCGAAATAAGCCGTGTCCTGGTTGAGGACATCCCTGCAGGAAAGTAACATTCTTCGTAATCTTTATAAAATTTGATGGTGTTCTATTCTTTAAAAAAGGAGTTACCCGGTTTTCCTAACCCGGGAAGATAGTGTGAGATGATATAATGGACGAACTATGTATACACATCGGGGAGGCAGCCGGCCAGATCTACAGGCTGCTGGAGAAGGGAGAGACGAATCTGACAAGCATAAAGAAAGACTTCAAAGATAACGGTTTTGAATCACAGATGGTCTTTATGGCACTTGGCTGGCTTGCGAGGGAAGATAAGATATGTATGCAGAAAAATGTTAATTCATGGGTCATAAGTTTGAAATAATATTACCCTGCCGGATTCTAAGGTTACTATTGCTGCATAACGTGATACGGTGTCAAGGAATCCATAAAGCCGGTAGAAAGATCAAATTGAAAACATGAATAAAGATATGTTTTTCGTGATATTCCAATAAACCTGGTGACTACTCCCTCCACTGAAGTGGAGGGCATCTAAGCTTTTTGTGCTACAGACTGTAGTCCCAGTCTGAGTATATTAATAGCCGCGTTATGATCTCTGTCCAGAACAAGACTACAGAAAGGACAATTGTGTGTTCTTTCTGCTAGGTCTTTTCTGACTATCTGACCACAACCAGAACACATCTGAGAGGTGTTTCCTGGATTGACAAGTTCCACATGCTTACCGGCCCATTCTGCCTTGTAAGTAGTGATA
>JAWSUM010000086.1:0-12801 GCA_033549165.1 Methanolobus sp.
AGATTATGATTATAATATTAGTTCAATGATGTAATTGTCAACCTTGATTAAAGTGCAATCTGAATTAGTAACGTAATCAAGAGCCATTTTTTGCTAAACAAATTAACGTTTAAACTGCCTAAGAACTTTTTTGTTTTCTTTAGCGGCTTGATCAAAGCAAATAATTTAATTACTGTTGAGTTCTTCCTTGATTCATCCATTTAATACCGAAATTGCCTGAGAGATATGAAAAATCATACAAAGATAATTATTATAAATGAAAATACCATAAGCCTTATGTTCATTTTGTTTTCACGAAAAATCACATGAGGAAAGCACCATGTCAGAAAAAAACATGATTGGCAACAAAATACGCCAGCTAAGAGAATCGCATGAAATGTCAGTTGAAGAACTGGCACAAGCCAGCAATACCAGTACCGAACTGATAGAACAGCTTGAGAACGGAGCCCTTGTCCCTTCATTGACACCCCTTTTGCAGATAGCCCGTGCCCTTGGGGTCAGACTTGGAACATTCCTTGACGATATGCCACATGAAGCACCGGTCGTTGTGAAATCCGGGAAATCCGATAGTGTAGTACGTTTCTCAGGAAACTGCGATAAATGTGATACAAGCACCCTGGAATTCTTCTCCCTTGCAGCAAACAAGGCAGACCGGCACATGGAGCCTTTTTTGATAGATGTGCATCCTCCTAAGTCCGATGAGGAAAAGCTCTCTTCCCATGAAGGTGAGGAATTCATCTATGTACTGAAAGGTGAGATCGAGATAATATACGGAAAAGAAAGATACGAACTCGTTGCTGGTGACAGTATCTACTACGACTCTGTTGTGCCACACCACGTCCACGCTAAAGGTAGCGACGCACAGATACTTGCCATAGTATACGCGCCTTACTAAGAAGAAGATCAATATGTTCAAAACAACTGTTACTCCGAGATTCGGCGATATCGACGGACTTAAACATGCTAACAATATTGCCATTGCCATATGGTTCGAACAGGCGCGAAATCCTGTATTCAGGCTGTTCACCCCGGACCTCGACCTGAGCTATGAGAACTGGAAGCTCATCATGGCAAGGACCGAGTACGATTACGTAGGAGAGATGTTCTACGGAGCGGATGTTGACATCATCACCTACATATCAAGAATTGGCAATTCATCGTTCACCGTCACACAGGAAGCATGGCAGAACGGGAAAAAGGGTGCTATCGGCAGATCCACGATCGTTCATTATGATTTTATCAATAAGAGATCTGTCCCGATACCTGATGACATCAGAAAGGAACTCGAAGAGCACCTGCAGGAAGAGAATAACGGTTGTAAGTAGACCCAGGAAGATTAACCATGCCTTTTACAAATGATACAACCGGTGATTTTTTCGAGAAACAGGTGAGGAAAGACCCCGACAGGGAATTCATCGTCTATCCTGACAGGGACCTGAGATTCACCTACCGGGAATTCGATGAACGCGTTGACATGCTGGCCAAAGGCCTGCTCAGGATAGGGATAGGTAAAGGTGACCACGTAGGCATATGGGCAACCAACGTACCCGACTGGCTGACCTTCCTGTTCGCAACAGCAAAAATAGGTGCCATCTTCGTTACGGTCAACACCGCATACAAGATACATGAGGTAGAGTATCTCATGAAGCAGGCCGACCTGAAGGCCATTGCAATAATCGACGGTTTCAGGGACGTGAGCTACATTGAGACGATCTACGAGCTCGCACCCGAACTGAAGACACAGAGCCGTGGACACCTGAAGAGTGAGAAATTCCCCCATCTTAAGAATGTTATTTTCATCGGCCAGGAAAAGCATAGGGGAATGTACAACACGCGTGAGCTGTTCCTTCTGGGGCAGCAAAGTAGCGATGAAGAGATCCATAGGATAATGAGGACACTCGACAAGGATGATGTTATCAATATGCAGTACACCTCAGGAACAACGGGTTTCCCAAAAGGTGTCATGCTCACCCACTACAATATAATCAACAACGGATACTATATCGGCGAACGGCAGAAGTTCACCGAGGAAGACAGGGTCTGCCTGCCAGTACCGCTCTTCCACTGTTTCGGGATCGTACTTGGTGTGATGGCAACCCTCACACATGGCGGAACACTTGTCCTGCTGGAGCTGTTCGACCCGCTCATGGTGCTGGCAGCTGTCCAGAAAGAGAAATGTACGGCACTCTACGGCGTACCTACCATGTTCATTGCTGAGTTCAGTCATCCGATGTTCAGGATGTTCGACCTCTCTTCCCTGAGGACAGGTATCATGGCAGGTTCCCCGTGTCCCATAGAGGCCATGAAACGTGTTATCAATGACATGAACTGCAAGGATATCACCATCGCATACGGACTTACCGAAGCATCACCTGTGTTCACGCAGACCAGTATCGATGACACGATCGAGCGCCGTGTCAGTACCGTAGGAACAGCTATGCCAGAGATCGAGGTCAAGATAGTCGATCCCGATACCGGGGAAACTGTCGGACCGGACGTGCAGGGCGAGATATGCTGCCGTGGCTATAATGTGATGAAAGGATACTACAAGATGCCTGAAATGACAGACCTTGCCATCGACAGGGACGGCTGGCTGCACAGCGGGGATCTCGCAACCGTTGACGAGGACGGATATTACAGGATCACCGGCCGTATAAAGGACATGATCATCCGCGGTGGGGAGAACATCTACCCGAGGGAGATAGAGGAATTCCTGTTCACCATGTCAGGTATCAAGAGTGCACAGGTTGTCGGTATTCCCGATGAGAAGTACGGCGAGATAGTCGGGGCTTTTGTAGTTCTGGCTGATGGCACCGATATCACAGAAGAGGATGTACGTGACTACAGCCTTTCAAGGATAGCACGGTACAAGGTGCCAAAACATGTCTTCTTCGTGGAAGATTACCCGATGACAGCAAGCGGTAAGGTCCAGAAGTTCAAGTTAAGGGATATGGCAGTTGACCTGCTGAAAGAAAGACAGAGTTAAAAAAGTAATAAAATGATGTGAGTATTTCACATCATCTTTTTCTCATCACAAATACCAATGCCAGTAATGCGGCGATTGCTAAAACCATACTGAACCCAGGTACAGGACTGCTCTCCGGGGTGTTTACAGTTGACGTTTCTGTATAGTCCAGATACTCGTTATACACAACGATTTCGGTTCCCATGAATGCCGGATCCTGTGCATAATAGTCCTGCAATCCGTTGAGCAATGACTGCACATTCTCATCTGTCATGAATCCTTCGTCGACTGCAACACTGATGAGTGCGTCTCCCCCAGCTGCCCTTACCTCACCCATCTTGGCCGCAACGGAATCAACAATATCAGCAGTGGAATCCAGATAATTACCTTCCGCATCGTAGCTAAGGATAACAAAGAGTTCCACATAGTCTGAAACCTCTCCGATCGCCGACCTGTCATACGAGAAGGGCACATCCACTGCAATAGGCAGAGAATTGGACGTATTTTCACGTATACCCCCGATAAGCATGAGGTTGTCCTCACAGGCCGTTTCCAGGTCTTCATTACATGGGTTCAGTGCAATATTTATCCCGTCATAACGGGCCAGGGACTTGTTATTGTAATCAGTGACTGCGGAAACCGTCTGCTGGACAGATACGGAATTGTCCTCAGTTATGCCTTCGGGATCGCTCAATATCATTGCATAGACCTGCATGTCATTATCGTGGGCGGTCTTTACGAATCTCTCAAGACTCCAGATGTTCGCAGGGTCCACCCTGAGCATGATCAGATTCAGGCCAGTGTCCTTCAGGTCAGCAATGATTGAATCATTATAGCCAGCTGTATCGAATATCCTGATGGCATTGATCTTACCATCCCGGGGTGTGACATTGATCTTCACAGGTGCAGGAATGCTCTGTGATTCGTTCTCTGTTCCCTGCGGAATTGCAGTTGATGCCATCACCACTGTTGGTTCACTGGAGACGAACTTGCGAACATATGCATAGTCAAAAGCTGCATATCCCATGTTTTTGGAAACATCGGAATAGGTGCTGGCAAAGAGGTATGCCTTCATGTCTTCCAGGGGCACATAGTTCTGTTCCTCGGTGGAAGCGACGTCCATGCTGTCGATCCTCACGCCATCCTTGAAGAAGGCAACCCTTCCCAGCTCATCCTCAACATACCACGCAACACCTGTTGTGTACCAGCTGTCTTCGGGCACATTAAGGGATGTCAGGTCTTTCGGGAAATAGCGTGCATTACTTTTCTCGTTCTCAAGTACCCAGGCAACATAGGTTTCGTTCTCAAGCTCGGTACGCACGAGAACCTGGTTCCGGTTCTCATTCTGCGGGTCAACAAAACCCTGTTCGATAACCGGGCCACGGCTATCCTCTCCGGTTGTGACCTTCTTTCTTTTGACAACGAACATAGAGTTTACAGGGAAATCCTCATCTGACTTTACCTGTGAAACATCTTCAGGGTGGAATCTCGGGACTATCAGTTTGAGCATGCCACCTGTTACGTCGTTCTCACCCCCGCCCGTGTAATACTGGTCCCAGTTACCAAAATTGATATTGAAACCGCTAAAATCATCAAATAGTTCAAAAGTAGATGGACCGGAACTTGTGTCGCTTGCAAGGGGATTTCCATAGAACATCTTTATCTTTGCATTTCCATTGGCAGCAATTGAGGGTACCTTGACCCAGATACGGGCAGTTTCCCTTCCTGAATCCCATTCTTCTATCCAGTGTTTCAGCTGTGTCTCACCTGATGTGAAACGGATATCCTCTCCTGAAGATCCGGCTTTGGAAAAATCAAAATTGGAACTGTTAAGGACCACAGGCACCTGATAGTTTACAAGGTTCCCTCCGGAATTTTCCATGATGGTGATATCCTCCGAATAGTTCCATTCTCCTCCTCCGGAATAAGTCAAAGCTGTACAGGTCTGCGGCAATACAAATAAAAATAATAAAAAGAGAGATATGTATAGTATGATCTTTTTAATCAATCCACTCACCTTCTTATAACTTATAGTAAGATGATATTTATTACTTTTTAAATAGATAATATGTACATAAAAATGGCAATATACATTATCCTTTTGTTAGTAAAGACTTAAATATGTGCACAAAATCGCATGATCATCCGGTACAAGACCTAAAAGCAATGCGGTTTAACCGGTCTGCAGCTACTGAAATATAGTCTTTTGTATCATGTTCCGTATCTGGACATAAAATGTTCTATCAGTTCCCCTGATATGCTGTTACTTCCTGGAACATAAGGTATATCATCACAGGCGAACCAGCCTGCGTCTTCAATTTCCCCGTCATTGAAACGTATTTCACCCTCCAGGTACCTTGCCGTGAAACCGATCATCAGTGAATCAGGGTACGGCCAGGGCTGGCTTCCAAAGTATGATATGTCGGTTATGTGTATTCCCACCTCTTCCATTACCTCCCTGACAACGGCTTCTTCAATGGACTCTCCGGGCTCGACAAAACCTGCTATCAGGCCATAACGGTCCGGTGGGAAGTGCGAAGACCTTGCCATAAGGATCCTGTCATCCTTCTCTATCATGACAATGATGGCAGGGGAGATCTTCGGAAAGAACAGTAAGTCGCATTCGGGACATTTTTTAGCCATCTCATCGGGCTTCCTGAATGTCTCTGAGCCGCAGCGTCCGCAATACAATGTATTGTAGTCCCACTCCAGCAGATGGATCGCTCTGCCTGCAACGGCTGCAGCCGATTCTCCAATAAAGGCCGGTAGTTTCCTGAGATCCTCAAAGATGACACTACCATTTCCAGCAGGAACATCATTGGTCTTGGCTACAAAACAGGAAGCACTCCTTAACTCACCAAGATACTGTTTTCTTTGCATCTCAATCTCAAGAGATCCAATATCTTTTTCGAGAGGCAGCCTGATACAATCGTTCTCGGATATCAGCAACAATTTCCTGTCGTTAAAAATGAAGTAATGGTCAGAATAAGTTCCCTGTTTCTCCGGCGGATCTAACATGGGTAAAAAATCAAGTTCAGAAAGTCTGGATTCCCGGATCATGACAGCATGAATACGGGATATATATTTATGAGCTTACCGGTTGCAGAAAAGAAATATCAAAAGCAGGCAATGGATTACACCGCCTGTGTTCATTCGTAGGGAGATACCTCATCCGGCATGGGAGTCGTGTGCAGTACGCATTCATCACCGTGCCGTACCAGTTCCTCGATGGATTTTCTCAGTATGGACGGGTAGATCATGCCCACTTCTTCCTTGATAGACCTGCCACGGCAGAAGAACTTAAAAGTTGGAGTTCCCTTTACACCGTATCTCCTGGCTGTTCTGGCACTTAGAAGCCCGTTCATCCGCACAAAGGTACATGAATCCCGGAACTCATTGGAAAATTCCATGAAATACGGTTCGATCTCCTTACAATGAACACAGTTCGGAAGATAGAACATGACTACCATCGGTTTTTCCTGGTTCTCGATCAGTTCTTCCCAATTCTCATCTGTTGCTTCTATCACAGCATATCCATTCATTTTTACAGCTCCCGAATAAAGGTTTGACCTTCCACGTATAAATAGTTCTGCAAAAAAGGAAATGATCCAGGCTTAGTGGAAGCCTGAACGCGATATCAGATATTTTCCTTTGCCCATGCCACTGCAGCGTCCAGTACATCATGGTTCAGGGATACGAGTTTTGGTTTCTTGGAGAAGGTCTCGGCTATCGCGGCTTTGAAATCATCCTTCGAAAGACCTGTTACACCAAGGGCCAGCATAACACCGAGCATCACAGTGTTTGCAGCCTTCCCGGAGCCCGCATCCTGTGCGATCCTGACAGCTGGCACAGCTATTCCTCTGATACCCTCCGGAATGTCACATTCACCGATGGTAGAGTCGTAAAGTATCACTCCACCTTCCCTTACATCAGCTGCGAACTTCTCCAGTGAGGGGCGGTTCATTGCCACAAGGATATCCGGGGTGTATACCACCGGCGAGCCGATGGATTCACCTGATATGACCACGGAGCAATTGGAAGTGCCTCCTCTCTGTTCCGGTCCGTAGGACGGGTACCAGGAAACAAAACGGCTTGCATTACATCCCGCATGGGCAATGGTAAGTCCCATGCTCAGCACTCCCTGACCGCCGAAACCTGCAGCCTTTATCTGTACTTCCGGGAATTCGGGGTCATGAACCGCATCAGGTGAGGATTCTGTCTCAAGGTTGAACAAAATGTCAATGGCGCCCTTTGAGAAATCGCTCTCGCCTCTTTTCAATGGTCCCGTTTCTGCTGAAAGGTCCCTGAAATTGCCAAGCGGGAATTCCTTTTCCATTTCCTCGTTCACAAAGCGAGTACTCTGTTCCGCATCCTGGCGCAGGTTGGTAGGACAGGTTGAGAGTATTTCCACAAAAGCATATCCTTTGCCGTCACGCTGTATCTCGAGGGCTTTCCTGATCGCTTTCCTGGCTTTCCTGATATGGGATATGTCTGAGATCGAGACCCTTTCTATAAATACCGGAGCCCTGAGGTTGTTAAGGATCTCGCACATGTGCAGCGGATATCCGGCGAACCTGGGATCCCTTCCGTCGGGGCAGGTTACGGTCTTCTCGCCGATCAGTGTCGTTGGAGCCATCTGGCCCCCGGTCATACCGTAAACGGTATTGTTGACAAAGAAGACCGCAATCTTCTCACCACGGTTTGCAGCCTGTATGGTCTCATTGAGGCCTATGGATGCAAGGTCGCCGTCTCCCTGGTATGCGATGACCACAGCGTTATCTTCTGCCCTTGAAGCACCGGTTCCCACCGCAGGAGCCCTTCCGTGGGCCACCTGGAGATTACCGCAGTCAAAATAGTAGTAAGCAAAGACAGCACAGCCCACAGGACTTATCATGATGGAGCGATCCTGTATCTCAAGGTCCGACACCGCTTCTCCGATGAGCTTATGGATAATACCGTGTCCGCAACCAGGACAGTAGTGGGTTGCAGTAGGTGCGGCACCGCCCTTACGCGGGAATTCAGGGTACAGACCTGAGCTTTTAATTACTTTCTCAGCCATGATCATTCCTCCCTCGCAGCAATATCCCGTATCCTTTCCAGGACCTGGTCCAGCGTTATGAGATTTCCACCCATGCGATTGACGAGTTCAACCTTCCTGTCACAGCCCACAGCAAGCTGTATGTCTCCGAGCATCTGTCCATTACTCATCTCCACGGAAACAAAGGTACGTTCACCTGCATCGGCAAATGCCTTCAGTTCCTTCTCCGGGAACGGGAATAATGTCTTTGGCCTGAAGAGACCTACCCTGATACCTTCCTTTCTTGCCTGGTCCACAGCCGATCTGCAGATGCGGCTGCTGATACCATAGGATACAAGGATTATCGAGGCATCTTCGGTCATGTAGTCCTCGTAGTCCACTTCATTTTCCTGGATGATTGCATACTTTTCCTGTATCTTATAGTTGAAGTCTTCAAGTAAGTTGAAATCCAGGAAAATGGATGTCACAAGGTTCTTCCTTGTTTCCGCGGTACCGTTCACAGCCCATGACGTATCTATTTCAGGTTGTACTGCAGTCTCAGGGAACTGGATGGATTCAACCATCTGCCCAAGCACACCGTCGGCCAGCACGAATACAGGGTTCCTGTACCTGAAGGCCAGGTCAAAGCCCTTGATCACCATATCGCACATCTCCTGTACGGAGTTGGGGGCAAGCACGATGTTCCTGTAGTTTCCGTGGCCTCCGCCCTTTACGACCTGGTTGTAATCTCCCTGCTCGGGACCGATATTACCAAGTCCCGGACCTGCCCGCATGATATCTACTACGACACAGGGAAGTTCGGCACCTGCAAGATAGGAGACACCTTCCTGCTTCAGGCTTATACCAGGGCCTGAGGATGCGGTCATTACCCTGTGACCGGCTGATGCTGCACCATATACCATATTGATTGCAGCTTCTTCGGATTCTGCCTGCACGAACTTTCTCCCCACTTGCGGGAAATATCTTGCCGCTTCCTGCAGGATCTCACTTGCGGGAGTGATGGGATAGCCGAAATAACAGTCGCAACCCGCATACAGGGCACCGATAACTGCCGCCGTATTACCTTTTACCAATTGTGTTGCCACTTTTTATCACCTTGATCATTTACTTTCTTTTGCAGGAATATGGATCTCTATTGCAAGTGGTTCAGGGCAAGTGTAATAGCAGTTGGCACAGCCCGTGCAGCCCTCACCTACGTACTCCACATACCGATAGCCTCTTTCATTGAGATCGTCACTTAATTTTAAAAGATCTTTTGGGCATGCAACAATGCAACGTCCACAAGCCTTGCATTCCAGTATGTTGATGACCGGATAAGGTTCCTTTTTTTCCTGAAGATCTGACATAGTATCTTAACCTCGCTAATAGCATAAAAACAAAAGTTCCCGGACTGGATGCTATAAGCGCAGACAAATGGTATCTATTTTCCGGTCCGGGATGTCTTTTGACTATCTTTATTTATTGTTGCCCCTTGTCATGGTCACGTATTTCCACACGCCTTATCTTGCCACTGATGGTCTTCGGAAGCTCTGTGACAAACTCTATGACACGGGGATACTTGTAAGGAGCAGTAACTCTCTTGACATGGTCCTGGAGTTCCTTTTTCAGTTCCTCACTTGCCGTATAGTCCTTTGTGAGAACTATAGTGGCCTTGATGACCTGGCCCCTGACAGGATCAGGTACACCTGTAATGGCACATTCCAGTACCGCAGGATGTTCAATAAGGGCGCTTTCGACCTCAAAGGGACCTACACGGTAACCGGATGTCTTTATGATGTCATCGGCTCTTCCTACGAACCAGAAATAACCGTCCTCATCCTTCCAGGCCATATCGCCAGTATGATAGTAACCGTCGTGCCATACATCTGCGGTCCTTTCGGGCTCGGAACCGTATCCCCTGAATATGCCCGGAGGATTTCCAGAGCTTATGTCGATCACGATCTCTCCTTCCTCACCGACCTCAGCAGGCTTGCCTTCGGCATTGAGCAGCTCTATGCTGTACTCTGGAGAGGGCTTGCCCATGGACCCTGGCTTTGGTTCGACCCAGGGATAGGTAGCAAGGGTGACAACCGTTTCGGTCTGCCCGAAACCTTCCATGAGCTTGAGACCTGTGATCTTCAGGAACTGCTCATATACTTCGGGGTTCAGTGGTTCCCCTGCGGTCACACAGTACTGCAGACTGCTGAAATCATACTTGCTCAAATTCTCCCTGATAAGGAAACGGTATATCGTAGGAGGTGCACAGAAAGTAGTGACACCGTACTTTATGGCATTGTCCAGCATCCTGTCAGCAGCGAACCTTTCATAGTCATAGACAAAGACAGCGCTTCCTGCTATCCACTGGCCGTATATCTTTCCCCAGACACACTTCGCCCATCCGGAATCAGCTACCGTGTAGTGCAATCCGCCGTCTGTAACGTTCTGCCAGTACTTCGCGGTAATGATGTGGGCAAGAGGATATGTGAACTTGTGAAGCACCATTTTCGGGAAGCCTGTGGTACCGGAAGAGAAATAGTTCAGGAGTATGTCATCGTTGTTTGTTGCCTCATCTCCTGCAGGACGGGGGAAATCAGCTGAAGCTGCCTCTACCTCATCTTCAAAGGAAAGCCAGCCATCTCTTTTCATCTCTATTGTTATCCTTGTCTTCAGGGTTGAACTTACCTCAGCATAGGCATCATCCACACAATCCAGCACGCCAGCATCAGGAGCACATATGACCATGCTGATATTTCCTCTTTCTACCCTGTAGACGATATCCTTCTTGGTGAGCATGTGGGTTGCAGGAACAGCTATTGCACCGATCTTGTGCAGTGCAAGTAAACAGAACCAGAACTCATACCTGCTTTTGAGCATGAGCATAACGCTGTCGCCTTTGCGGACACCAAGCCTTTTCAGCACATTTGCGGTCTTGTTGCTGTATTCGGCGAGGTCCCTGAAACTGAACATCTTTTCCCCGCCATTGTCGTCACACCAGACAAGCGCTTTTTTATCGGGCTGCTCCTTTGAATAGACATCAACTACATCATATGCAAAATTGAAGTTTTCCGGGATGTTTATCCTGAAATTCTCTTTAAAATCTTCGTATGAATCAAACTCCGAGCGTGATACATACCTGTCAAGTAATGAAGCCATTTTTCCTCCTAATCATAAAATAACTGCCAGGAACCTGGCCGGTTTCCCGCCTACTGCCTGCATCCCATGAGCGTAATTGGAATCAAAGAAAATTGAGTCTCCTTCTTCCAGAAATATCTCGTTGTTGTGAATGATTATCTTGAGGGTTCCCTCAAGCACGTAATCGAACTCCTGTCCGGGGTGAGAGTTCATTGATGGGTTTGAATCCTCAGGTTTAGGATCAACCTTTACGACAAAGGGTTCAGCTTTCTTGTGGACAAAATTTGCAGCTAGGTTCTGATATTTATAGTCCTTGCGCCTGTCGACGCTTACACCCCTGTCCTTCCTGGTGACCGTGAATACATGCATCCTGGGATCTTCGCCGGTGAGCAGGACTGTCATGTCCACTTTCAGATGCTGTGCGATCTCAAAAAGGATACTTGCCGGGAAGTCTTCCTCGGCATTCTCATACTTTTTGTAGACATCCACTGGTATGCCTACAAGGTCTGCCATCTTCTCAGGTGAGATGTCACATATCTCACGCAATTCCCGCACACGGGAAGCAATTTCTTTTATTTTCTCCTGCATATTTACCACTTCGAAGATATAATGATATTCAAAATGGACTGCATCAAGAAGTGGTTCTCCCATTCTGGCTTAGTACTGGAGAGCAACTAAGAATTGAATTTGAAATGAGACCGTCAAGATGCATTTTTCCTGTAATAACCGGAATTTTTAAGGTCTACTCATATTTTAATATATTCATTTTTCCGTGGGTGGAAAGCAAATTAGCACCCACAGTTCAGTTCATCTAAAAAACTCTTTCGAAATAAAAATATATAAATGAAAACATATATAAACACATAGGATAAAGCATGATGAGAACATATGCAAGTAATCATTATTGATTTATACCTTTGGCAAGTATTCACAAATCAAAAACGAAATGATCCCTATGCATGCAGTCCTTGAAAGCCTGGAAAAGATGGAACATGAATACCGCCGACAGATCATTCATGCCGCTTTCGGTCTGCTCATATTCGCATTCCCCTTCTTCAGCACACTGACGCTCCTGGTGTTGAGCCTGCTGCTTATGATAGCACTGGGACATTTCAGGGAATATCCTCCCATTGAAAAATACCTCTACAAAAAACCTCTCCCGGGTTCAAGGGAGATGCTTACTGACGGGGTAAATGACGGTATCAGAAGCGCCCAGAACCTGGCCATGTCACTGTTCATTCTGCTCCTGATAAGCCTACTCCTTGAATTTACATCTCTTTCCTTCCCGCTTTATGTAATCGGTGGAGCTATGGCAATATCCACTTTTGGCAGCAGTGCAGCCACATTTGTCCGTCACCGTAAAGAGCTACAGTTAAAGGCAGATACAGGCGCATCCGGGACTGGAACCGAAAGTTACCTGCTTCCCTCAAGTATCGTCATGCTCGGAGTGGGTATTATCACAGCCTACATTGCAGGGATATGGATAGCGGGCTGGGAGGATATCGGCATTAGCAGGAACCTGATATTTTTCGTGGCTGTGATCGGCTCGATAACAGGTGCTCTGTTTGAATCCATTCCCTCGAGAGTGGACGATAACGTCTCTGTTCCGCTGGGATCCGGAATGGCCATGTGGATGTTCCATTCATTCGGTTTTTCCGTACCTCCTTCCCAGATGTTCATTGCCCTT
>JAWSUM010000087.1:0-12702 GCA_033549165.1 Methanolobus sp.
CAGTGAAAAACTGCCTGTATACTCCCTCATATAGAATACCAGTAACAGCAGGCCAAAAACACCCACAACTATGGAGGGTGTACCTGATAGGACATCTATGAGGAAACGGAAGGACCTTACAGCCAGATTATCGCTTGCATACCTTTTCAGGTATATTGCAGTGCATACGGCTATAGGTGTTGCCAGCAACGTAGAACAAACTGAGAGAATGATAGTACCGACAACCGCGTTGCCTATCGCACCACCATAGCCAGATTGAGCTGCTTCTGAAGTGAGTATGAAGTCTAGGTTAAGGTGGGGAAGTGCTTTTATCGTAATAGTACCCAGGATAAGGACCAGTGCAAGCACAACTGTAATTGCACACAGGTAGGATAAAGCTATGAAAAAGAAACCTTTTAAATGCCTCGGATTCAGGAATCTTCCGGTGAACACTGATCTCTTGTCGATCGGCCCGGTTTTTGATTTAAGGGTGTCCAGGTTCATAACCTTCCTCCTATTACCCGTGCCACCCCGACGAACAGTATCTCAGCTGCAAAAAGAACTGCAGCGATAGCGAACAGGGCACTGCGGGATTCCTCCTGGGCCACATAGAAACCAATGTCGTTTAGTATCTTTGAGGTCATAGCATAACCCGAACTGAAAAAAGTATTGGGTATTTTGTTTGCGTTCCCGAAGAGCATTACAATGGCCATGGTCTCACCCATCGCCCTCATCATGCCCAGTACCACTGCAGCAAGTATTCCTTTGGATGCCGAAGGTAGCACGACTTTGCTTATCGTTTCCCAGTGGGTGGCACCAAGAGCAAAAGAGGCTTCCCTGTACTCCCGTTTCACGGAACGCATGGAGTCCTCGGAAATTGAGATGATGGTCGGAAGAATCATTATTGCAAGCACTGTCGATGCGAGTGCGAGCCCAACTCCGGTTTGAGATGTACTGGTGTCCTGGAAAAAAGGAATTAAGCCAAGTACCGAGGAGATGGCAGGTGCCAGGGAAGTGCCGAAGATTGGTCCAAGTATAAAAAGGCCGAATATCCCGTAGACTACCGAAGGTATGCCAACGAGCAACTCGATCAGTGGCCTCATTACTGAAACTACCCTTGCCGGGGCGAACTCCGAAAGAAACACCGCCGTAAGAACGCTGACAGGCACAGCAAGTATGAGAGTGGTCACCGTCAGGGCAATCGTCCCCCCTATGTAAGTACGGATACCGTAAACACCTTCGGAATAATCCCAGGTGGTGCCGGTTATGAAATTGACCACTCCCTGGCTTTGAAAGGTCGGGTAGGCAATATAGAATATGAAACCTATGAAAAATAATGCGACACACGCCGTTAGAAGAGTAGAGAACTGGAACAGATATTTAGGAAGCAGTGATTCGGATTTTCGATTCATGTTATTCGTCGATTCCATTTTAGATTAAAGGACGTTATTAAAAAAAAATGATTTGTGCTGGTGCACAAACCACAATCTGTTGTTTTTAAGAATTTGTTTAAGCGAAGTCGTACATTGAGAAGTAGCCTACCTCACCGAAGATTCCCTTCTGGGCTGGCTGGGTTGCGAAGTCAATGAAGGACTGCTCGAGGGTGGATGGTGCACCGTTTGTCAGGTAGTTGAGTGGCCTGGTCATTCCTTCAGGGAAGGTATTATCATCGCCCTTCAGAGTGTCCAGTGCTGCTTCCTTTACATCGGCCTTGACAGTACCTGCACCGATGTCGATGAGAGTTACACTGGAGCCTTCAGCGAATCCGAAGTCTACGAATCCGATTGAATTAGTGGTGTCTTCTACAGCCTTAAGGACTCCTGCATTACCGGTTCTACCTGTTGCATTTGTACTGCTGACGAAGCTCTTGCTGTCTGCGAGCCATTCGGAGAAGGTGTCTTCAGTACCGCTGGACTCTGCTCTCTGGAAGAGCTGTGTACCGTTGGCACCAGTCAGACCAGCTGCGGATAACTCAGCTGCAGTGACCTTACCGTCTGCATCTGTAGCATCATAGAGATCTTTGAGCAGAGAAGCGTTTGTTGTTCCTGCGACATTGTTAGCGATTACAACTACTGCGCTGGCACCGATCTGGTGCTTCTGGAGGTCTGGGTGCTCTGTTACTGTGTTAACATCCTCGGATGCGGAACCAATGTCGATAACGTCCATCTCAGCACCGGAAATACCTGCACCGGAGCCGCCTGCCTGAACAACTACCTTTACACCTGAGTTCTCTTTCATGAATGCCTCAGCGAGGAGTTCGGAAACAGGCTGAACTGTTGTTGAACCTGCGATAAGGAGTTCTGTTGAAGCACCAGCACTTGCACCCTCGGCACTTGCCTGGTTAGAAACGTCGCTTGAGAATGATCCCATAATTGTACCAACTGCTGCTGCACCGGCGATTGCAACTACCACGAGGACGAGGGTTGCAACGATAGGTGAAACACCAGCTTCGTTGTTGAATAATTTCTTCATGTTCATATCGTACACCAATTTTTAATATTTGTTATGTCGAGCGGGTTTTACTCGCTCTGAGTCCTAAATTGTGCTGGCGATATATAACACTTATACAAATAATGTATATAGCCAAATAATCAATATAGATTTACAGTAAACCTATATACGCCTGCATATACAATCGGAGAATATTTCAAGAATGAAAAAGAAGCAGCCCATGTTTGAAAATGCTGTCGACCAGATTACAGATCGATGAGAAAACAGGAATCTTTCAACCTGCAGGAAATCATATTGTAAATACAAAAAAGAGAAAGTGTAGAAAAGTTATCTTGAAATGAGAGTATACACTATACCAAATACGGCCAGTGCAATAATAATTACTATAGCATAGAGATAGTTCTCCACTGCATTGATGGCCATTCCTTCCATAGTACCAAAAGCAGATCCAAAACCTCCAAGGATGCCCTGGAGAAGGTTATGCACGAACTGCTGTGCCTTTGTGAAAAACTCCGCAAGGGGTCCCAGGAGTTTGGAGAGGAAAGACGGATTGGCATTTTCCTGTGGCACTTCAAGCGAAGTATCAGGAATCATGAGTTCTGCATCTTCTTCATAGGAGTGTAGTGGTTCCTCTTCTGCATCTTCCGTTTCCGAAGAAGCGGTCATTATGCTGGATACCTGCAAATCCTCAGTATCATTTATCCATTCACCCGTAGACAGGTCGAAGTATCTTTTAACTTCAGCACCCAAAACGAATGATGAGGACTGTATCTCATCTTCGTAATCAGGAATGCCTCTGAACTCACATGTGGCATAGGGCAGATCCGGGGCTGTACCAGGGTTGATACCATATCCGAAACTGAAGCTCTCACCGGGAGCGAGGAGCACCCCGTCAACAGATATTATCTGTGTGCCGTTGACCCTTGATGAAGACCAGTCCCATTCTGCAAGAGGCACCTCTCCTTTCAGGTTCTCTTCGAGGCTGCCACCCATATAATTTGCTTCGGGCGGCACTTTGTCCGTAATATTGACCCAGGAAGGCCGGTCACCATCGTTGGATACTTTGAGGGTGACAGCATACCCGTCGTCGGACTTGGCAAGAGATTTGCTGAATAGTATGTGCGGGCCATGAACTTTCAGACTTTGGGAATCGGATTTCCAGGTAAAGTTCTTACCGTAGAAATTGGCAGTCACAACCACATTAGGGAATGTGTAAGAACCTGACTCTATTGGAATGAGCTTCTGACCTAAATAGTACTGTCCTTCCGGACTGACACGCTCATAATCACCGGATTCGTGTGTTTCCGAGACCATGAGTCCTTCGGGGATCTCGGAGAATTGCACATCAAGATCATCAACAGTATAGAGACCCATATTGTAGATGTTAGTCCTCAAAAAGGAATGTTCCCAGGCATTCCATATCTCGAAATCCACCGATTGCCATTTGTCAGTCTTACTATAGAGGGGACGGACAAACCAGGAACTCATGTTGATCTCTTCGTTAACTACTTTCAGCTTAACTTTAATTTCCGGCTCGGTACAGCCAAAAGATGTCATTTCTTCAAAACTATGATAGTCGCCCTTGATATCATAACCACCGGCTTTTGCTGTTATGTTGTAGTTAATAGAATATGGAGAAGTCTTCCCGTCCCATTCAGGAGCAATCACCGTAAAGTTGATGCTTTTCGAATCATCCTGCCCAAGGCAACCCAGATTCGTCCTGATGACCTGGTCCCTGAATTCAAAGTCTTCTTTTGACTTCAGACGAAACTCATCCATATCCACTTCAAGTACAACGTTTTCTATCCAGGCACCGCCGGTGTTCTTGACAGTAACCTCGATGAGCTTTTCCTCACCCGGAGCGTATTGGTCCTCTTCAACCGAAACCCCGTCGATCTCCTCGGAACTTGCCTCAAACTCAAAATCGAGTTCGGGGAGACCTCGCGAAAAGAGTTCCAGCTTAACTACAGGAGTTTCCTGACTACCTACACTGATATCTTCAAGTTCGACCAATACATCATTGTCCCAGTGGAAGGAGTTGTCCCCACTCTCGAAAAGGAATTCCTTTAGAACATCTTCCGTGCCTCTCTGTGCAGAAATAAGGACTCCGGTTTGGTCCGCGTTGAAGTCGTCCGGCCTGAACTTGTATTCAGTGCCATCCACCGTTATTTTCCCCAACTGACCCCATTTCATCGTAACAGTACCCTCACTGACCCACTCTACACAGTAATCAAGATTATCACATGGGCAAAGGCTATCCGCTGCAACTGCCGGGAAAGGGATCAAGAAAAATAACAACAGACCAGCTATACAGAGTAAACTATACCTCGAACAGAACGTTTTTTTCACTAAAATCCACTCCACTATTCATGATTTTTTCGAAACGCGTTTGAATAACACATAGATAAGGAGAATGTACCCGAACAGAGTAACAAAAACAAAGGGCACAGCCATATTGAAAAAGGATGAAGGGGTGTACCAGCAGGTAGAATAGAAAGTATATATGGATAATACTGCCGCTGCAAGAAGACTGACCAACCTCTTCATACTGGCAAGAAGGATTGTTCAGTAATATTCCTTGCACAAATGAAATAAATAGAAAATCCCGGACCTATTTCCGGTATATGTCATATATAGGACTATAGATAGTTGCCCTCTGCTCAGCCTTTCCTGAACACCTCATATCCGAAAACAGAGAGAGCTATTATTATAGATGTCATGGAAAGCATGAATATCATGTTCGAGTACGATTCGCTCAGCACGAACCATGACATTCCGCCCATTATATGAGTCAGGCTCATCAGCAGGATTATGAAGACGCCGATGGGATATATCACCTCGTCGTGAAGGAATTTCAGAATCGTATAACCCATCATATAATAGAAAAGTACGGTCAGTCCGAGATAAGGCAGGACTATATTGTTCCTTACGGCAAAGACGAGAGTCGGACTGAACTCATGGGCCAGGATATTCCCGATGCTTCCGGCGAAATAGAAGGTCAGCGAATAATCAATAATTACCGAGACACATAGGAAAAGTGGGACTAACTTATAGTTGTGATAGATCGATCGCGTGCTCTGCAATATTCGATGCATAGTCCTTTATCCTGCTGAAACTGTCAATGATGATCTCAATGGAACTCTCAACCTGCATATTTCCCGCAATAACAAGTTTGCCATCGAACTGTTCACCATTCTCGAGCACCCTGTTGGCAAGTTCATTATCAGATTCCCGCAGGGATTCCATGGATTCCATGAAGATCTCTTGCAATTCCTTACATAGTTCTTCCAATAATATTAAAACTTCCGGATGTATATTCGTATATTCATAGTGCAGGGCGATTTTCGTAATGTGATCCCCGATCCTCTCTATGTTGCTCCCTGCCAGCCGGTAGTAAAAAGCTTCGATCAGGCTCAGACCATCGTTCTTTGACGCTTTTTTGAGATTCAGCCTGTTGACGTACTGCTTGGATACAAGAATGAACATCCGGTCAATGTCATCATCCCGCTTTATTATATCTCTGCAAATGGACCGGTCATTATCCTCAAATGCCTGGAACAGCTCGTCAAGCATCAGGTAGATGATCGATGACATGCGCTTTATTCCTTTCTCGATCGTGAATTCATCCGGGTCAAGGTAATTCTGGATAACAAGAGTACTATCATTGCTCTCTACAAGCTCGAATCCCACAAGGCGGGTACACAGGTCTTTGATCTCCTCCCGAAACTCCCGGGACATGTCTTTTCCCTGTATCTCTATTGTCTGGTGATCACCTACGATGTACAGACCAATGATATCCCTTTTGAGGTGTTCAAGTTCCTTATCGGCCTTGATCTTCCTGACCTTCTTGCCTTCCTTGAATCCTGGCGGTTTGATGATTAGGGAACCATCCTCAGCATACATGATAGAAAGCGGAGAACCGGATTTTAGCTTCGAACGGACAGCCCATTTCTTCGGGATAGTGACAATATACGTAGACTTACCGGTCACCTGCACTTTTCTTGTATCCATGGCTAAACATCCGACTCCTTTTTGATACAACTGACAGCGCAGAATGAATTAAATAGGTAACCTTAATAGATATATAGTATCTGTATAGAATATATAGTCAGCCTGCTCAAAAAAGAAATATTTTCAGATCGTCAGTGACTTAAAAGTGAATTGAACTCCAAAACTAAGACTTTAGATCCCTGGAAAAACACTTTAGCGAAAATATGATCACTTCAGGAGATACTCAGGATTCATCCTGCCACTGCGTATCATATGATCTGCCAGAACCAGTGCCACCATTGCCTCTGCCACAGGTACCATCCTCGGAGGAATTGTCGGGTCATGTCGCCCATGGATCTCAATATCGATCTCTTCCATGGTAGCCATGTCCACGCTTTTCTGTGTTTTTGAAATCGAAGGTGTCGGCTTCACGGCAGCACGGCATATTATCGGAAGGCCTGTTGACAGACCACCTGTGATTCCGCCTGCATTGTTACTTTCAGGAACTATCTGCCCGTCCTCCATAACAAATGCATCGTTCATCTGGCTGCCTTTCATACGTGCACACTCAAAACCTGCGCCAATCTCGATACCCTTGACAGCACCTATGCCCATAAGTGCACCTGCGATATCGGCATCGAGCTTATCGAAGACCGGCTCGCCCAGCCCGGCTGGCAAGCCTGTTGCGATGATCTCTACGATGCCGCCGATGCTGTCACCTTCATCCCGCGCAAGCCTCACCTGCTCAAGCATCCGCTCGGCAGCTTCCAGGTCAGCACATCTCACGACTGTTCTTTCCACGTTGTCATGGATATCCTCAAAAGTAACAGGACCTGCTCTAATACCACCCAGCTCGATCACATGTGCAAAGACTTCGATACCGAAGCTCATTAGCAACTTCTTCGCAATGGCACCGCCTGCTACCCTTCCAATCGTTTCCCTGCCGGAAGACCTGCCTCCACCCCTGTGGTCGCGGAAGCCATATTTCTCCATGTAGAAAAGGTCCGCATGACCGGGACGCGGAATGTTCCGGATGTAATCATACGCCCCAGGATTGGCATTCTTATTACGGACAAGCATTGATACGGGCGTACCGGTGGTCATGCCCTCAAAAACACCGGAAACTATCTCAACAGTATCGGACTCAGCACGGGGTGTCGATACCTCACTCTGGCCCGGACGTCTTCGGTCCAGTTCCTTCTGTATATCTGCCTCGGAGAGCTTAAGTCCTGCGGGTACTCCGTCAACGACTACACCCACAGCTGCACCATGAGACTCTCCCCATGTTGTGATCCTGAATGACTGACCAAAGGTGTTTCCTGGCATATTCCTAAAAGAACCCTGATGCTATTTATAGTTATAATTGTGAGGTTGTCTAATTAGAAGTTCAGCTTAAAAACCTGTTCTTTTTTCATTAAAGCCGGTGATCTTCCAGTTTCTTTTTCAAGACACGAATTTACACCGATTAACACGGATTAATTGTAATTCCGGAATCTAAAACTGTCAAACGGCAAAATCCGCGTAAATCCCGGGTTGATCCGCGTCTGAAATTTGCATGAATTGATCATCTCAGTAGATAGATCAATGCGGAGCTTCCCGGCTTTAAGCCTGATCAAATGGCGCCTAATTAGAATGAGAGGAATTTGGAGCTAATTAGACATCCTCATTATAATTTTGACTGTTATCCGCCGGTTCGATGTGCACCAGCACTTCTTCAATGCCTCCAAAAGCTTCCTTCAGCCTATACTGCACGATATGGGCTACTGTGTGTGATTTATATGTGGGCATCGTGGGGTCCACCTCCACATGAAGATCGACATATACATTGCCCTCCGGACCACGGGTGCGGATGTTATGGCATCCCTGGACGCCTTCCACACCACAGACAATATGGGAGATGCTTTCAGGATCGATGCGCGATTCGTCGCACAGTATGGAGGCACTGCTGAATATGATCTCCAGTCCTGCATGCAATATAACGATAGCCACAAAGATCGAAATAATGGGATCCACGATCGGATATCCTGCCCGGATCGCAGCCAGACCGAGAAGTACTGAAACTGAAACATAGATATCGCTTTTGGTGTGTGCTGAATCCGCCAGCAGGACCTCGCTCTGAAGTTCAATTCCTTTCTTTTTCTCATAGGTCGTAACAGTATAGTTCACAACCATGGTAGCAATAATTACCAGAAAACTGATAGTCGTCACTTCCGGGACGTTACCGTCACCGAAGCGTTCGAGGGCAGAACGTACGATCTCAAAGGCAACGATTCCGAGTATGAAAGCTATGAAAACAGCTGCAAGGGTTTCGAATTTCCTGTGCCCGTAGGGATGCTCCTTGTCAGGCGGTTTTGAGGCTATCTGGATACCGATGAGCCCTATAACATTGGATACACCATCAAAAAGAGAATGATAACCATCGGACTGCATGCTCAGTACGTTGGTCCGCATACCATAGGATATTTTGGCAACGGCAACTGCAAGGTTCAGAAAAAGTACATACCACATGACCCTTTGGATTTTTCTAAACCTTGAGTCCATAGTGTACATACTTAGAACTATTAATCGATTACAATATAAAATCTATGATTCTTATATCTAAAAAAAGAAGGAGGACCAACAATATGCTTATGTACCAAGGTATTAATATAAAAATTAACTAGAATTAATATGTGGTGATATTTTGCAACCCTCTACAAAACTGGCCATTACATGCTTTTCAATACTTTTGATAGCATCTTCAATGGGATGCATGGAAACTCCTGCCGCATCTCCTGCACTCATCAGTGATAACACCCTGGCAAAGTACGGATGGTCACAGGAAGAAGATATTGAGTACAATACACTCCGGCAGAGCATTTCCGATTCAGCAAGTATCAGTTTCAACAGTACGGTCGTTAAATACAGGAATGACAGGCTGGCAGCGGATATCACCGAACAGGCGAACAATTTCAAAGAAAGTTACAACCTCCCCTTCGATCCCGAGATTCCCATGATGGACGCCTGGATAAGCACAAACCGCATCACGCTTCCCGCAGGAGCGACAATCCCGACTGAGCTCATTTCAAAAATAACTGACAGCGGTGTGAACGAGATGTCAGAACAGAATAACGTAGGGAGTTTCAGCAAGATAGAGACCAGACAACTGACAATGAAAGACGGTTCCGTCGTTTCAGTATCCATCTATTCAAGTTCAGTTCCATCCCAGAATTCCAGCCTGAACATACTTGGAGTTGTGACAGCATTTGGAAACGATGATTCAAGTACGATAGTTCTGGGAATGACACCGAACGGAAGCCTCCCGGTAAATATAGGAGATACGGAAGCAGACCTCTTCTCGATCGACGGTAACAGGGAAATTGAAGAGATGCTTGAATTGATATCGACGATTGAATGATATGACATCGCCGGCTTCAAGCTCACTATCAATGACACTTAATAGCCAATATAGGATTCATAAAAAAATCCTCTTTTTTTCTTATAACTATACCTAATTACTGATATATAGAGAAAATAGAACATTTATTTATACAAGTGCCGGCATCGAGTCACTGGTGTTCGACAATGGCCCCATATTCAAAAAAGCCGGTTATCAAAGCATGTCTTATAACTCTTCTTTTCTTGTCAGCGGTCCTGCTTGCAGGATGTATCAACGATCAGAACAATGAGATCGAACAGACATACAATAATACACTGGGCATGGAATTCGTACTCATTCCCGAAGGAGAGTTCTATATGGGCTCCGATTCAACCCCCATGGTAGCTTTTGATGACCCTTCTCACCTGGTAAAGATATCCGAACCTTTCTACACGGCCAGATATGAGGTTACACAGGAGCAGTGGACAGAACTTATGGGAGATGATCCATCCTTCTTTGAAGGTGACAGACTACCGGTAGAGCAGGTATCCTGGAACGATGCACAGGAATTTGTAAACAAACTGAATGAAATAGAGAACACCGACAAATACAGGCTTCCCACCGAAGCAGAATGGGAATACGCCTGTAGGGCCGGCACAACATCTTCATTCTCATTTACTGAAGAAGCAAGCGATCTTGATGAGTACGGCTGGTCTGACCCATATGGCTGGTGTGCCATCAATTCGAACAGGACCACACATCAAGTAGGAGAAAAAGAAGCAAACCAGTGGGGTCTGTATGACATGCATGGCAACGTCTGGGAGTGGACCCAGGACACCTGGCATGACAACTATGAAGGCGCACCTGCAGATGGAAGTGCCTGGGAGGAAGAAAATACCAGCCTCCGGGTCGGGAAAGGTGGAAGCTGGATGGACGGCCCGAACATATGCCAGAGTCCTTTCCGTGGTCAGCTCGATGCTAACAGCAGCATTAATGTCCTCGGTTTCAGAGTTGTGAGGGATGTATAATAGAATTCCCTCAAAACCTACTTAATGTAGTATCCTGACCAGCTAAACATCCCGGCGACTCTCAGTAAACCGGAAAATATAATTTGGATAAGTCCCGAGTTGAAGAGCATGGTAAAGATCGCAATTACTGGAAAAGGTGGAGTTGGCAAGACCACACTTTCAGGCACTCTGGCAAGGATGCTCTCAAGGGAAGGATATGATGTGCTTGCCATCGATGCTGATGCTGACATGAACCTTGCATCATCCCTCGGTGTGAAGAATCCGCCCCAGCCGCTCACCGACTTCAAGGATCTCATCGAGGAGAGAGCAGGAGAGACCGGAGGTATGTTCAAGTTCAACCCGAAGGTCGATGATATCGTTGATAAATTCGGGGTTGTGGGTCCGGACAATGTGAAGATGCTGGTCATGGGCACGGTTGAGAAGGGAGGAAGCGGATGCATGTGTCCTGCATCGGCTTTCCTGCGTGCCTTCCTGCGCCATGTGGTCCTTAAGGATACCAGTGCAGTTATCCTGGATATGGAAGCAGGCATAGAACACCTTGGCAGGGGCACCACCCGGGGCATAGATCTAATGATAATTGTGGTAGAACCCGGCATGAGGTCCATTGAGACAGCCCAGCGGATCAAGGAACTCTCAGAAGGTATCGAGGTCAAGAACCTGGCTGCCGTTATCAACAAAGGTACTTCTGCCAACATCAAACCACATCTCGATAAACTCGGCATCCCGGTACTGGGAGAAATACCCTATGATACCGGACTCGTTGAAGCTGACTTCCAGGGCCTGGCCCCCATCGATGTAGGAGGAAAATGGGTGGATGCTGTCACAGACATCAAGGACAACATGCTTGCCATGATCCGGGACTTTGAAAAAGAAGCGTAATAGAGTGGTCCTGAAATGCCCATCAAAAACATACAACAGAAGATCGAATCGTACATAACCAGGGACGGCTCTTCAATCCGGGAGCTGATGCATCCCGGCGTACATGGAAATCACACCCAGAGCCTGGCTGAGGCTACCGTACCCGTAGGCTGCTCGACCATACCTCACAGGCACATTAACTCAGAGGAAATATACAATATAATGGAAGGCTGCGGGTATATGACCATCGAAGGAAAAGGGTTCGATGTGGGCAAAGGCGATACTATTTGCATCCTGCCCGGCGAAACTCACAATATCCGAAATACCGGGAACATTCCCCTGAAGCTACTTTGCTGCTGCTCTCCACCGTACTCCCATGATGATACGGAGCTGGCAGAACAGTAGTAAAATACTTATCAGAATCCTTTGAAGGACTTAAAAGAAGTAAAGTATCACAGGCAACAGGATCACTCCCATTGCATTGCTTTTACGTACTTTAAGGAATGGCGCCAGCATTCCTACAGACGTGGATATCGCAAAGATCACCAGTCCGTAGATACCTGTGAAAAGCAGAACGATGATGGAGAGGAGCGCAATCACCGAATAGCACAACAGCGGGTAATTCAAATCAGAGAGCTTGCTGTGGACCCTGTCACCTATATAAATTGTCGAAAAGTAGGAGAGTATTGCAGTAAGCGAGACCGCACAGAGGAAGAGAACCATTGACGATGCATCCGGTTCAATGCCTCCAAGCAGCCCGTCAACGACAACCATCGCCCCGTTCCTTGACTTACCAATAACTGCAAGGGCCACCAGTGCAAAGATAGCATTGCAGGTGTTCACTCCCGAGACAGAGACTATGAACTCCTTTGCCGGATCAAGGAGTAAACCATCTTCATATTTTCCGCCATATTTTCCGTATCTTTCCCATTCTTCCCGGGGCTCCTGCCGGATGAAAAGCCTTGCAAAGACCGTTGCCACAGAAGACGATATACCGGGCAGCCATGCAACCAGGGAACCGGAAAGACCACCGACAAA